>SHXX01000008.1 GCA_009693165.1 Chloroflexota bacterium
TGCCCGGACCCCCTCCGGGCGGGTGGAACCACCTCGCGACGGGTCACCGGCCAGGTTCCGCAGACCGCTGGCGACCGATCCAGACGAAACTGACCGCGACGACGTCCCCAGAACCGGAGATTCAGCCTTGTGCAGCGCATCCCTAGGCCCGTCCTCCGGTTCCACCACCACCCACCGGATCCGGGAGCCTCCGCGACCCGACCGGGGGGCGCGCCCGTACCGTCTCCTCGCGCCCAACAATCGGGCCGGCCATCCTTTGGTACCGGGTGACCGGGGGAAATGCGACATCTGCATCAGGGATGAATGGCAACGCGAACCGTCCTGCCCGAAGACGGCTTCTTGCAGGGACCTCGATACTCGGCCGGGCGTCGTAACGGCGCGACTGGGAGTGAACCAGGACACTCTCGATTATGCCCAGGGATGCAAAGAGCGTAAGCAGCGATGATCCCCCGAAACTGATGAACGGCAAAGGTATGCCCGTCACGGGCAGGAGACCAATGTTCATGCCGATGTTCACGAAAGCCTGGAAGAGCACCATCCCAGTGACCCCTCCGGCGAGGTAACGACCGAACGCATCTCGAGAAACGTGCACGGCGCGTAGGCATCGCCAAAGCAGGACTCCGTAGAGCACAAGAAGACCGCAACCTCCCATGAACCCGAGTTCCTCACCGATCACCGCAAAGATGAAGTCGGTGTGTTGGACCCTGAGGAAATTCAGCTGGGTCTGCGTGCCGTTCCCAAGGCCACGCCCCCACCAACCGCCCGAACCGACACTGATCCGCGCTTGGATCAGGTTGTATCCCTCACCCAATGGGTCCCGGTCTGGCGACAAGAATGAGGTAATGCGTCGGCGCATGTACGGTTTCATGACCTGCCACACAACCGGAAAACCAAGCAACGGAACGCTTGCTAGTCCTCCGAGAATGGCGTACGGCGCCCCAGCGAAATAGGCAATGCTGAAGTAGGCCGCAATCAGGACCAGGGATGTGCCAAGGTCGGGTTGCAAGTAAACGAGCACCACGACAGGCGCGACGATCGCCAGGGCAACCAAGTTTGTCCTGACATGTTCCGCGAACATCCCGGCTGCCGGGTTGGCCCGACTTTCGTTTGCGGTTGGTTCCTTTGTGCGCCCGGCAAAGAACCTCGCCAGACAGATCACGATGATCAGTTTCGCCAGTTCGGAAGGCTGGATCCGGATGCCTGCAACATCGAGCCAGCGTTGGGCCCCCGCCACGAACGTACCCAGTATGAGCACGAACACCAGCGTGACCATCATGAAGATGTACAGGATTGGTGCGATCTGGCCGATGGCACGGTAGTCGACGAATGAAAGCCCGATCATCAGGATGACCCCGACAACCCCGATCACAGCCTGGCGAATGAGGGAAGGACTCGTTGAGACGTCCGTGACGCGCGTTGCACTGGCAATGACCAGTAACCCGTACCCGACCAGCAAGATCGAGACGGCCAGGAGGATCGGATCGAAGTTTCGCCAAGATGGTCGTTGCATTTCGTGCCAGACGCACGTCCGATGGACGTGCAAGCGCATCGGCGGGAACGGTCAACGAGGCTGACTGCCCGGACCATCCGGGCCACAGCCTGATTGCGGACAGCGCCTTGCAGGGAGTCTACCGGCACTCCTGATCCCTACTCCCGTTGCGACGGCAGTGCACCACGGGTTGCACCCTGAGGATGGGATGGAAACCGCCGGCGCTTGGGTCGCCCAAGGCAGCGAATGTATGCAAGTCCGCGGACCGACCTCGGTCAAGATGAAGGCAATTTACCGAACCGACCAACGCACTATCTGTCAATGGACGTTGAGGGGGGAGCCCCATACAGGTAAGCACGAATCACTTCGCCTGCGATCGGTGCGGCAATTTCCGACCCTTCGCCGCCACCGTACACAAAGACTGCTACCGCTATTTTCGGATCTGAAGCCGGCGCATATCCGACAAACAGCGCATGTGTGGGAAGCCGCCCCTTGGAGTCCCGGGGACCCTCGAACTCAGCGGAGCCCGTCTTTCCCGCCATATCGAGACCAAAGGTTCGTAACGGGGCAAATGCCGTCCCCGCGAACCCCGGCACGATCAAGGGAGAGTTCGTCACATCGCGCATCCCTGCCCGGATAGCCGCCACGTACTCCGCATTCACCGGCAGGGTCCGAACAGCCTCTGGACGATATGTCGTCCGAGTTGCCCCTCCGGTTTCCCGTAACTCCCGAACAACCCTGGGCCGGTAAACGGTGCCACCATTCGCGAGTGTCGCCGTCATCGATGCGAGCTGCAATGGGGTCGCCAGAAGATCACCCTGGCCAATGCCGATGTTGTATTCGTCACCGACGTACCACGGTTCACCCTTCGCCTTGCGCTTCCACTCCGGCGACGGAACCAGACCGGCGGATTCGCCGGGTAGTCGAACACCTGTCTTCTCGCCAAACCCGAACGCCCGGGAATAGGTCGCCAGGCGTGCAATTCCAAGGCCCTGAAGACCTGAGTAAGGATTTCCCCCGGCGACCGAATAGAAGTAGATGTCGCACGACACTCCGAGTGCCTGCCTCGCGTTGACTGGCCCGTGTCCCTGAAGCGTCCAGTCGCGGAATTGGAGGCCATTTCGCGTAATCGACCCGGTACACGAGACATTCGTGATCGGCGTGACAATCCGCTCCTGCAGTGCGGCCGCGGCCGTGACCATCTTGAACGTGGACCCGGGTGGCACCTGACCACCGACCGCATGCGAAAAGAGCGGTCGCCAGACATCATTCGCGAGTCGACTGTAGTCGGCCTGACTGATCCCGGTTGCAAACAGGTTGTTGTCGTAGCCCGGCAGACTGACCATTGCAAGGATTTCACCAGTTGAGGGATCCATGGCAACGAGTGAGCCTTGCTGGCTCCTAGCACGGTTCATTCCCCGGGTAAGGACTGCAGACGCCAGTTCCTGCAGCGAACCATCAATGGTCAGGACGACATTCGCACCGGGGATTGTCGGCGCCAGCGTCTCGATGACGTTGGTTACCCGCCCCATCGCATCCACTTCCACCTGTTGACGACCAGCAGTGCCGCGTAGTTCGTCCTCGAAACTCGACTCAACGCCCGAAAGACCGATGAACTCGTCCGGGCCGTACCCGGAAGCAAGGCGTGCACCGACCTGGCTTGGCGGGATTGGCCCGGTGTAGCCAAGCAACTGGCCGAACAACAGTCCCACCGGGTACTCACGGACCGGCGTGAACTGAACCACAACCCCCGGCAGGCGCGTGTGTTGTTCCTCGAGGATCAATGCCCTTTCGCGCGTGATCGGAGACATGACCCGGGTGAGGAGGAAAGGGTCAACCCGGCCCGGTTCGACAAGCTTGCTGATCTCATCGGGCGACATCTCGATGATCGACCCAAGACGGGCGAAGACGTCGTTCCGGGCTGTCCGGTCGCGGGGAAGGTCGGTCGGTCGGATACTCGCGGTGAAACTCGAGACATTGCGCGCCACCACCACGCCGTTGCGATCGTAGATCACCCCACGGAGTGGCTTCTCGGTTTCGACCCGCAGCCTGTTCGTGTCGGCCCTTTCCAGGTACTGTGCACTCGTGGCTACCTGCAGATACCAGAGTTGTGCGATCAGGACGAGCCCGAGGGCGACCATCAGGGTCACAAACAGGATTGTCCGGTCAATCGAGAGCGACCGGCGTGGCGGGAATGCAGGGGGCGCCGTCGTCATCGTCAGAGCCTGCCAAACCGCATCTGAATCCGATACCGGTCATTGTCCGTGAACCTGCGCACCACCCAATAGACCAGGGGCGTCATTACGACATTCACGACAGCCGTCGGCGCTGTCACAGTGCGCAAGGTGTCCAACCACCAGTCGTTGGGGATTCCGAGCGAACGTAAGACGATTAGCAGGATGACCGCGTGCACGAAAGTCGCCACGAACACCGTAGCCATCGGCAGCCACAGCGCATTTGGAAAGAGGTTGATATCTCCCGCACTTGCCAGGAACGCAACAATGACCAGCACCAGCGATAGGGTGCCGAACGGAGTGCCGGAGACAAGGTCGAGCATCAGCCCGCCCATGAGACCCCACGGCAGCGCCTCACGCGCGCCACGCGTCACCGCCCAGATCACCACCGTATCAAGAACCAGATCGGGACGCACCACCCGGAACCCGATCGCGGGGATCAGCGAGGCCTGCATGATCGCGCACGCGAACAGCCAAAGGGGCGGTATCCACCAGCGCGTACCCATCTCCGTCCCTGCCTTCAGTTCTTGATTGGAACGAAGCCACGCGCGACGAGCACGGTGAGCAGGCGCCGGATATCGACCAACGGTTCGACGATTGCCTGCTGGAACATGTCCACTTCGCGGGACTCCACTTGCACCACACGCCCGATTGGCAAGTTCCTGGGAAACGCCCCGCCAAGTCCGGAGGTCACTACCACGCTTCCGGGCGTCACCCGTTCCGATGGCGGGAGGTAGCGCAGGAGTAACCGCCCGTCTGGCATGCCGTTGACCACTCCTGTCGCCCCCGCCATTCCGAGGATATAGGCGTTCACCGAACTTGACGGATGCGTGATCAACAGGACTGAACTTGTCCGTCGCGTGTGCGACACCACCCTGCCAGCCAGACCAGCCGTCGCAAGCACCGGCATCCCGTCTTCGATGCCGGCATCACCGCCTCGGTCAATGGTTGCGTACCCGGTGATTGCTGACTGGTCGAACCCGATGATCTGCGCCCCGACAAGTGAGAACCCGGGGTTCGCCTCGGCGTAATGCAACTGTTCACGGAGTTCCCGGTTCTCAAGGTCCGATGCCCGTAGCCTGATGTTCTCCCGTACTAGGTCATCAACCTGATCCCGCAGACGTGCGTTCTCGTCACGAAGTGGGCCAACATCGGTCCATCCACCAGTCGCACCAGACACGGCTGCACCAACCTGGCTTGCCATTCCCTGCGTCGGCGCGACCACCCGGGCAATGAGATCGCGAGGCGTATCAAGCCATCCCCGTTGCCCGGCGTACAACGTCACCGCCGCAACCATGAGTGTGAGCGCCAGCCAAACTACAAGCTGACGCAACGACGAGGACATTCAACGCACCTTTCGCCGGGACCCCACACCGTCTCCGGAACCTCGGCATGCCCGATCCACTCTCCCGCTTGCGCGAAAGCGCCCGGGGGGGGGATCTCCCACCACTGGTGTGGGACCTCAAGCATCGCGCATGAATCGCAGGGGCGATGGGGGGTGGCGTCAGGTGTCATCTCTGCCCTGACCAACCATCGGCGGCGGAAACAACAGTACTGCCGACGCCGGTGGTCACGTGCGCAGCCGGGCGTACGGGTCTGCCACGAAGACCTTTCGGTACACTTCAAGGTTCTCCAGACACGCACCAGTCCCTCGCACCACGCACAACAGCGGGTCTTCGGCGATGTGGACAGGAATTTTCGTCTCCTCAAAGAGACGTACGTCCAGACCCCTCAGCATCGCGCCACCTCCGGCGAGGATGATCCCAGTGTCCATGATGTCAGCCAGGAGTTCCGGCGGGCATTCCTCGATTGATCGCTTCACCGCATCGACAATCAAACCGACCGGCCCGGCGATGGCTTCGCGGATTGCCTCGTCGGTGACCTCGATTTCCTTCGGCAGACCGGTCGCGAGGTCCCGACCCCGCATGAGGGTTCGGAGGACTGTCGAGAGACTGTGGGCAGACCCAACGGTCATCTTCGTCTCTTCCGCGGTTCGTTCCCCGATGAGCAGGTCGAATTCCCGCCGGGCGAACTGGGTGATCTGCTCATCAATCTCGTCGCCACCGATGCGGATCGAATGGGAAAGCACTACCCCACCTAAGGAGATGATCGCGACCTCGGTGGTGCCACCCCCGATGTCAACAATCATGCTTCCCGCCGGCTCGTGAACCGGCAGGCCCGCACCAATCGCTGCGGCCATCGGTTCTTCAATGAGGTACGCCTCACGGGCACCTGCATTCACCGTAGCATCCTGGACAGCGCGCTTCTCGACTTCAGTAACCCCCGAGGGCACGCCAATAATCACCCGTGGTCGCGGAGTGATCGGGAACCGGTCATGGACCTTCCCTATGAAATACCGCAGCATGTGTTCGACGGTCTCGAAGTCCGCAATGACCCCGTCACGCAGCGGACGGATGGCCACGATATTCGCCGGCGTGCGGCCAACCATCCGCTTGGCTTCGGTGCCTACGGTCAGGACACGGCCGGTCCGCTTGTCGATCGCCACAACCGAGGGTTCGGAGATCACCACACCCTTGTTGCGGACATACACCAACGTATTCGCCGTCCCAAGATCAATGCCAATGTCCTTGGAGAACAAGCCAAGGAATGCGCTCAACGGACCGGACATCATTCTGCTCGTCGTGAACGCTTAGGGAAGCGCATATACATCAAAGGTGGTGAGGCATCCCCTCTCCCGCAGCAGCAGGGGAGGAGCATTGCGTGGGGACTTGCCGGCTACACGAACACCCGGGACTGAGGTCATCTCGCCCGCTCCGAACCTTCGTGCCGACCGCGCTACCCCTCCGGCAAGTGTACCGTCCACCGTCTCTCATTCCCGCGGCCAAACCTTCCTCCTCTCTCCTGGTTGCGGGGAAGGCGCTGCCGATGGGGGTCTATTGTCACTACGCCCGTGGAGTTCATAGGCTTCGGCGTACTGTTCCGGCGTGTTGAGGTTCAGCAGGGCCATCTCATCCCCTGTGTCAAAGGTGTGAACCGTGGCCTCGTGTCGCGCAATCACCGCACGCAAGCCAAGTGTGGCTTCTTCAATACCGAACAGGTCATCGCGCAACAAGGGGGAAAAGATCGTTGGATGCCCGCGGCGCCCCAGCGCACCAGCAATCGTGACCAATCGGCCATCTTTCCGACTGGTGCCCTCTAGGTGATTGGCGACGACCGCCCGGATTACGGACGCTGGACGAGGTTGGTCCACCCCGGTAATAAGCGTGTGCCGACCATCGGGAACCCCGCTCAATCCTGCTACCACCGATCCCGACTTCCCAGCTTCCCAGTCACGATTGACCACTATCGTGACCCGCTTGTCAACCGGGACCGACGCCATGACCTCCTCCGCACGATGACCGACCACCACCACAATCCGTTCCAAGCGAAGCACATATACGCCGTGGCTATGATGGGCCGGAGCTGGCGGGATGCGCAGGAGTTCCGAGACCACATATGACGCGAGTGGTTGACCCTGCCACGGGAGGAGTGCCTTGGGTGCCCCCATGCGTGTCGATGCCCCTGCACCCAAAACCACGGCGACTACCGGCCACACGCCTCTTTCGTGCGGCGGGATTTGAGGGGCGGTTGCGCGGGCGGAGGCCTTGTCCATCGTTCCGCATGGTACTCGGGAAATCCGGTGATGCCTGACCGAACCGCCGCCGTCATTGGGTCCACATCGGGCACCCAACCCGAGGATGGGTCAATGGTCGACGTCACTGTCGTCGTAGTCAGTTACAACTCCCGCAACTGGTTGGAACGGTGCCTCGACCCAGTGATCCACCAATCAGGTGATGTTGTCGGACTTGAAGTGATCGTCGTTGACAACGCGTCCACTGACGGGTCCGCCTCGTTCGTGCGGGAACGTTTCCCAAGGGTCAAGGTTATCGACAGCAATGTCAACCTCGGTTTCGGCGCCGGGTGTAACCGTGCATTCGCCGTTGCACGAGGCAGAACCATCATCCTAGTCAATCCGGACTGCGAACTTCAGGCAGGCGCAATCGGCGCACTCCACCAGTTCCTCCGGGACCACCCACGGATCGGTGCAGCCGGCGGACGGCTTGCGTATGGTGACGGATCCTTCCAGCACGCCGCGTTCCGGTTCCCGAGCCTAGCGCAAGTCTTCCTTGACTTCTTCCCACTCAATTGGAGACTGACCGAGTCTCGATTGAACGGTCGCTATCCGCGCGCAATCGACGCCACTGCGTTTGAATGTGATGCGGTCCTCGGCGCGCTTATGGCCATTCGTCGAACCGCCGTCCTGGAGACTGGAGGATTCGACGAACGCTACTTCATGTACGTCGAGGAAATTGACTGGTGCAAGCGTCTCCACGCGTTCGGGTGGGAAGTCTGGCACTGCCCCGACGCCATGGGCATCCATCATTCGGGCCAAAGCACGCGTACTGTCGCGGCTCGCATGTTCGTGGAGTTGCATCGGAGCCGCCTTCACTACTACCGCCGGTACTGGCCACCGGCGACCGTCGCCGTCGCCCAAGTGATCACATGGATCGGGTGTGCCCAGGAAATCGTGCGCCTGCGACGCCATGCACCGGATGACGCGTCGCGTGAACGTATCCGCGGATGCCGTGAGGTGATGCACCTTGTCGCCTGATACCCAACCCGAATCGGGCCATGACCGACCAACCCACAACAGTGGTGCCGAAATCGATGGCCGCATCCTTGCCTGCATCCTGACCCGCAACGAGGCGAGGCACATCGAGGCGTGCCTCAATTCGGTGTCGTGGACCCACGCGCAGATGGTCGTCGACTGTGGCAGTACCGATGCAACAACCGACCTTGCCCGCGCCCTCGGGGCAACCGTGCTGCATCGAGACTGGGATGGGTGGGCCGGGCAACGGACCTTCGCGATCAATGAAGCCTCCCGCCGGGGCTACCGGTGGATCTTCTTCGTCGATGCCGATGAACGGGTTCCAGTTGAGTTGGCCTCCGAAGCGACCCGTGTCGTCGAGGCAAGTGACGCGGCTCACGCCGCCGGTGACACGACCGCGCCCGTCGGGTTCTGGGTGCCCCGACGAAACATCATCGCCGGCAAATGGGTGCGCCACGCCGGTTGGGATCCCGACTACCAGTTGCGCCTCTTCCGCACGGACCGTGGGCGCTACGACCCGGCGCGCCCTGTCCATGAACTCGTCCTGCTTGACGGACCAGACGCCCACCTCGAGGCACGGCTCATTCACTACAACTACGACGACTGGCAACACTTCTGGATCAAGCAACAGCGGTATGCGCGTATCGAGGCGACCGCTCGCGTCTCGCGTGGACAGCGCATCCGCCCCCACAACTTCATCCTGCAACCGTGGCGCGAGTTCTGGCGACGGTATGTCACCCTGCAAGGATGGCACGCCGGCACCCATGGCGTCATCCTTGCCGTCCTTCTGGCAATTGCCGAGTTCCAGACCCTTCGCCTTGCATGGGCAATGGGCAGTACGCATTCGAACCGGGACGGCTCTGAGGGGGACGTGGCCCCGGCCTCCCGTCGCAATGGGGCCGGCACAGGCGCTGGTAATAATATTACAGACGATACTTACTCGCGATCAGCAGTCACGGTAAGCGGTGACACAACCGCACCAGTTCCCGATCAAGTGCCGTCTGGCCTGCCCGATTTCGGTAATCACCCGCCCGATACCGTCGCTGTCATTGTCAGTTACAACGTCGCGTCCCTCCTGCACGAATGTCTGGCATCGATATTTGACGCGGCCGAAACGGGGGGCATCGCCGTCCATGTCGTCGTCATCGACAATGCTTCAACCGACCACAGCATTGGTGTCGCCCGTGCCACCCCCGGAACGACGGTGGTAGCCAACACCCGCAACGTCGGATTCGGCGTGGCCTGCAACCAGGGCATCGCCATTGCCCGGGCCATCGGAAGCCAACACGTCCTGTTCCTGAACCCGGATGCACGCCTCGCGCCCGACGCGCTTGCAGCACTTCGGAACGCCCTTGAAACCAGTCCAAGACATGCGATTGCCGGTCCGGACCTCCGGTTTCCCGACGGTCGACCGCAACCGCCTCGCCGACGCTTCCCAAACCTTGCGACGCTTCTGGTCGAAAGCACCCCCCTCCAATGGCACGGAGGTGGCATCGATGGATCACCTGGATGGCCGGTTATCGAACCGATCATTCGCCGGTACCAGTGCGCCGACCTACCCGACGTCCCCGGGCCAGTCGACTGGATTTCCGGTGCGTGCCTGCTCGTCCGGTTGAATGCACTCGCCTCCGTAGGGGGGTTCGATCCAGCATTTTTCCTCTACTTCGAGGAAACCGACCTTGCGCGCCGATTGAGGCAGTCCGGGTGGACCTGCACGTACGCACCTGAAGCCCGTGTCTTTCACCATCGATCACAGAGCGCCGACCAGAACGTCGGCGCGCGCGACCGCCACTACTACGCCAGCAAGATGACGTACGCAGCACGCACTCTGGGAACGCCAGTGGCCGCCCTGGTGCGCGCCGAACACGTGGTCCTGTTCGGCGTGGAGGCACTCTGGCAAGCACTCCGGGGCAACCGTGCTGGCGCCCGGCGCTACGTCACCCTGGTTCGGAACCTCGTCGCGTAAGCAGATTGCGTGACCGCGACCACGCAGGCGTGAATGTCTCTGCGATGGCAGCAATCACCTCGTCGACTGCCGGCCAGATCACCCCCGCGGGAGCGACACGTGTCGCGTGAGGCCACGAAGCGCCGGGAGTACCCCCACACACCCGCACGATTGGACCACGGGGACGCCAGACCGCAGGATCGGTCGGTCCGAAGATTGCGACCGTCGGCGCCCCAAGGCCAGCAGCCAGGTGGGCTATGCCCGAGTCGTTTGCAATCACGCCGGACGCACCGGCGAATAGGCTTGCAACTTCCGTGAGCGACCTTCCACGGATCACCCGGACCGTCTCGGGTGACATCGCCGTGGTGATGGCTGTGACCGCCGACTCATCCGCCTCTCCCTCGAGGACAATCACCTTGTACCCCTGACGCAACAGATGACGGATCACTGCGTGCCAACTCAGGGCCGGCCAACACTTCCTCGCACTTCCACTACCAGGATGCACAACAACGTAACGACCTTCGTCTAAGTCTTCAGCGCCAGACCAATGATCATCAAGGGGTGTAACCGCGCAGGGTTGCATGATCCAAGGTGAAGAATCCCAACCCACTGGCAAGACGCCACCAACCGGTTCGATGGTGTTGGCCAGCCACTCTGCAACGTGCGTTCGAGTACCGGCCGGAGGAAACGGAGGTGCGACGACCACGGATCCCACACCCCGCGCCTTTAGTCGGTCTGCGATGTCGAGACCGGAGTGGGTCCACACCACTGCGTGCGTCACCGACGCCCAGTCGAAACCTACGTCTTCGGCGGAACGGTAATTGCCGTCGTCCTGGGAGCGGCCATTGACACCGAAATAGAGATTGGCGATTGACTCGCTATCGGGCCGGATGACCAGGAGAGGCCCAGGCACCGTTGAGGCGATGAATTGCGCCGGACCGGGTGGCGAGGCCAAGACAATTGCCCTGCACCGGTTGGCGCGCCGGATTGCCTGCCACGAAGGAATGCCCAGAAGGACATCGCCAAGGGCACCGGCTCGGATCCCAAGTATGGTCCCCATCAGCAGTCGCGTCCCATCACTGGTCACCGTTGTGACCATAGGAAGCTTCGCGAGGAGAGGACCTACGCTGGGTGGACGACCGCAACCACAAGGCCATAGTCGACCGCCTGACCGTCCTGGATGCGGAGTTCAAGCCGACCGGTAACCGGGGACACCACCTCTCCCGCCATGCCTAGTGTCTCGATCACCCCGATGGGTGCCCCGATTGCCACCGGGGCGTCATCCGCCGCAAGGTTCGGCCCACCTTCGGAGCGCGCCCGATGGAAGAACCCGACCGAGGGTGACCGAATCTCCGTCACGCCCGCCTCAACAGGCGAAGCCTCGGGGGAATGGCCGGCTTCGACCGCGGGACCTGCCCCTCCGGCCCTACCTCCGGGCACTGAGACCGACGGCACTCCTCCGCTCGCCCCACGGACCACTTGGATCACTATGTCACCATCCTCAAGCCGCACCTCCTCGACGGAGGTCCGGGTGACGGCCGACATCACGGTCTCAAGATCCTTCCCCAGGATCACTGCAAGGCGCGAGGTGTCCGAGTGGTCCGCCGGTGTCGTCATTGCCGTCCTGCCTACGCGCGTTCGATGTAGCTGCCGTCGCGGGTATCGACCTTGATCCGGTCACCCGAGTTCACGAACAGGGGAACCTGCACGACGAGACCTGTCTCGAGGGTTGCCGGCTTGGTGCCACCGGTTGCGGTATCACCCTTGAACCCGGGATCCGTCTGCACAATCGACATCACCATGTTCAGGGGCAACTCCACGCCGATCGCTTCCTCACCGTAGAGGTTGATCTCCAACTGGATACCATCCTTGAGGTAATTGACCGCGTAGCCGAGGATGTCCTTGGTGATGGGACGCTGCTCGTACGTCTCCTGATCCATGAAGTGGTACATGTCTTCGTCGTTGTAGAGGTACGTCACCGGACGACGTTCGATGCGGATGCGCCGGAACTTCTCCGATGCGGAGAAAGTCTTGTCGAAGATGGCCCCGCTACGAAGGTCGCGCAACTTGAGGCGCGCCAACGCACCACCACGCCCGATCTTGATGTGCTGGAACTCGACGATGCTGCAGATCTTGCCGTCGAGTTCGATCCCGACTCCCTTGCGGAGTTCGCCCACTGTGATCACGTTCGTCTGTCTCCAGTGATGTTCATGCGCATCCGGGGTGCCAAGACACCCGGGGAAACGGGCGCGGCACACGCCGACACCCAGCAAGGTCGGCGCACATCGGTCTTCCTATACAGTCAAAGTGTACGGGTCTCCCACACGGTCTCCGCAGCCTGGGTCGGCCCTCAGCCCGCCATGACTGGTTGCTTGTGCGCGGTAGTCAGGACCTGGCACCGCTGTTCACCAACCACGACCATGTCCTCAATGCGCACGCCTCCCCAACCGGGCAGGTAGATGCCGGGTTCGACCGTCACCACTGCGCCTACCGGAATCCGACCCAAACCGCGTTCAGAACTGCTCAACCACGGCGGCTCGTGGATCGCCATTCCGACACCGTGGCCCGTCCCATGGCCGAAGCACGCCACTGGATCAAAACCGGCACGTCCGATGATGTCGCGGGCAAGTGCATCAGCCTCGATACCGGTCATTCCCGCCCGCAACCCGTCCTCGCAGACCGTCTGCGCAGCTAGGACAGTCCGGTACACATTCCAGAACGTGGCATCCGGATCACCCACCACGACCGTCCGCGTCATGTCAGAACAGTAGCCGTCAACGACACACCCCATGTCGATCACGATCGGATCACCCGCCTGGATTTCGCGATTCCCCGGTCGGTGATGCGGCATGGCGCCATTTGGGCCACTTGCAACGATCGTAGGAAACGAGAGACCGGTCGCACCTGCCTCCCGCATCACGACCTCAAGACGCCATGCAATCTCGCGTTCCGTCATGCCGGGTCGCAATCCTGCGGTAACCGTTTCGATTGCCCGGTCACCGATCAGGACGGCACGGCGGATCTTCTCGACTTCAGAGGCGTCCTTCACTTGGCGCAGGGGAACCAGAAGGCCGGTCTCGCCCGAGATGGTGCAACCTGGGGCATGTTCGGCCATCGCGCCCAGGAACCGCCGATGACCATCGACAGTCATGTCGTCCGCCTCGATTGCCAAATGAGCGACGCCGTGAGCCGACGCACGCTGTGCAATCGACGCACACGGCGACCCGTCAGGCTGGACAACGGTGAACGCCGGCGCCTGAACCGACGCCTGCTCGACGTAGCGGAAGTCGGTAAAGATCACCGCATCGGTCGCCGACACAAGGACCTGACCCGCCGAACCGGTGAACCCTGTCAGGTAACGACGGTTGTCGGCTTGCGTGACGAGGATTGCACCTATCGAAGTCGTCCGCGTCGGGTCGGCATTCAGGGCGGCAAGATGGCGCCTCAATGCGGCCAGACGCGTCGCGCCAACACCGGCGGGATGATCGCGGTTGAGTTCTGTCATGCCGGAATGATATCCACGGCTAGCCGGGCTTTTGGTATTTCACCCGGTTTGCCTCGTGTTCCCGAAGCGTCACTGCAAAGACGTGTGTCCCGTCATTCCGTACATCGTTCCGGACGAAGTACTTGTACGCATTGCCATCGGGCGAGGCCATGGAGCGGAGGGAGGCCTCTCCGGGGTTGGCTATGGGACCTGGAGGTAATCCTCGTTGCACGTACGTGTTGTAGGGCGAATCGGGTGCGATCAATCTCGGAGCGTCACGGAGGACCGGCCACCACGCCCCCGACTTGCCAACAGCGTACTGGACCGTCGGATCAGCAAAGAGGCCCTCACCATCCCGGAAGCGGTTCAGGTAGACCGATGCGATTCGTGCCCGTTCGGATGGAACGGCCGCCTCACGTTCTACTATCGACG
The DNA here is from genome assembly GCA_009693165.1 of Chloroflexota bacterium. Taxonomy (GTDB): domain Bacteria; phylum Chloroflexota; class UBA11872; order UBA12225; family UBA12225; genus UBA12225. Next base: position 14,194 of record SHXX01000008.1, read on the forward strand.
CAATCGTCACGATCTGATGCACGGTCAGGTCAGACAGTCCCGTGTTACGCCGGACTTCTGCAACAAACTGCGGCGTGACGATCTGCCCGAACCGACGCAGCATCATGTGAATGACGTCATCTGCATTCGTGTCGTTCGGTAGGACCCGGTAGGTGTCCGGATAGAGATAGCCCTCGAGCGTCGTGCCAGCAGGTCGGGCTTGCAGAAACTCGTAGACGAAATTCGCCCGCCGGGCACTCAAGACAAACTGCTGCGCATCAATCCCGGCCCCCGATGACGCAATTGTCTCGGCCTGTTCCTCAAGGCGCCGGCCCTCAATGAAGGTGAGCGTCACCTCACGCACCTTCTGTATTTGGAAGGTGTCGATGAGTTCGTTCATCGACATGCCCTGCCGAACTTGATAGGACCCGGCGAGCATGCGGTCCTCTGCACCCCGCCAGATGACGGCCATGCGGAAGAGCCGTGCGTTGGGGACAAGCCCCACCTCGGCCAGCCGCTCGGATATGACCGTTGCCGTGTCACCCGGTTCGATGACGAACGTCGCCTGCACGCCGGGAACAACTGTTGGGGCCGGGGTGGACCGCCCGGATGAAGCCGTTCGTGTAGTCACCGCCAGATCGCCGACCGATACCGTCGAAGGCTGCTGGTCACTCATGCCCGCCCAAATGGCGTTGAACGCAAAGCCACCTACTGCCAACAGAAACGCGAATGCGATGACAATCCGTCCACCACCAACCTCACCACCGCGGCGGCGCGTAGTCTTGCGCTGGGACTGGACCTTCTCGCCTGGAGGAAGCTCGCGCGCTGTCCCTCGACCAACCTTGGTTCGCGGTTCCGCATCGCTTTGTCTGGCCATCACCAGTCACCGTTTGCCGTCTATCCCGGGATCAGGCAGCCCGAGGATGTCGGTTTCATTGTCCCCCGCCCGGTCGTCAAGTGCATCCTTGAGGGCTTCTTCCAACCTGCGTCGTTCGTCAAGGTACGCCTGGAGCAGGACCGTCGCCGCCAAGGCATCGATTCGGCGTCGGCGCGCTTCCCTCTCGCGCACCGATGGTATTGGGCGAAGACGCGCCCGTCGCCCAGTCGACGAACCACCACTCAACGCGTCGACATGTCCGCCGGCCAGATCTCCGGCAGTCGCCAGTCGCAATGCATCCTGGGATGTGTTTCGCTCGTCCCGGAACACCATTGGCAATCCGGTGTGCGCCTCGATTCGATTCGCAAGCGAGCGAATGTCCTCTGACCGAGTCGTCGCCTCTCCCAGAAGTCCGAGGGGAACACCAACGAGGATCGCGGTCGCACCGCGGTCGCGCGCCACCGAACCGATTCCATCAAGTGTCGATGCCAGATCGTTTCGGATGATCGCACCCACCGGCGATGCCAACAGGCCGGTTGGGTCGCTCGCGGCAACCCCGATCCGACGTTCTCCAACATCCAGGGCAATGATGACGGTCATCACTGGTCCATCCGGCAGGCACACCTTGTCACGTGACAGGGCAGGCTACCGAAGGAAAGGTCACGGCGCACTACCATTCGGAGACCGGGTAGTCACTGAAATCCGCCACCCAATGCGCGGCAAGGTCGATTTCCATTCTGGCCATGCCTCAAGACGAGTGGACGCAGCACCTGAGAGTGATCGCAGGTGCGCCCGGGCTTCATCGGGTGTCAGGCCTGAAATCGCGGCCCGGATGTCGGACGCATTAAAGACAGGAACAACCGATGCCGTAGCCTTAGCGCGAACCTGGACCTGACCCGTGACCGTCTCAAATGATCCGACGTCCGGGGTCTGTACCCGCGCCGTTCCGGTCACCGCAGCAAATCCCGGACGTTCCTGAGCGATGCGGTTGATCACCGCACCCTGAGCAAGTTCCTGCACATCTGCAAGTGCGAAGGTCGTCACGGCATACCGAACCTTGACGGTTGCCTGAACCGATGTCGCCTCGTCGTTCTCATTCTTGCTGAACGTGACCTCGGAAACAGACATCATCCCCCCGGGGCCAATGCCGGTCGCACCCGGTGTCGTCAGCGGAACTGCGACTTCCTTTTGTGGTTCGATCGACACGGATTTGACCTGTGACGCCAGCTTGTCAGTGGCAGATTTCTGGGCATTCTCCTGGGCACGTCGACGGTCATCCGCACTTACAAAGGTGATCGCACGCTCGGTGCCGCCGCGGAGGGGTACGTCATTCTGGACATCGAGCTGGCCAGCAAGCGGGCCCTCGATGGCGACGATCTGCTGCTTCTCCACATTGCCTGCGGGGCCACCAACCACGGCCTGGACCTGCATCTTGGTAAAACCGGACCTGCGCTGTGTGCCTGAAAATGTCGTACCGGCGACGACAAAATCCGCCTGGGTTGCGAACCGCTGCGACCCCGCAAGGACAATCGTCCCCTTCGGCACGGTGATTGCCTTGTTGGACCTATTGACGAAAACCACATCACCGGTGGCCCGCCAATCGGGAACAGTGCGCTTCCCGGATGTCGGCACCTGTGCGGTCTCCGTCACTTCCTTGACGATCCACTTGCCGGGAATACGGCCGTTGACCGGATCAGCCTTGCGGGCACCCGGATCGATGGTGATCGACATCGTGGTCGACCACGTCTCGACAACCGGAACAATGTCGACGGTAGCCGCAGGAACCACGTACCAGACAAACATTCCGAACAGGACTGAGACGCCGGCGAGACCGACAAGCCCACGCTGAACCGGTGCCGGCAACCGTACGAGGCCGACCCCTAGCCAACGCAAAAACCCGAACACCCACCGCAGCGTAACGACGACCGCGGTCCACACGAATGACAGTGCGACGGGTCCGATCCTCGGGGCACTCCGTCCCGCGTTGCGCACTGGGTTAGACCCGATGCCTGTTTCGATCGCTTGGCGAATGCCGCTGACCGCTTCCCCGATCGCTCCGGCGCCTCGCACGCCAAACCCGCCGAACGCTGCCGAAACGGTTGGACGCACCCGTCCCGTTTCCGTGGCCTCGGTTTGGTCACCAGCAAGTCGACGGATCTTCTCAAGGTGACGGCGCTCACCCAATGTGGGTTCCAGCACAATCCGGCCACTCGTCCGGCCACGTGCCAACAGGCGAGGCCTCGACCGGAGAGGCACGGCGGGTCGTCGCACCCCGGAGCGTCCCTCGCCACCGCCACCACTAGAACCATTGGGGGCAGACGGCGAAAAGACCTTCCCTAGGTCATGTGAGGCGTCAGGATTGTCAAGGAGTTCCTTGCCGGGCGTGCCGGTCCCGGGGCCACGCACGATTCGCAGCGAATGCGTCCGACGGGCCGGAATGCGGTCTTCCTCTGGATGGGCTGGTGTTGTGTCACTTGCATCATGTAGTGCCCCAGAAGCGGCACTTTGCGGCAACGCGGCGGGGACGCGACCCGGGGTCACGTCGATATCAAGCCAAGCCTCAACCGTCGACAAGGCGGAGCGTATTTCAATCGGGGGCGAGGGGGTGGTGTGTGGCAAATGCACGTCATCCGGGCCACGTTCGGGTTCACCGACACCCATCAGGTCATCGATGACCCCGATGCGGGCCTCGGAAGATTCCTGCCGTGCGAGAAATGTCAATGGACGTGTGTCTGGCGTCGACCGAACCAAATCATCGTCATCACCGCGCCTCTCCGAAAAGGTTGGTGGCGGTGGCACCGCAACCGCAGGCACCGCACCCGCCGGGCCGAACCCGGAAGCCGAATCGTGATCAGACCACGCAACAGATTCGAAGTCGGATGATGCGATTGCATCGATGCCTTCGCGAGCCCCCATGCGTCGCAAGTCACGGTTCGCAGCGATCAGGCTCAGTAACTTGCCACGCCGATCAGCGCGCCGCTTCAGGACGATCAGACTGGTACGAGTCTGCAGTAACGGCGGAAGGTCACGCGCGTTAAGGATTACCCGCATACCGATCGCCGTTTCAATCGCCGAGGCGAGCGAAAGGAGCGAAGCACCCGCAGGACACGGAAGCAGGGTGGGTTGCTGTTCAGCGTTCGCGCGGATAGCGGTTGCAGTCGCCATAACTCTGGTACTCGCAACGCCCCGGAACGGTTGCGGTTACGCCGCCGTTGGTGACTTCACATCGCGGCCGCGATTCGCGCCGCAACAACTGCGATGCATCGCCTAACAGGGAAGAATGACCGCTTCGCGCCTTGGACAGGACCGGTCGCACATGCTAGGACGACCGCAGGCGGCTTACGAGGGATGACAAGTCATCGGTTGGCGCGATTGCCTGTATCGCTGCAATGCCAAGTGCCAATGACGGCACGAGGACCGACCCATGCAGCCGTCCCATGCGTTCGGGGTCACCGCGTAGTTCGACCAAATCCGTGGTTCCCAAGATCGATACGACCGGGGTCTGATCAAAGTACGCACTTCGCCACGCCGGCCCGGTCAGGACACCCCGCAGGTCCGGCAAACGCGCGCCACCACCGCATAGCCAAACAAGCGGTGGGAGCGGGTGTTCTCGCGCAAGATCAGCCAACCGGACCTCAACCGCATCACGCCAGACCGATGCAAAGAAAGCCCCAACCCGTTGGACGTGATCCCGGTTCGCTCTGCGGGAAATCTTGCTGAGGTCTCCAGAAACATAGTGGTTCAAGGTTTCGCGCGATTGGGACGCGGTCATTCCGGTCTCCGCGACCAGATGGTCCTCGAGCGCATTCGTGCCGATCGGCACCGAAAGGGAGAGTTCCGTTCCCGCTTGCCCGATGCGTGCGATTGTCGTGGCGCCTGCACCGATATCGATCACTACGGCGCCAGACGGCGGGACATTGGTCCGCACCGCACTGCCCAAGGCGGCTGGCACCCCGACAACGCCAACCAGTTCCAGATCGAGGCGTTCCGCCAAGGTGCGGAGATTGTGGAAAACCGCCAGTTCGGTAGTGGCGACTGCGAGCGAAACCGTTACCTTCGCACCCGTCAACCCTACGGCCTGCGTGACACTCTGGGCATCAACGGTGATCGAGAACAGGGCCGCGCTCACGACGCGGAGATCAGTCACGCCGCCCCGATCCTCCCTCGTGTAGTCGAGCGCCTTGGCCAACGCTGCTGACCGGGCCGAACTCATTGCCTCGGCCAACTCGTCCCGGGTGATGGGTGCCGAGGGAGCGGGACGGATAATCGTTCCCTCACCCAGTGCCACAACCGTCTGCGCACTGGGGACCGCCAGCATCGCACGCCGCGGGATGGTTCCGGCGAGATCTTCCGCCTCTCGGAGGGCACGTTCCACCGAAGTCAACAGCTCTCCGGGGTCACCCTCCGTCGCGGTCGTCCCTGGCATTGGAGCAACGCCAACCCCCAACACACGCACTTGACCGGCCGTGGTAGGATGACCGCCTCGTTGCTCGGGCTCGACAACCACGGCCTTGATGAGGCCCGCACCGCAATCGATCACCGATAGGACGGATGAATCTGGTGACGCTACAAGGTTCGTGTGGCCACCCGCATCCCGATTGCGACCTGATCCTGCGACAACACGTCGCCGTATCGCCGCCAGACCACTCCCGCCAATCCTGCCCAGCAACTCCGCGATAGTCTGGCGAGGCATTCTGCTCATTCCCTGTGTTTCGCCCGGCACCCGGTTCGGATGCATCGGGTACGCAAGCGCAGTCCGTGAGACGGCATCTTCTGTCAACCCACGCGTGAAGACAGAACGATTGCCCGGGTGCGACGGGCACCTCCGGCGATCAGGCACACAACGCCTGGGACCGAACGGCTGTGTGGTAGCGATCAGCGTCGAGAAACGCAAGCACCGGCAGTCGGACGCCCCCCACAGCCATGGAACTGCATCCCAGCGGGAAGTTACCCGTCTGGATCGCGCTCATCCTGTAAGCGCGGTACATGCCATGCCGGTTCCTCTGGCAAGCGCCGCACCTAGCAGGGCGGGATCTCCGCCACCGCCCTGCGCCATCTCCGGGCGTCCACCTCCCCGACCACCGAGTTCGGTAGTCACTTCGGACAACACCCGGTTTGCGCCCACGGTACGTGAGAGATCACGGTGCACCGTAGCGATCACCTGGACCCGGCCGTCCACGACGGATGCCAGGACGATGACCGACGGTACGCCAATCTTGTCTCGAAGCCAGTCGGATGCCTCTCGCAGACGGTCAAGTGTAGGCGCGACCGATGCGGTTACCTCGGCACCAAGGACGGCAACAGTCCGTCCGCCTGCATCAGCAAAGGTCTGGACTTGTGCCAACGCAACCGAAAGCGCATCCTGTGCCTCGCGGCGTTCGGATGCCTCGAGTCGTCGACGTACCTCGGCGAGCTCAGTCAACATGGCGTCAAACCGCGTGCCAACATCTTCACGGGTCGCACCAAGCCGTGATGCAAGCCCATCAAGAAGACTTGACTGGTGATCGAGGTGCGCCATCGCGGCGGCACCTGCAAGGGCCTCGATGCGACGGATCCCCGACCCGGTACCTGCCTCTGAAAGGATGACGAACGGGCCGACGTCACCCGTATGGAATGCGTGGGTGCCACCGCAGAGTTCACGGCTCAACGGGGCTTCATTGCTTTCATCCTGACCGAACAAGGGGGTCGGAGAGGGAACCGTGACGACACGGGCGAGATCACCGTATTTCTCGTCAAACAGGGCCAGTGCTCCCATCTTGACGGCCTCGGAGGTGGGCATCTCGACAACCGCCACCGGAAGATTTTCCCTGATGGCCCGATTCACGCGCTCCTGAACGGCGCGACGTTCGTCTGGCGTGAGTGACTGCCCATGCGCAAAATCGAACCGTAACCGATCGGGCGTCACAAGTGACCCGGACTGGTGCACGTGTTCCCCGAGTTCGGCCCGAAGCGCGGCGTGGAGAAGGTGGGTCGCCGTGTGGTGCGCCATGGTGCCTCGGCGCGCAACCTCGTCAACCTGTGCGACAACCACATCTCCCTCAGCGAGGGCACCCTCAATAACACGTCCCACATGCACGATCGCCCCTTCGCCCTGGGGGGACTGGGTTGTCGCGATGGCGATGCGTCCGTGAGGGCCGGTCAGCATGCCGGTATCGCCTGCCTGACCACCACGCTCGGCATAGAACGGGGTCCGGTCGAGGACTACCCACACGTCTTGCGTGTGGGCCTCAACAGTCACTACCCGCTCACCGCCCGCACGCAGGGCGAGCACAGCCGCGCCTTCGACAGCTAGTCGGTCGTACCCCACGAACTCGGTCGTAACAGCGGGAAGGTCGAGTTCCGCCAACTTCGTGAAACGCTGCGAAGCCCGACTGCGGACGCGGCTTGCCTCGAGTTCGGCGTGGAACGCCATTTCATCAATCGCGACCCCTCGCGATTCGGCGACCTCGCGGGTCAGTTCCAGTGGAAACCCATAGGTGTCGTACAACCGGAAGGCCGTCACCCCGGCGAGTGCTTCCCCCGGAGTCAGGCGACCAAGTGCCTCGTCGAGAAGTTCGGTCCCGGCGGCGAGTGTCTCGGAGAACCTGGCCTCCTCCTGGTTGACGACACGTCGGATCGTCGACGCACGTTCCGCGAGGTTCGGGTAGAGGGTGCCGAAACGGGCAATCGTCGCGTCAACGAGTGCCCCAAGGAACGGTCCGGTCTGCCCTAGGAGGCGTCCGTAGCGGACGGCACGGCGCAGGAGACGCCGGGCGACGTACCCGCGCGCCTCATTGGATGGGAAGACCCCATCGGAGACCATGAAGGTGACGCTTCGCAAGTGATCCGCCACGATCCGGAGTGAGCGGTCGATTTCGCGCGAGGTCCCGTATTTGACGCCAAGCTTCTCCTCGGCCGCGGCAACGATCGGACGGAAAAGATCGGTCTCGTACGCCGACTGGGCGCCCTGGAGGATGGCAACGATCCGCTCAAATCCCGCACCGGTGTCGATTCCAGTGTGCTCGAGTGGACGGAGCGACTTGTCTGTCTCCTGATAGAACTGGTTGAAGACAAGGTTCCAGATCTCGACGAAGCGGCCACATTCGTGACCCGGACCACAGTCGGCATCGGATGCCCCGTGAGGACAGTTGCCCAGCACATCGACGTGCAGCTCACTGCATGGGCCGCACGGACCACTATCACCGGTCGGCCCCCAGAAGTTCTCGCGCGACCCGTCAGGCTTGCGGTTCAGTCCACGGATGCGCGCCATCGGCATGCCGGTCGCAATCCAAAGCGCCACCGCTTCCTCATCGGCCGGTATCCCGGGTTCGCCCGACCACGTCGTAGCCCAGACCTTTTCGACCGGCAATTCGAGTTCCTGCGTGACAAAGTCGTACGCGAAGGCAATCGCTTCCTGCTTGAAGTAGCCCCCATGGTCAGCCCCCCCGAATGCGAAGTTGCCAAGCATCTCGAAGAAGGTGTGATGGGTGTCATCCCCCACATCCTCGATATCACTTGTCCGCATGCACTTCTGGATGGTGACCGCCCGGCGTGATGGCGCACGGGATGGATCAAGGTAGAAGGGCTTGAACTGTTGCATCCCGGCACTGGTCAGCAAGACGCTTGGATCGCCCTGCACGACCAAGGAGGCACTGGATACCGGAAGGTGTGCCCGGGATTCGAAGAAGCGCACGAAGCGCTCGCGGAGGGTGTTGCTGTCCATGCCGGTTGGTGCTCCGCGTTGACAAACTGCCTTGCACCCTACCCTTTACAACCCTGCCTCTCGCCACTATACTTCACTTGCGTGCAGGGCACTCAAGTCACCACACAAGTGAGGTAGCAACCAATCATGATCCCGATGGAGCGTTTCACCCGCCAGGCTCAGGAGGCCATGGCCCGCACTCAGGCCATTGTTACCCAGTTCGGGCACGCAACCGTCGAACCGGAACACCTTCTGCTTGCCCTTCTGGACAACACCGGCCCGGTCGTCGATGCCGTTGCCTCCCTCAAGGCCGATCCCCAGGCAATCGCAAGCCAGGTCCGCGCACACCTCGGACGCCAACCGCGCCAAGGTGCCTCCGGGCAACTCTTCCTTGGCCGTCGCGGAAAGCGCGTCCTCGACGCCGCCATCTTCGCTTCAAACCAGCAGCAGGACAAGTTCATCGGCGTCGAGCACCTCTTCCTCGCCACCTTGGCGGAAGGTGGGCCCGGTGCCGACCTCCTCAATGCCGCCGGCGTGAACGCACAGAACGCCACGCGCGCCTTCAGAGAACTCAGGGGCGAACGCCCAATTGATGACCAGAACCAGGAGGGCACGTACCGCGCCCTTGAGAAATACACCGTGGATCTCACCCGCTTGGCTCATGAGGGCAAACTCGATCCCGTCATCGGGCGCCACGACGAGATCCTTCGCGCCATGGAGATCCTCGCGAGGCGGACCAAGAACAATCCGATCCTGATCGGGGAACCGGGTGTCGGCAAGACCGCGATTGTGGAGGGGCTCGCCCAACGCATCGCCAGCGGTGACGTCCCCGAGCCTCTCCAGAACAAGAAGGTCCTGTCGCTCGACCTCACCGGACTTCTCGCCGGGTCGAAGTTCCGCGGGGAGTTCGAGGAACGCATCAAGGCAGTCCTAGGCGAGATGGGCCAACGCAACGGCGAAGTCATCCTATTCATCGACGAGCTCCACATGATTGTTGGTGCCGGCGGTGGCGAAGGCGCGATGGACGCCGCCAACATGCTCAAGCCAGCACTCGCCCGAGGCGAATTGCGCGCCATCGGCGCCACGACCCTCGACGAGTTCCGGTCCCGCATCGAACGTGATCCTGCACTCGAACGACGGTTCCAACCGATCTACGTGAAACAACCGGATGTGGCCACCACCACGGACATCCTTCGTGGTCTGAAGTCTCGATACGAACAGCATCACAACCTGACCATCGGTGACGACGCGATCGTGGCCGCCGCCACCCTTGCCGACCGCTACATCAGCGACCGGTTCATGCCCGACAAGGCAATCGACGTCATGGACGAAGCCGGCAGCAAGGTTCGTCTGCGCGGGTTCGCCAAGGATCCCGACGCACCCCGACGCCTCGCTCGCATCCGGCAGCTGCACGACCTGGAAGACAAGGCCGCCCTTGAACGGGATTACGAAGGCGCGATGCGTCTGCGCCAGGAACGCCTCAGCATTGAACAGGAACTGGGTTCGACCACCTCAGGCATCCCCGCGCCACAGTCAGTCGTGACCCCCCAGGATGTTGCCGAGGTGGTCGCCAAGTGGACGGGTGTGCCAGTGGCAAACATCTACTCCGAAGAGGCGACCAAGCTGCTCGACCTCGAGGCGAAACTCCACCGTCGGGTCGTGGGGCAGGAAGAGGCGGTCATTGCGGTCGCGGATGCCCTGCGACGATCACGATCCGGCCTTGGTGATGGCAAGCGCCCCATCGGAACCTTCCTGTTCCTTGGCCCGACAGGTGTCGGTAAGACCGAACTTGCCAAGGCCCTCGCCGAGTTGGTCTTCGATGCCGATGATGCCCTCCTGCGCCTGGACATGTCCGAGTACATGGAACCCCACACCGTGTCACGCCTCTTCGGCTCACCGCCGGGCTATGTCGGCTTTGACCAGGGTGGCCAACTCACCGAGGCCGTCCGGCGCCGTCCCTACCAGGTAATCCTGTTTGACGAGGTTGAGAAGGCGCATCCTGAGATCTTCAATGCCCTCCTCCAGATCCTGGATGACGGGCGCCTGACCGACGGGCACGGACGTACGGTCGATTTCCGCAACACGATCATCATCATGACCAGCAATGTCGGCACATCCGGGATCAGCATGCAGGCCGGTCCGCTCGGCTTCCGGACGACGGGGTCCGGCACCGACGATTCACGCTACGAGGAGATGAGAACCCGTGTCCTCGACTCACTCAAGAAGGCGTTCCGGCCAGAGTTCCTGAACCGGATCGACGAAATCCTCGTCTTCAACCGACTGACCCGTCCTCAGTTGCGCCACGTCGTTGACAAGATCGCCCGCGACCTCCATGCACGCCTTGAAGCGAAGCAGATCGGTCTGACGATCACCGATGCAGCATCGGACTGGCTTCTGGAACGCGGGTACGACGAGACCTTTGGCGCCCGGCCGCTCAAGCGTCTCGTCCAGCGTGAAATCGAGAACACCCTCGCCCGCAAGGCCATCGCCAACGAACTCGTGGCCGGCACTGCCGTCACCGTCGACATCGCCAGCGATGGCAAGTCCCTCACCTTTGCGATCGAACCCGGAAGTGGCAATGGCGCCACGATCACTGCGCCGGTGCCCCAACCGCAGTCGGCCTGACCACAATCCGGTCCCTGCATTGGCACAGTGCCCCCGATCCGTGACGGCGGATGCGGGGGCACTGCCGTTCTGACGCCGATTCCCACCAGCATGGGCGCACGTCTGGTACGTTTCACGTGATGGCTGAATACGATTTCTTTGCAACCCTCCGGGAAGAACTGAACCAGATCGAACGTGAGGCCGATGGCCCGGGTGTGCACGATGCCGTGCGCGACTTCGCACAGGCAACCGGCACCACCGAAGCTCGTGCGTTGGCAGCATTCTGGCGCGCAAGCAAGCGGCATGGCGAATCCCTCGAGGCCTTCGCCACCGAGGTGCGTGAACAGCGCGAACGCGAGCTCGCGACCCGCGGCGCCCACGCCTGACGAGAAGAAGCGTGTAGTCAGGAGCGATGGGGTGAGGAGGCTTCACAACCACGGTGATGCCCACCACCCTGACGCGACCTGTCCCGTTCATCCGTTCCCCCGGATGTGGTTGACGGTCGAACGGTCGCGCTCAACGGTCACTTCCTTGCCCATCCGGCGACCGGCAGTGGCCAGTATGTCTCGCACCTCATCGGCGCAACCGAGCGCCTAGGTGGCGAAACCTCGCTGCGGCCATTTGTGTCCGACCACACAACCCGACCACAGCCAGCGGCATTTCGCACGCAGCCGACGCTCGCCGCGTTACCCGCGACATTCGCTACCCGACGGATGCCGAACGACCTGCGCAAGGTCATTTGGGAACAACTGACCTTTCCCCTCGCGGCGCGCCGGACCGGAGCGGACTGCGCTCATGTCCCGTACTTCGGGTCACCCGTGATGACCCGAGGCATCCCAACGGTAGTCACCATCCACGACCTGATCCCGTTGGTCATGCCCGCCTACGTCACCACACCACTGGTCGCCCTCTACAACCACCTGGTCAGCGCCGGCGCCCGCGCGGCGACACTTGTCATGGCGGATTCCGAAGCATCGCGCCGGGACATCATCAGACTGCTTGGCATCGCACCGGAACGGGTACGGACGGTCTATCTGGGGGTCGACCCGCACCTGGGCAAAGCCGTGCCGTTCAACGTACGCGAAGCCGTCCGCAGCAAATACGGCCTTCCCGAACGCTTCCTCCTCTACCTTGGCGGCTTTGATGTACGAAAGAACCTGACCGGATTAGTGGACGCCATTGCATCACTGGACCCATCCACCGGAGTGCATCTGGTGATTGCGGGACGGGTACCACACCCGGGGCGAAGGCCACACCTCTTTCCAGACATCCGGCACAGGGTCAACGAAGCAGGTCTGCAAAGCACCGTCCACTTTCCGGGCTTCATCGAAGAAGAAGACAAGGCTGCCTTGATGCAACTGGCGACGGCATTCGTCTTCCCATCAACCTATGAAGGGTTCGGCCTCGACCCTCTAGAAGCCCTGCAGGCCGGCACACCCGTTGTCTGCGCCAATCGCACATCCCTTCCCGAACTGATGGGTGACGCGGCCATCATGTTCGACCCGGATACACCTGGCGAACTTGCGACCATCCTTGACCGGATCTGGCGGGACGAGGGTCTACGGAATGACCTCTCGACGCGTGGCCCAAAGCAAGCTTCGCGCTTCACCTGGGAGGATTGCGCGCGTCAGACCTCCGATGCGTACAAATGGGCAATCGACGCGCCCACGGTGCGAAGCGTCTCCGGACGGGCACCGTGACCATCATGCGACTTCCGCGCCCGCAAACCCGTCAATCATCAATGTCCCGGGTCAGGAGAGATCCATGCGGGTCCTGATGATCTCGAAGGCATGCATCGCCGGGGCCTATCAGAGGAAACTCGAGGAGATTGCCTCACACGGCGTTGATCTCACGGTCATCGTTCCACCGTACTGGCGGGACGACGCCGGACGCCGGGTGCCTTTGGAACGGAGGCACACCGATGGATATCGCCTGATCGAGACCCCGATGGCCTTCAACGGCCACTTCCACTTCCACTTCTACCCGGGACTGGCAACCCTGATACGCGATACGCGCCCTGATCTGATCCACATCGATGAGGAACCCTACAACGTCGCAACCGCGCACGCACTTTGGCTAGCGCGTCGCAGCGGCGCGCGCACCCTCTTCTTCACCTGGCAGAACTTGAACCGCGCGTACCCCCTGCCATTCCGCCTCATCGAACGGTATGTGTACCGGAACATCGGGGGCGCCTTGGCAGGCAATCGTGACGCCGCCGATGTCCTTCGTGCAAAAGGCTATGCGGGACCATCGTGGGTGATACCTCAGTTCGGCGTTGATCCGGCACTCTTCCGCCCCAAGTCCGAACGCAAGTCCAGTACGCCGTTTACCGTTGGGTGGTTCTCCGGGCGGCTTCACGCCTTCAAGGGGGTTCATCTCCTCGTGGAAGCCGTGGCCTCACTGGGCGACGATACCCGCCTGGATATTCTGGGTTGGGGGCCAGAAGAGAACCGTCTGCGCACCCTCGCGGCGGAACGTGGACTGGGTGACCGGTTCCGCATCGTCCCGGGTGTACCATCGCACGAGGTGCCGGCGTTCGCTTCCCTACTGGATGTCGCCGTACTGCCATCCCTGTCTACCGCAAGGTGGAAAGAGCAATTCGGGCGCATGTTGATCGAGGCAATGTCCTGCAATGTCGCCGTCGTCGGATCGGATTCGGGCGAGATCCCGCACCTGATCGCCGATGCAGGATTGGTCTTTCCCGAGGGTGACATCGCGGCCCTGACATCCTGCCTGCGTCGCCTGCGCGACGACCATGCGCTGCGGCAGGATTTCGTGCGTCGTGGTCACGACCGAGTTCATGCCAACTTCACGCAGGCAAGGATTGCCGAAGCGACTGTGGACGCCTACCAGGCCATCATGGGATCGCCGCGCTAACCACACATGGCATTGGCGGGTTTGCTTCTAGCGACCGACCCACACGGGATTGGTGATCGCAAGCAACTCGGTGGTTCCGGCACGCACCAGATGCACCCGGAACCAGGTGCCTTCGGCCGGGCGGGACCGCAGCGTGTAGGTCACGACAGTGTCATCGGTTGGTGCCGGACGCATGTCCACGACCTGTCCGTCACGCACAAGCCTCAATTCGCTTCCGGCCTGGGCACCTCGCACCTCGACAACAACGTCAGCGGCATTGCGTGGAACGGTCTCACCGGGACCGGGTGACTGCCACGCGAGGTGTGGCCCGCGCGAGAGGAATGATCGTCCGGCGCTCACCGAGGCTAAGATGCCGGACACGTCCGGAATCGCGTGCACGTAGGTGAACCCGACGCGGTCAGCGTGAAGCGGGGCCGCGTGTGCGTCGGTGCCGGCGGTCGCCGGTACCCTCCATCCAAGTGCGAGCCACCGGTCCCAGAGAGTCATGGCGTCATCATTCTGTCGACGTGGCCAATCGCCGTTCATCACCTCGATTAGATTTGTGTACGAAGGCGCGTCGTCAAAATCCCAGTGGCAACCAGTGCACATCGGATAGCCGGCAGACCGCGGATGGTTTACGACAAACAGGCCACCTCGTGACTGGACCGCGCTTGCTGTCTCGGCCATCGTGCGAGTTGGGCGGTGCACGGAGTACGTCAGCGCACGGGCATCCTCGCCAACCTCAACCCCCTCGGCATCGCCAACCGGGACCACATCGCTCGAAGGTGGCACCGTACGCCAATCCACCCAGTCCTCGACACCCAGGACGTTGGCATGACCAAAGAATGTCGTCAGTTCCATGCCCGGGATGACCACGGTTGCGAGGCCCGCCGCGGCTAGCGCCTCGCGCAGGTGGCGCGTGCCACTAACAGTGTTGTGATCGGTCAGTGCCACGAAATCCAGACTGAACCGCCGTACATGGTCGACGATTGCTTCGACCGACCAGCGTCCATCCGAGTGATCCGAATGGATGTGTAGGTCGCCCTTCAGCCACCGGGGGGTTCCGTCGCCGAGGTCGGAGAGCATTGCCGGCTGGTCGGCAGGCGGAACAGGGTCATGAGGTGTGATCGCCCCAAGCAACGTGGAATCAACGATCGCTTCCCCAGTCATCGAACCGGTCACAGCGAAGGTGTAGCGGACACCTCCGACCTCAGACGGAACAACGCAGTGGACATCGATCGCGACCGTCCACTCGCCAGCAACAACCGGCCCGTCAACAAACCCGACCGTTGATCCCCGATCGGCAACGGTCACCATCTGTGCAGGTTCATGTCGATGGGCCGCGCCACGGCAGGTACCACCGGGCTCAAAGACCGCCAAGGTGACCAGGTTCCGGATGCCGTTCACCCGTGACGGCTCAAAGGTGACCCGAAAATCGAGGCGATCCACTCCGGCTGGAACCACGGCTGGAACGAGCAGCGTGTGGCGAGCGACCGACGGTCTCAGGAACCCGGACGCCTCAACGATCGAGACCGGATCCATTCAGCACAACTCCACCGTCGGGGGATTGGCGAAGTCGTGGTAGCGATCTCGCACGGACCCGGCTGCCGCATCGCCCCGGTGAACAAGAATGCGGTACCGGAAGACCCGTGATTCGTACGGTGGAATGATGAAGTCACCCCGGTGTGCATCGGTGTCGCCATAAAAGTCGTGCAGGCCAAACGGGTTCGCGGTCATGAGACCGTAGTTGCGCACGTGCCAGTGAGTCGGGAAGCGCGGGTTCGTGGGATGGTCCATGATCGCAACGCCAACAACCTGTTCGGCAACTGGACCAGAGTAATCGCACCACGAAGCACGCCGCCCCCATGCCTCATCCTCACCGATGGCCCCATCGCTGGTCTCAATGCGACCAGCCCCATCCTGGTTAGCCTTCGTCGGCCCATTCATACTCGTTGCAACGCGGATGGCCACGATCCCTGCCTCCTTGGTGTCACCCATCGTGACCTGGCCGTGGCTCGCACTGAACCTGATGCTGATCTCCACAAGACGCTCATCCCGTCCGACGTTGAATACGGTCACGCGGCGTGTATCGGTCATGGCAATGGATCCCCATCGGTCAATCCATTCACTACCCGCGTCAAACGATCCGTAGACCGGTCCTGAAATAAGTCGGGAGAAGCCAGCATGCCTGATGGTGGCCTTGCCATACCCTTCGAGCCAGTTGTCGTGACCATTCAGGTCACCGTGTGCCGTCCACATGCCCCGGTGGTGGGGATGATCACTGGTCTCACCCTCGATACCCTCAGTCATGGGGAACGCACGGGTGACTGACAGTCCTGTCGGGCCAACCACGGGATGGAAGTACGGCCGCTGACCATCCGCACTGAACCGGTACGACGTGAAGTGGTCACCTTCGATGTCGATGGCGAGCTCACCATCAGGGAGTTCCGTTAGCACCATACCGGGAAGCTTTTCCCGTGGAACCCGGGGCACCTCGACAACTTCCTCGGGTGCGTCTTCGACGGCCTCATCCGTACTGGCCTCTGCGTTCACTTCTGATGAAGCGGCTGGTGCGCTTTCAATCACGACCGCCGCCTGAACATCAGCCACTGGAACAACTTCGGCCACGGGCGCGGCATCTTGTGGCCATGCAACCTCTACAACATGCGCGTCGGGTGGTGTGTCCTCGACCACTGGAGCGATCGGCGGTCCAGGCTCCAACCGATAGCTTCGCGAGGCATGGGCCTCAAGGTCACGCACGATGAACGCGAGAAGAAGCCGCTCATCCGCGCTGACGCCTGACGTCTCAGACTGACACGGGACTTCATTGCCGACATCATCAAAAAGCCGAAGTGTTGGAGCCGGCGCCGGTGGCACGGGAAGTTGCACCCATACCGGGCACGCGATACGGGGGTGTGGACCCGCGCGGACGATGAACTCAAGCGGCTCCATGAACTGCACCTTCCGACACCCCGGCCGTGGCCCAGGATTCTTTCAAGTACGCGATGCTCTCGCGGGCTATCGTCTCCGGGCCTGGCCGGAAATCGAACGGTTCGATCGATACCCAACCGTCGTAGCCGATTGCCTTCAATGCAGACATGATCGGCACAAAGTCGATCAATCCGGAACCCGGGTGACCCCGGTTCTCATCGTTCGCCTGCACGTACGCAACCGATCGCCCAACCCGGCGGATAATTTCTGGAATGGCATCGCCACTGACACGACCCTCGGCCGCAAGGCTCTTCACATCCAGGACCAACCGGAGGTTGGGGTGGTCCAGTTCGCGGATGAGCGAGAGCGATTCATTGCAGGAGTTGATGACATCAGTCTCGGCCCCGGGAAGCGGTTCGAGGCAAAGCGTCACTCCGGCCGCCGCTACAGCGGGCATTGCCGCCGCAAGTGACGAGCCTAGCAGCTTGGTGGCCTCTTCAACCGACAACCCACCCGTGGTCGATCGCTGACGCGGCGAACCAAGGACCAGCACACCACCGCCAAGGTCAGCGCAGAGGGCAGCCAATTCCCCTAGGTATGCGACTGTCTTGGTCCGTACGTGCACATCCGGGTGGGTCAGGTGCCAACCCTCGAACTCTGCAGCCGGACCGGCAAGCAACCAATGCAAACCGGTAACCGTCAGTCCAAGCCGGGCAGCCTCATTGCGGACCTCGCGCCGACGGGCGGACGAAATCTCACTCGCCCTCGCCGCCAAGGTAAACGGCGCGATCTCTACGCCCTCATAGCCTAGGGAAGCGAGACACGCAAACTGCAATGAGATGTCCCATCCCTCGAACATCTCATTGCAACTCGCCCAACGAACCATCTCACCCGACCCTTCACGAACACCTGCCCAAGAAGGACGCCAGCGCACCGCCTCGCGAGTCTACCAACGCCCTCGAACAACCCCTTGGACGTGAACGTCAACCCAACCCGAACCTCAAGCAATCACCCCTGGCCGTCAGGCTTTGCCGACCTTGGCGGACGCGATACACGCCCCCTGACCGTACGCCGAACCCGTGGCAAACCTCGAAGGCCATCATTAGGCTGAGAAACCCTAGATCTGGAAACCCGTCCACTTGCAATCCCGGTCGCAACCGGCGGCTCATCAACCACAGTCACATCTGCCTCGACGAGCACCGAACGAGCCCAATCATGGGCGTCTGATAGGTTCCGATCACTCAACGCCATCCGGGCAATGCGCACCAACAGCGCCGCATCATCCATCGTGATGAGCCGTTCGGCGACACCGCGCTGATGCAAATCCGACCACTCACGCAGGAAGGCACGATACGCATCCGCGGACCCGGTGCGAATCATCGCCGCCAACTCAAGCCTGTAGCGACTAAGATCAGGCGGCACCATGGACCCACCCGGCGCACCACGCATCACATCCCCCTTGACTGGATCCGATACCTGCGGATCGGATCATGAACCGAACCCACGGAGACCCGCAGGAAACGTGCGAAACTTGCGAAAACCCGTAGGAAGGCAATCACGATGTACCGGGTCGGACTGCCACTATTCCCACTGAATGTCGTCCTCTTCCCCGACGCGCCCCTACCCCTCCACATCTTCGAAGAGCGGTACCGGGAGATGATCAGGGAATGCCTGGAAAACGACCGCAGCTTTGGCGTCATCCTGGCCACTCCACAAGAAACCACGGCCGGTACAGGACACCACTACTCCATCGGGACAATTGCCCACATTGTGGAAACCCGACCCTATCCAGACGGACGGTTCGACATCCTGTGCCTTGGACGCGAACGCTTCAGGGTCGAATCCCATCAAAGCGACCGAGCGTTCCACACTGCCTCCGTGACCATCCTCAGCGAAACCGGAGCCCGTCCGGCTCATGCTGATGCGGACGAAGGTACGGTAAACGGTGGCGCCATCGCGACCCAGACCATTGTGGAACTACGGATAGTGCTAACCACGCTCATCAGCGCCACGGTTGACGACGACGCCCGCGCAGAGCAACTAGGGCGAATTGTGCAAGCGATACCAAATGAACCGATCGCACTCTCCTACTTCGCTGCGCGCATCCTGCCAACCGCGAACCTCGCTGACCGGCAGGAACTCCTGGAAATCCCAGACGTATCAAGCCGGCTCATAAAGATTCAACAACACCTCAAACGGGAACGGTTGGTGGCAAACCAACTGGAAGACATCAGCAAGAACCCACTCATCAGGGGAGAAACCGCCGGAACCGTCTTCAACTGACGGAGCCTGGCATCAACCGTGATCTTGGTGCGGAAGGCGGGAGTCGAACCCGCACGCCTTGGGAGGCACAAGTTCCTAAGACTTGCGTGTCTGCCATTCCACCACTTCCGCGCACCGTCAGTCTACCTTGCGAAAGTCAAGACCTGACCACTGATGTACCAATGGCCAACGCAAAACGCCCCATCGAAACCGATGAGGCGTAGGCGAACCAGACGACATTCGATGTTGGCCACCCCAGATGAGCCGGGGTATGGAGATAGTTGCCGGAACCCAACCAGTCTGATGCTGGCTCACAAGAAAAGACACAAAGCCCATCGTCCATTAGTCCGGCTTGGCTGAACACATTACTGTGCTTACACCTGCCGGCCAGCAACCCTGTGATCTCCAGGGGGACTCTCACAGAAGCAGTTACCCACCTCTGCAGGGATACCTCATCTTCCGGTGCGCTTCGCGCTTAGATGCTGTCAGCGCTTATCGCTTCCCAACGTAGCTACCCAGCGATGCCTCGGGCGAGACAACTGGTGCACTAGAGGTTGGTCCGTCCCGGTCCTCTCGTACTGGGGACCGCTCCGGTCAAGTATCCAACGCCTGTGGCGGATAGAGACCGAACTGTCTCACGACGTTCTGAACCCAGCTCGCGTACCGCTTTAATGGGCGAACAGCCCAACCCTTGGGACCGACTACAGCCCCAGGATGCGACGAGCCGACATCGAGGTGCCAAACCCTGCCGTCGATATGAACTCTTGGGCAGGATAAGCCTGTTATCCCCGGGGTAGCTTTTATCCGTTAATCCACGTCCCGTCCACTAGGGGACGTAGGGTCACTCGGCCCTGCTTTCGCACCTGCTCGGCACGTCCGCCTCACAGTCAAGCCTTCTTCTGCCCGTACACTCTAGGGAGCGCGGTTACCATCCGCGCTGAGAAGACCATTGGGCGCCTCCGTTACTGTTTGGGAGGCGACCGCCCCAGTCAAACTCCCCGCCTGCCAGGGTCCGCGTTAGCGATATAGCTCAACGCGTGAGCGCCACAGCCACGCAAAAGTGGTATTTCACCATCGGCTCCAGAGTGCCCAAAAGCACTCCTTCAAAGCCTCCCACCTATCCTACGTATGCACGGTCGCGGCGCAATGGCAAGGTGGAGTAAAGCTCCACGGGGTCTTTTTGTCCTGCCACAGGACGCCCGAATCTGCACGGGCACTGCAATTTCGCCGGGTCCTCAGCGGAGACAGCGCTCAACTCGTTACGCCATTCGTGCGGGTCGGAACTTACCCGACAAGGAATTTCGCTACCTTAGGACGATTATAGTTATCGCCGCCGTTCACCAGGGCTTCGATTCAGAGCGTGAACCCCTCCTCTTAACCGTCTGGCACCGGGCAGGCGTCAGCCCCCATACGGTGTCTTACGACTTCGCGGAGACCTGTGTTTTTGGTAAACAGTCGGTTGAGCCAGTTCCCTGCGACCACCCAGGTGCTTCGAGCCGCGAGGGCCTACACACCAAGTGGCGCCCCTTCTTCCGAAGGTACGGGGCCAATTTGCCGAGTTCCTTCGCTGAGGGTCTCCCGTTCACCTCGGGACCTTAATCCCAGCCTACCTGCGTCGGTTTGCGGTACGGGCACCAAAAGATCTCCCTAGCGGCTTTTCTTGCCGGCGTGGCCCGTTACCCCTTGAGCTTGGCCGAAGCCGCACTCTCGGCATCCCCTCTCACGCTTAGGGTCTCACCCTTAGCCAGGAAAAACTTCGCTCCCCAGCGCGTCACAGGCTTACACGAACAAGCCAACGATTCGCGGGCAACTACCTACCGGGTCCCCGCATCGGTCAAACGATCTAATGGTGGCACGGGAATATCAACCCGTTGTCCATCGCCTACCCTAGCTTACTACTAGGCTTGGCTTAGGCCCGGCTAACCCTGAGTGGATGGACCGTCCTCAGGAACCCTTAGGCTTCCGGTGTGACCGGTTCGCACGGTCAATACGCTACTCATGCCGGCATTCGCACTTCCACGCGCTCCAGCAGTCCTCACGATCTACCTTCAACGCCCGTGGAACGCTCCCCTACCGCGTAATCAAATGACTACACCCGCAGCGTCGGGGGCAGGCTTAGCCCCGTTACATTGTCGGCGCCGGTGCACTCGACCAGTGAGCTGTTACGCACTCTTTAAAGGGTGGCTGCTTCTAAGCCAACCTCCTGGTTGTCTATGCACACCGACCTCCTTTACCACTAAAGCCTGCACTTGGGGCCCTTAGCTGGCGGTCTGGGCTGTTTCCCTCTCGACGATGAATCTTCGCACCCACCGTCTCACTCCGACTCGCACCCGTAGGCATTCGCGGTTTGGTTGCATTTGGTACCCGCCAAGGGCCCGCACACATCCAGCATCCCTACCTCCTACGGGTGTCAACTCATCGGGCTGAACCTAAATCCATTTCGGGGAGAACCAGCTATCTCCGGGTTCGATTGGAATTTCTCCTCTACCCACAGGTCATCCCCCAATTTTGCAACATTGGTGGGTCCGCGCCTCCAGTTCGTGTTACCGAACCTTCACACTGCCCATGGGTAGCTCACCCGGTTTCGGGTCGGATCGACGCCACCTAGTCGCGCTATTCGCACTCGCTTTCGCTACGGCTCCAGACGTCCACCGTCCTTAGCCTTTGGCGACGCCGATCCACTCGCCGGCTCATTCTTCAGGAGGCACGCACTCAGGCAGCCCTTACGGGCACCGCCCTCGTACCGACTGTAGGCAGACGGTTTCAGGAACTATTTCACTCCCCTCGCCGGGGTGCTTTTCACCTTTCCCTCACGGTACTCGTTCCCTATCGGTCGCAGAGCGTACCTTAGCCTTGGAGCGTGGTCGCCCCAGCTTCCCACGGGGCTACTCTTCCCCCGTGGTACTCGCGAACCTGTTGTACCCGTGTGTACGACTACCAGTACGGGGCTTTCACCCTCTTCGGCCAGCCTTTCCAGACTGTTCTCGTCAACGTACACCAACCAGGCGGGAACCTTCGCGGGATCCCCCCAACAAGCCGCACAACCCCAAGCGGGCATAGGGCGCGAACCCACTAAGCGTCGCTCGGTTTGGACTTGACCGCGTTCGCTCGCCACTACTACCGGTCTCTCGGTGATCTCTTCTCCTCGGGGTACTTAGATGTTTCAGTTCCCCCGGTGCCCCTCCCATACGGGATGCGTGCGCATGACCGCACGCGGGTTCCCCCATTCGGAAATCCCTGGATCATCGGCTGCTGGCGCCTACCCAGGGCCTATCGTGGCCTGCACCGTCCTTCATCGGCACTCTGCGCCTAGGCATCCACCGTCTGCCCGTAAAATGGCAATCTGCCTTCTAATTGCGAACCGTTGTTGCGTCACACCAGTTGAAGTGTCCGAACAACATCATCACCATACGCCCGGCACATCTGCTGTGCGCCGGCGCGCTCATCATCTAGCTGCCCATTGCCGTCTCGTTGCCTCGCAATTGCGGGTCGGATCGGGTGGCAGCGATGTGGCAAAAACCTACCATCGCATGTCGTATCTGGTTGTCAAGGTGCAACGCCGGACCACAAAGTGATCCGGCGTCTCTTGGGTCGCAGCGACTTAACGTCACCGCCACCGCTGAAGCGTGGAAGGAAGCGCAGGCCATGAGACTGAGCCCGCGAGATCAGGCAGATACGTACTGGTCAGCAAGGGCTGCCGGTCGCTCTGATCGACCTGGAAGTCGTGAAGCCTCCTACCGCGACCAAGTCGGGTGGGGTCACTGCACTCCGTAAGAAAGGAGGTGATCCAGCCGCACGTTCCCGTACGGCTACCTTGTTACGACTTCACCCCAATCACCAACCCGACGCTCGTCACCTACCTCCCCGAGGGGTTGGCTCAGCGCCTTCGCGTCTTGCCGGCTTTCGTGGTGTGACGGGCGGTGTGTACAAGGCCCGGGAACGCATTCACCGCACTATGCTGACGCGCGGTTACTAGCAACTCCGCCTTCATGCCGGCGAGTTGCAGCCGACAATCTGTACTGAGACCGGGTTTGGGGGATTAGCTAGCTCTTGCGAGATCGCGGCCCACTGTCCCGGCCATTGTAGCGTGTGTGAAGCCCCAGACGTAAGGGCCATGCGGACTTGACGTCATCCCCACCTTCCTCCGGGGTTCGCCCGGCAGTCTCTCCAGAAAACGCAACTGGAGACGGGGGTTGCGCTCGTTGCGGGACTTAACCCAACACCTCACGGCACGAGCTGACGACAGCCATGCAGCACCTGTGACACCTCCCTTGCGGGTCGTTCGGGTTTCCCCTCCCTACCAGTGCCATGTCAAACCTGGGTAAGGTTCTTCGCGTTGCATCGAATTAATCCACACGCTCCGCTGCTTGTGCGGGCCCCCGTCAATTCCTTTGAGTTTTAGCCTTGCGGCCGTAGTCCCCAGGCGGGCCACTTACCGCGTTAGCTAAGGCACCGAGGGGGTCGATACCCCCGACACCGAGTGGCCATCGTTTAGGGCGTGGACTACCGGAGTATCTAATTCCGTTCGCTACCCACGCTTTCGCGCCTGAGCGTCAGGACAGTCTCGCGACTGCTTCTCAAACCTAGGTCGCCGCCTTCGCCTCTGGTGTTCCGGACAGTCTCTACGGATTTCACCCCTACTCTGCCCGTTCCGCGACCCACTGTTTGCCTCAAGACCGCCCGTCTGGCATGACCCCTCCCGGGTGAGCCGGGAGATTCCACACGCCACTGCTGCGGTCCGCCTGCGCGCGCTTTACGCCCAATAAATCCGGATAACGCTCGCCCCCTACGTCTTACCGCGGCTGCTGGCACGTAGTTAGCCGGGGCTTCCTCGCCCGGTACCGTCTTCCCGTCAGGCTCTCCCCGACGGTACTTCTTCCCGAGCAACAGGGGTTTACACCGCAAACGGCTTCATCCCCCACGCGGCGTTGCTGCGCCATCCTGCCGGATGTTGCGCAAGATTCCTCCATGCTAAACCCCGTAGGGCTGTGGACCATATCTCAGTCCCACTGTGGCCGTTCATCCTCTCAGATCGGCTCCCCGTCGTTGCCTTGGTAGGCCATTACCCCACCAACTAGCTGATAGGCCGCCGGCCCCTCCATCAGCGCCCTTACGGGCTTTCATCCCTTCTGCGACGAAGGGATCGCATGCGGTATTAGCCCACCTTTCGGCAGGGTATTCCCCACAAATGGGTAGGTCACCGACGTGTCACGCACCCGGACGCCACTCACTCGGACCGAAGTCCGAACTCGTTCGACTCGCATTGGTAAGGCACGCCGCCAGCGTTTATCCTGAGCCAGGATCAAACTCTCCATAACAACTGCCCCCGTCCCACTGGACGGAGTTCAAGTTCTGTGCAACCGAACTCAGCTGTTCATCGGCGCATTGCCGAGAACGCTCTCATATCCTGACAGATGCTGTCAGATGCATCTTGCGATGCTTTTGGAAGCAGTGCTTCCTTCCACGCTTCAGTTGTGAAGGTGCGCGGGTCTCCGCATTTGGGCCCGGCGAGTGCCGGTTCCCGAACAGTGCTTCTCAAGATTGCCTTCGCACCTCAATCTGCAGGGGCGGTTTTGGCATGTTGCCTTCCGCGCCCCAGAGTTCGTTTCCGGCCTCTCGATCCCGCTTCGCCTTCACGTTCCCGCAATGGCGACCCTTTTATGGTAGCCCGTCCGGTTTTCGGCTGTCAAGCGTTTTCGCGATATTGGCCGCTTTGGGGCGGATTTGGCTGGTTGTGGGCCGCGGTGCCCATTCTGGCCCGCTCGGCAGCAAATGCCTCGTGGATGGGGCGAAACGGCCTTCTAGAAAGAAGTCCGTCATGTTCTTCCATGTCCCAGAAACCGAAATGCATCCAGTGCCGCTCGTGCCACTCGTGCCACTCGGTCATATCGACCAGTGGGTAGAAACAGACCCCAGCGATCGGAATGCCGCTTGCCACGGCCGCCCGGACCTCCTCGGCGATCATCCTGAGCCATGGGACCCGCAAATCTCCCCAGCAACCCGTCTCTGTCACCAGTATCGGATGCCCCGGATACCGGGACGCGACCTCTCCAAGCATCTCGCGGAACGGCCGCCGCCGAGGATCGTCAAACGCCAGATGTCCGCCTCGCCGGTGTTCCCACTGTCCAGTGAGGTAGTAGTTCACTCCAATCACATCGAGGAGATCCGCCCGACCTCCAAGGTCAGACCAACCGCGGCCGCCGAGCATGTCCCAGGCTTGCCATTGGTAGCCCGTGAACTCGGCGGCCTCGGCGGCGAGTTCGGGTGCATCACAAGGCGCAACGGCGTGGCAAACCGGATCGACGTTCACGAACCGTGCCTCAGGATCGACGGCACGGATCGCTTCCATGCCAACGATTGCCGTTCGTGCGAGCTTCATCTTGAGTTCGTAGCCGCGCCCTTTTCCATAGGGAGCGAACCAACCAACTTCACCGGCTGCCCAAGCGAGGAAACTCGGTTCGTTGACGGGCGTGTACCACTGTCCGGGGCCATCCAGGCTGACCAGATAGCGGGCAACCGTGGCCGCATACCTAGCGAACCGTTCGGCGAATGCCTCGCAGAATGGATCGAGGTCTTCGGGGTACCCATAATGCAAGAGATCCCAGACGACCCTCTGCCCGTGGCGTAAGGCCGCATCACGGATGGTCCGGACTGGCCCAATGTCAACCGTGCCACCGGCGTCAACCCGGTCCCATGCAATCCCTTCCCGAATGACCACCATCCCCAGATCCCGCGCCCCCGCCAGGTCCTCGTCGAGAAATCGATCATGCTGGGTCTCAGCGACGAGGTTTCGCCTCACCCCTTGACGATCCAACTGGCTGGAACACTCGTAGCCCCCGAAGTAGAACCCAGGGATGGTGATCGGAGGCCGGATGATCGGCGGAAGCCTATCCTCATCTTGTGTGGCGGTATCGTTCCTGTCCAATCCGTTATCACCTCAGGGCAATAATGACGCGACGTCGCAATGACCGTTTCGGAACCCTCGGGGCTACGCCTAAGCTGCGTGCGTGTGTCGACCTGGGGTATTCCATGACGCGATGCACGGTGATGCGTCGGATATTCCGGTCAGGCGCCTCTAGTACTCTTGGGACGGATTTCCGGTCGTGAGAGCAACAGGTCCTTCCAACCCGGTTGGCGTCTTTCGTGTCCGCAAAGAATTCGCGTCGGTCACCTTGGCGATCGGAATTTCCGTGTTCCTTATATGCGCGCTGCCGATCGCTGACTACCTCGCCGACTGGAGCGCCCTGGCTGACATCGCCACTGGTTTGGCCGTCTCGCTTTCATTCCTGTTCATCGCGATTTCATCAGCCTTCTCTAGCCTCAAGACGGGTCAAACGGTTCTCCCGTCAATCACCACCCACACGTACCCCGAAACCCGACGAACTAGGAACGTCACTCCATTCACGGTGCTGATCCTCATGGCGGTGCTTGGTCTCTGCAGTCTTGAGTGGTATCTGCACCGCGACGACCGGAACCCGTTCCTTGCAAGCAGCCGTCCCGAGGCCAACGAGGACACGTGGCTGACCGCGGACGGGTACGCGATGCTTCTTGACGGCCACATCGCTCAGAACGATGGGACATTTCTGCTCCCCATGCTGCGCATGTTCACCGGCGACGCCCGCCCCGAACCGAGCGAGTTTGACGCGCGAGCTGGCCATCTATATGTAGTGTCATTCCTCGTCCCGTGGCTTGGAACTTATTGGGCGTTTGCCGGGACCAATCTTGTCTTCTGGTGGCTCGCAGTCGTCTCTGTATGGTGGCTTGGGATCCGCCATTGGTCCGAAAAATCTATCGGCGTAATTGGGGCAGTCCTGGTAGCTACAAGCCAAGGGTTCATTTTCATGGGGACTGCACCCCAACCCCATGCCGTCGCGTATGCAGTGTTCGGCGTTCTGCTCGTCGTTCACGACCTGTTGCTCAATCGGCAACTCGACACCTCCGCGAGCAAGGCGGTTCGGTTCGGATGGGCCACAGGTGCATCTGGACTGATCTATTTCGTCCACGTTCCGTCGCTGATTTACCTATGGCTCGTGATGCCTTTACGGACACACTGGCGGGCGATGGTGGTCGGTACTTTTACAACTCTTTCAATACTCGCTTTTTGGCAAGTTATCGGGTCATATTTAGGTTTGTCTTTTTCTGGCGGAAATAGCGCCCTAGCGACAGAGGCTATCGCAAATTGGATGGTTGTCGTCCGAGGCGGCCTTCAGAACATCGCCTCCTGGGGGCATTACTCGCGCCCCAGAGGAACTCTCCTTGGCGCGTTTTGGTATCCGTGGTGGATCCTGGCGGCGATCGGATGGTGGAAATCGCCTCGGATCGCACGAAACTGGGCCATGGTCGTCCTGATCGCCGCATTCGCGCCAGCACTGCTCTTCACCACTCGCTTCCAGCTTCCTCGGGTGGCCTTCTTCGCGTATCCCGGCATGCTTCTCCTCGCTAGTGTCGGCATCGATGAAATCGCGAATGTAGGTTCCCGGATTGTGTCCTCCTTCGTATTGGGGACCGCTGCCGTGAGACGCGCGGCCTACATCGCAACCGTCATCACTATCCTTATGGCGCTTGCGACGGTCACGAACCGCGACTTGATTACCGGGTCACTACGGTTCGCCGTGAACTTCCACTATGCACTGGGAACCGAATGGTGATCGATCTTCTCGGCAACAGCCTGGACCGGAAACCCCGAGTGATCATGATGGCCCGAGGCATCACCCTTGCCGCAATCGCCATCCAACTGGTCGCACCGACGTTCGAGGCATTTGTCTTCCGATTAACCTTCGCGACGATCTACGGGATTGGCGCACTTGTCATTGCCGGCCGGTCGGCTCCGTTCGTGCAATTGGCCGGTGCGTCGACCTACTTGATTGCAAGCATCGCCAAGAACGTGATCGACCTTCCAGTCGCCGAACCCCCATCAACGCTTTGGGGCCAGATCATCGACGACACTCGCCAGGAAGTCGCGCATCGGATCATCCCACCATACGGATCCCGGCAGTGGCAACTGGGTTGGGCGTCGGACGGCAAACCGTTCATCTACGTTTGCGCCCGTGGTCGTCTCGAACCCCCCGAGACACTCGTTGTGATGGTAAACGGCTCGGCAATCAGTGAACTCAACACTTCCCAGATGTTCGGGCCCCGCCCACAACTCGAAAGTGTTGGCTTCTACCGGATACCGGTCCTACGAGACCTGTTCAATGGTTCACCGGCCCTGGATATCCAAGTCCGACGCGACGTACGGGCAACCCTGCCTATGGAGATTTGCGGCACCATCACGGCGCGACCGACAGCCGGTTTCGAGAGCAGCCGGTTCTTCGACGGAACGTCGTGGATATCGCCGTGGACAACCCGCCAGGGACGGTTCCAGATCGAGCTGCGTCTCGAAGGCCCCGGTGGCCATGTGTTTGGCGCGTGGTACTGAAGGCAGTGTGGGACTTACCAACACACGAGCCATCGGTTGCCACTGACTGTTTGCAGACATCGGGACAGTCCACGACCCGTTCAGGGTCATGATTGCACTGCGCGTGGACCTGACACCTAGATTAGATCAAATCCCGATGAACTTCCAGAACCGGCAACCACTCGGGCCTAGGCGAGACCTCACCGCCGGGGCATGTGCCTTTGCCATCGCGGGGATCGCAATCAATGCGGTCCGACCCGACGACTCTGTCAGCACGGTTCCACTACTTCTCGACCTCGCCGTGTCACTCTGGGCCACGATCTGGGTCGGCGCTTTCGCGGCCATCTCGATCGGATCGGTCAATCCGGGAGTTCGTGGCCTGTTCGGCTCCGACACCCGACTATTTGAACAGGATCCACCATCAGGCCCATCTAGCTTTCGCTCAGGCAAGCGCGTTTGGGGGTTCGCGATCCTCCTTGCACTGATCTGCGTCGCCGAATGGGGAACCCACGGCGGCGCGCGAAACGGCTTCCTAGCGAGCAGCCGGCCCGAAGCAGGCATGGAAGATTGGACCGCTGCTGACGGATACGCGACTGTTCTTGACGGACACCCTGCCCAAGGCGATGGCCTGTTCCTCCTGAACCTCGTCGGACTGTTCACTGCCGAAAGACCAGCCATATCGGGAGAGTTCGACCGGCGTGCGGGTCATGTTTGGCTAGCTTCCCTACTCCATCGTCCGTTCGGTTCATACTGGGCTTTTGCCCTTGTGAACCTGGCAGGGTGGTACGCGAGTGCGATTGGTGTCTGGTGGCTCGGGCGTCGTCGATGGCCTCAGACGTGGACGGGTGAACTTGCCGCACTGATGGTGGCGACTGGTCAGGGGTTCATCTTCATGAGCACAGCCCCACAAGCCCATCCAGCCGCATTCGGTGCCTTCGTGATCGGCCTGATGGTATTTGACCACCTGAACTTGTGGTCCGTGGTCCAGACGAGACGCGAACAGTGGGCAGCCATCCTAGGTTCGGCGTGGATGACAGGCATTGCGGGACTGCTGTATTTCGGACACATTCCGCTACTTCTCACTACCTGGATCTTTGGAGGTCCAAGGATGCGCGTGCAGCCCCTACTCGCGGTATCGGCTGGCGCACTTGCAATAGTGACCGCGTGGCAGGTTGTTGGCGAGAACCTGCTTGGCCTGCGTTTCAGTGGCGGGAACAATGACCTGGCAGGTGGAGCGATCCGGATCTGGCTTCGGATCATCTCCGAGGGAGCTTGGTCGCTCCGGTGGCAGTTCCACGCCGGATCAATCAGGGGGCTCCTGGTCGGCGCGTTCTACTACCCATGGTGGATCCTCGCCATCATCGGCATCTTTGCATCACCACGCAGATCCCGCACGTGGGCACTATGCATCCTCGCGGGCACATTGCTCCCCGCGATCGCGTTCGCACCCCAGTTCCGGCTACCGCGCGCCGCATACTTCGCGTTTCCCGCGGTCTACCTTCTTGCGGGCGCCGCCCTCTACATGATCAGCCAGGCGATCGCGACTCGCTTCGCTACACGAAGCGATCACTGGAGGACGGCCGCCGGGTTGGTTGCCTGTGCAGTCGTCATCGCCGGCCTCGCGACCCTCACCAACCTCGACCTCACCGGCGATCAGACCTTCAACGTCTGGTTCCACGAGGCGCAGGGGAACAGTTGGTGACAAACCGTCAATTTGGTTGCATGTCGGCAGGCATCGCTGCGTTGACCTTGGCGGTCGCCCTCACTGACACGCCATGGGAGACTGCCGTCGCACGCGGGTTCTTCGTTGTCAGCATTGGCTTCGGCCTCATAGCCGGTACCGGACTGATTGGCGCACGCACCCAATTCGCGACCGCGTTCGTCGTCCTAACGCTTGCCGTTGCTCAGCGCCTACCGGGCCAGGCAGTGTCGAACCCACCATCGCCGAACTGGACACGGACGATTGCAGACACAAATCAAGTTGCCGAACACCGGTTCTCGCTCGCTGAAGCAGCGTGGAAGAACGCTCTTTCCAATTCAGCAAACACATCTCTTCTCGTCTGCGCCGAGGCAGTCCTCGACCAACCAGATGCGATGACCGTCACGGTCGCAACCAGCAACGGAACACTTACGCGGCTCATCGGCGCGGAACACGCCTACGGCGCACATCCGCGTCCTGACCGCGGAGGCTTCTACCGGATACCAATCCAACGCGAACTATTCGACCGTGTTGAGGAGGCAACCGTCACGGTCTCTGCAAGCACGACACGCACTCCGCCACTTCGTCTATGCGGGACCCACAGCATCCGTCCCGGCGTTGACCCAAACGCAAGCCGGTTCTTCAGCGGGACAGAGTGGGTAGCGCCACCTGGACCAACCAGCCACACCCGGTGGCTCATCGAGTTGAGGCTAGCCGACAAGGACGGCCGCACGATCCTCGCCTGGTACTAAGTTGCTTGCGGTGCGCACCGAACATGGATGGGATCCGCCCGCCGCGCTACGCCGGTTCGCGTGTCAGGACAGTGCGGTACGAGGCACGTTCAACTTTGATCGATCCACCGTGCGCCGCATCGCGTTTGGTTTCACCGACCTTGAACTGGCCAAGCGGGCCTTGTGATCGCGCCTTCCAGATCTCATTCCCGTCGATTCGGAGACGGATTTCCCTTGGATTGCGGTTGATCTCCCAGTCGTGCATCTTGCCATCGAGGGTCACCTGTGTCTGGATCTCGTGTCCCTTAACCTGCTTCATCTCATCCGGATACGTGATGTGCAGCCCGTAAGGAACAGCCTGGATCAAGAGTTGCTTGATTTCGGTGATGACGAGATAGCCACCGGTCCGGTCAACCTGCGCACGCCAGGAAAGGGTCTCTTCCCGTTCGAGCGTGGCCAAACCAAGAGGTAACCACCACGACTCTCTGACATCAGGTTCCTTGGGTAGGCGTGCAAGGATGTATGAAGTGCCAGTCGGCCCCGCGGTCAGGACCGCCGTTGAACCTTCAACCTTTGCGGTCCCACCATTTGCCGTCTCCACCTCCCATTGACCGTCAAGTGGGGTCGTGGAGGCAAAGGACGCATTGAAGGCAACCACCGGACCGCCACGCACAATCGGGTTCGCTAGGCGGACGTAATGGACGGCATCACCGGCAAGCATCACGGCGATTGCACAGTAGACCGGCCATCGCTTTTGCGCACCCACCTGAAGCAGGACAAGAAACCAGACCATCATCGCCGACGCACCGCCGAAGATGGCAGTCTTCACATACCGTGATCTGGCTCCATCCGCGATTTCATTCCACGTTACGACCCGCAAACCGACGAGAACGACCGTCGCAACCACCACGATTGCAAACGAACGCAGCACCACTGGGTGAATGATTAGATCAACGATTTCCCGGAATGTTGGAAGTCGGTCCTCATCCTCCGACGTGACCGGGGCCGAGGGTTCGCCAGAGGTCTTGGTCAGGTTGGTGGCACCATCACCCTTGGGTCCTGGACCAGGCGCAGACACGGTCACCGACATATCATCCTCCCGAACCGCTCCGCGCGATCCGATCATTCCGCCTATTGAACCACGATATCCCCATGATCGGCACTCCGCATACCGCCCATGCGACCGCAAGGGTGGCAAATGGGAGGGCTTGATGCGCATACCGGCCCGGAAAGACCCAGGGGTTCGGCACGCCGGCCATGAACGCGTAGAACGGGAGAAGCGTCATCGCAATCCCCCAAGGAATGATCCATCGTCCTGAAACCACTGAGAACGCCAGGCCAACCCAGAACAGCACAAGCAGCGCCGGTTGATCCGGAAACAGGATTTCCCGGAAGATCCTCTCGAAACCGGTTATGGAGTACTGAAGAAACTGCGTGGGCGTGTGGTAGCCGAAGAAGTACGTTATCGGTGAAATCAGCGGGCCAGCCGCCCAATTGGCAGCATATTCGGCCGCCGACGGAAATCCCGGCGTTCCCATGCGTTCGGGGAACTCAAGGTTCCGGTTTACGGACGCCCCGTACGTTCCCGGCCAGAATGGATCACCCTGCGTGGCCCAGTACCCGACGTACATCGGCGCCGCGAAACCCAACGCAAGCGCCGCGATCGGAACCCACGTCCGCCAACCCCAACGAAACATCGCGGTGAAGGTCCCACCGACCATCGCCACAAGGACCACCATGTCAGCGCGGACGAGGATGACCCCCGCGCCAGCCAATCCTGCAAGGACAATTCGCCACCACTCGATAGTTCGCCCGGCAAGTGGCCACCGGTCCCCGATGGGCTCCCGAAACCATTCGCGGAAGTCATCAGCACCTGGACGCCAGAGGTGCCCTGACGACACCACAAGCACAAGCACGAGAATGAAGCAGGTGACCAGTTCCTCGCGGAGCCCATGGATGGCATTCGACACGTGTGGCACATTGACCGCCACGAGAAATCCGCCGACGACACCAACTAGTGGGTTGATCCGGCAAGCGCCTATCAGCACTGTCAGGAACGCCACTGCGCTACTGCACAGGATGGATACCAACCTCGCGTGAAACGTCGAAAAGCCGAACGCCGAACCGAACCAGTGGATGACCGCGGGCCAAAGTGGTTCACGACCATTGTGACCGCCGGCATAGAAGACCGCCGCGAAACTCGCCTGGCGGTCATACCCTGCCTCACCAAGTTCCTTGAGTATCGATACCGTCCGGATCAGAGGCGAGAAGTTCACTTGCTTCTCGGCAAACACTCGCGCAATCGCAAGGTAACCCTGCGCGTCCGGAAGGAGAAAGTCGGACCGGACACGGATCAGCGTCTCCCAACGGACCCCGAGTGAAATCATGAAAACAGACAACGCCCCAAAAATGATCAGCGACGATGGGGATGACACGTATTCCCGACGTCCACCTATTCGGACCAAAACCGCCAGCAGGCACAAGACCAGTGAAATGGCGGGAAACACGCGAAGCACAAGTTGAACTGTCGTGGTCAGGTCAATCTCCAGTGTGGTCGTCGGACGCACCAAACCGGGAAACAACTCTGCCATCGCCTTCCCTGTGCCCCACCCTGTGTCGCACACGAACGCGATGGCGAGTACCAAGCCGGACGCAACAAGTGCCCCCCACCACGCAGATGCGGACCGTGGAAGCCAGCGACGCAACCCAACATAGGTCGCCAACGCAACCAAGCCACCCCACGGAACAACCGGGAACACCGGGTGGGGTGCAGTCATCGGATCAACAACCACGCTGACCACCATCGACGGCAACACCAACATCGGTTCGGAAGCTGTGTTCGTCGCGCGGAACCGAAGAAGGTAATTCGAGGCGTTTCCGACAGATGGCGTCAGGTCAACCGGTTCACTGCCAACAACATCACCAATCGACCGGTCCGTGAAGACCGGCCAGTATGTCTGTCCGCGGTCGGTAGACACCTCGAGCGCGTTGGTGAAGACCGTCTCCGGGACTGAACCAACAACCTCACCCTTCTGTAGAAATCGTCGATTGTAGAAGTTTGCCTTGAGCAGCGCGATTGAGCGTGGCGGACGGTCAAGCGTGAACGTGATAGCACCAGACGCACCCGGCTTGAGCATCAATCCCCGTTCACCAAGGTCATACCCCTCCAAACCCACAATCCGGGCATCACTTATGGAGTAATTAAAGAATGAACTGTAAAGATTGTATTTCTGTGCATCCGGCGGGTCGTCACGAAACCATCCCTGCATCGCATCTGGGTAGAAGGCACC
>SHXX01000064.1 GCA_009693165.1 Chloroflexota bacterium
TCGAGAAAGATCTGGTGGGTGAACAGTTGCGGGTCGAACGCCTGTGAGTGCGAGATCAGGAACACTTGCCTGAAGTGGCTGGAGATTGGCCCGTCAGGACCACGAAGCAAGTCGACGAGTGCGAGTGTGCGGTCGCGGTCAAAACTCGAGAGCGGTTCATCAAGGAACAGAAAGCCCGGCACCGCGCCGACTTCCCGGGGCAGGGCCGCGATGGCAAATCCCAACCGGAGCGAAAGTGAGAACTGGTCCTGAGTGCCTCCGGAGAAGAGTGACCGGCGAACCCACCCATTCTTTCGTTCATCCCAGACCTCAAGCTTGAAATCGCTATCGAGGCGCGGGAACTTGTAGCGGTTGGCGGTCAAACGGGGAAGCACAACAGCCATCTGGTTCTGGGTGTCAGGCAGGATGGCATCGATCATCCGCTTCCGGGTCGTCTCAAGGATCAGGGTCGCCCGACGCCTGGCCTCGAGGTCGATCCGTGCCGACCTGAGTGAAGCCTCAGCACTTTCGACAGGAAGAGGATCCTCGTTTCCCACAATGACGCGTGCCTCTTCCCGCGACGCCTCCGCAGCGTAGGTCCTCCCGGCCAGATCGCGAATGGCACCGTCCAGGGTGGCACGATCCGGTAAAGCGGGGTCGGCAAGTTCGGGAAACGCGTTCGTGATGACGTCGGCAAGTTCACAAGCGTCCGCAGTCGGATCTCCGACATCGATGGGGCGACCGTACGCTGACGCCTCAACCACGGCGCCCGCATACTCTTCCCCACTTCGCCGACGCACCTCAGCCTGACGGTTCACCGCGGCCCCGAGACTGCGGTTTGCCTCTTCACGCATCCGTTCCGATGCGTCGCGATCAATCGTCGCAACCCGTGCCGTGAGGGTGTTCAAAAGCGAGACATCCGGCGCAGACGGTGTAGCCCCGCGCGCAAGGCGATCCGCCGGTGGAATGCCAAACGGTTCACACTTCGCGTTCGATGCATCAATCCCTGCGTCCAAGCGGTTCCGCGCCGCCATCTGGTCCGATAGCGCAGTTTCATGACGGGCACGTGCCTGGTCAACCGCATCGGAGGCCCGCTTGAACTCATCAGCGCGACCTTCGAACCGGGTCACGACCCGTTCGGCGTCACCTACAGTTCGGCGGATGACGACGGCCAAGGGATCGCAGTCACTCCATTCGCCACTCCCGCCTGACGAGACCACCGCACCCAGTCCGCGCACCTCAGCGTCGACAACGTCGCGATCGATGACGTCGGCCATCGCACGATCGGTGACAATCCCACGGACGGTGCGCCATTGGTCGATCACTCGCCGGAGCGTCTCGCGCGCCGTGTCATCACCAGAGGCGAGTTGTGCCTCGCCGGCGGTGATCGACGTCGCAAGACTTTCGTCATCATCGAGCGAGAGGTCGTCACGAACCCCATCCCGCCGGCGGACGATGCCCGCGAGTGTGTCTTCCTGATCCGAAACCTGCCGCGCAAGCAGCTGGTGTCCACCCGCCTCGCGTGCAAGTCGGTCGGCCTCCTCGTCGGCAATCCTGCGGGCATCCTCAACGATCGTGACGGCGCCAGAATGGTCCGTCGGCAACTCAATGCCAAGGGCAGTGGCCTCGGCACGGCATCGGGCAACTGATGCATCCAGGTTGGATGAAGCATCGCTCGCGACGCGTTCGAGACCGGTCAGGTGACCCATTCGGAGCAACTCCGCCCTGCGCGCCCTTCCCTCGCCCTCAATCCCAGCCAAGCGGGATTTGGCGTCCTCTCGTTCGGTTGCATCGAACTCGGGAACAGGCAATGTGAGCAGGTCATCCAGTTCCCGCAGGCGCACCTCGGCAGCGCGAGGCGACGAAGGCAGAGGTTCACCTCGACTGGCAAGCGCGTGTTTGGCAGTTTCGGCAACTTCCCGAAGGTGATCCAGGTCGGGCGGTGCGAGAACGGGTACTGAATGGTCTCGGACCTGCTCGATTTCGGCGCCGGTTGCATCGCGGACGTCCGTCACCCGCGCGTGACCGGTCTCCACGTGTAAGGAGACCACTTGGGCACCAAACCGTTCGTGTGACACGGCAAGACGCAGGACCAGTCCTGACGTGGGTGACGCCCCGGCAGGATTGTCAAGCACACCGAGGACGAGACCTTGCAACTGGCCAACCCGGCGCTCGGCCTCACGCAAGGCGATTACGGCCTGCAGGGCGTCGCCAAGTGCAGTCCGCACCTGGTGCATCCTTTGGCGCTCGGTCACCGCGTCGCGCAACGCACCAAGACGCCGGACCTCATCCTGAACAGCCGTGTACGTAACTCTCAGGTCGGCGATGCCCTGTTCAATCCGTGCATGTTCGTCCACCCGGTCTTGCGCCACTGTTGCGGCACGCCGACGGGTCTCGACTTCGTGGAGACGCCGAAGGAGAGCGGTCAGATCATCGGCCCGTCCCTTGGCATGCGCGTGCGCCTGAATTCCGGGTTCGAGGGCGCTGACCTCATCCCGAAGTTCCTGGAGGCGTTTGGTCGCATCGGCCTCTTCTCGCAGTATCTCCCGCAGGTCCCGCTGCAAACGGATACGCCCATCACGGCCTGCAATGGCACGTTCGAGGTCGTTCACTACCCGCTGACGATTGCTGGCCCACGCGGAAATCGTCTGGAGATCGTCGCGAATGGTGACGAGGCCATCCCGAACCGCCCGAAGTGACCGGAGCGCGTTGCCGGCGGCGATTGCGTCGTCAAGACGTTTGGACTCCGCGTCAAGATTCCCAGCCTCCCTTTCAACAGCCGCGTGGGCATCACGCACCGCCCCCCACGCCGCTATCGTGTCGTCGAGCGAGCGAATTGCCTCCAGTCGTCGCGCCACGGTTTCGGCGAGGCCGTTCGCCTCGGCAAGGTCGCGGCGTGAAGCGTCAAGATCTGCCTGTGCTTCGCGAAGGCGCGAGGCTCGGTCTCTCAGGCAGGCTAGACGGAGTGTCGCGGTGTGGCCCCCGGAATCACGGGCGAGCCATTGCAAGTCGGCCGTGGCGCGAGCGAGCTTGAGGCGCGCCTCGTGAACCCTGAGATCGGCGTCATGCGTGCGGTCAGGACGAAGCGACTGTGCGACCTTGGTCAACCGGTCAAGGTTCAGAAGTGACGCGACCGATGCCTCGCGTTGGCGGCGGTCCTGGACCTCCAGGCTTCCAAGTTGCTTCTGTGGCACGAAGCACGAGTTCAGCAGGGCCTCGGACGTGAGGCCCCCGAGTTCCGTGATGATGCGGCGATTGACATGGGAAACGGTCGATACGCGTTCACTCTCGCCATTGCCACGCAGGACGTACACAGATGCCTGGGGAATAATCCGGCGGCCGACGGTCCTGATCTCGCGATCGACCCGGAGGGTGTCGGGTTGGCCATGCCCGAGGTCTATCCGGACGACGACAGATACCCGGGCAAAATCGGCATCGTGGGGGATGGCCTCCGCGTGCGTGCAACCTCCAAGGTGCTCGCCAAATAGCCCGAAGTGGATTGCCTCGAAGAGCGTGGATTTACCGGCCTCGTTATTTCCCTCGATGAGGATGCTTGCCCGATCAGGAAAGGCGATGTCGACCTTTCGGAGCCGCTTGTACCGGACGACGGTCAACCGCTCCAAGGTGATCACTGTTGCACGTCCTCGTCGCCTGGACGAGGCGCGCCGGACGCTTCACCATCGTCATTCGCGAAGACCCGGTCACTGCCACCGATGAAATACGGCGCAATGAGATCGAATGCGCGTTCAAGAACCTCGCGCTCCGCATCTGTTGCCTGGTCACGCATCGTGTCGACCGTGGCGGCTATCTCCTCCGCCTGTGACCGTCGTTCGAGCGACACGCCAGGAACGGCAATCCCCTCAGGCATGAGCCCCGACGCATCGAGATCGAAGGTGAAGAACCCCTTGGAGCCGGCCTCGTGCACTGCGGAGAGGTTGAGCGCCTCGTAGACCTCGCGTGCGACGGGCCCGTGGATGCGCATCGTGGCAAGGGCGTCAGGGTTCTCGCGGGATGCAACGCGATGCAGGAGGATGTCGGTCGGGGTCTCGGCGTCAGGGCGCAAACCACCAAGCCCGATTGGTTGGAGTTCGACCCCAGTCACCTCCAGGGTCACGCGTGCCTGCGGTGTTACCGGCCTCCGTTCAAGGCTCCGGGTGCCGTCTGCCCGAAGTTCCAGGATCCAGAAACCGGGCTTGCCATTCATTTCGCCGAAGGTCATCCACTCGGTGGCACCGGGTACGAGAACCTGACACGGACGGCCACGCGTCGTCGGGATTGTCGTCGTGAACGAGTGATGAACGTGACCGGCGATGAAGACATCCGCACCAAGCGAGGCGATGGTGTCGCGCCTGACAACTGGTTCGAAACTCCCAGGAAACGAGTGTCCCTCAATCGAAGCGTGGGTCACGACGACTGTCCAATCGGGTGCGCCATCGGCAAGGGTCGGGATGTTCGCGTCCGCAAGTGGATCACCGCCATCGACACCCACCGCCGACCATGAGGCCCCGGCAATCAGGATGCGTTGCCCACCGAGATTGAACACCACATGTTCGAGGTCACCCTGACCACCGGGTTTGCCGAGGTACTGGAGGAGGCCGGCCTCGGCAAACTCGTCAAATGGCGCGTAACCGCCGTGATCGGTTGTCTGGCGAGGGGAATCGTGATTGCCCCCAACGGCAACGACCACGATACCGGCGTCGCGCAATTGGGCCAGGAAGTTCGCAAAGGCCGCACGCTCGAGATTACGCGGGTCAAGCGCATCGAACGTATCTCCCGCAAGCACGAAGAGATCTGCACGTTCGGCAATCGCGCCATCGACGACCTGCCTGAACGCCTGCCGAAGGCGTGTGCGTCGTTCGTCGAGACGCGCCGCCGGCATGCGGGCGATGTACCGATTGAGATGGTTGTCCGCGGTGACGACGACCCGCACAGTCATCTCGGGCACCTGTCCGAACCGGGCAACTTCGATGCCCGGTCACCCCTGGACAGCTGCGTGTCGCCGACAGCCACCGCACCTAGAACGTGTGTTCGCATTATCGAAATGATAGCACATGCCAATACACGATGGAGTGCTGAAAGGGGCAGATCCGTGACCCCGGGGCAACAAGGAGAAAGTGACCGGGCGTGACCCCGGCGCGGGCGCTAGGCAGGAGGGTTCGTGGCCGCGTTGATACTTCGACGGGCGCGGGCGAAGAGGCGTCCACTCGCCCGTCCGGCAGCCATTGCCACGGAACCGGTGTCGACGTTGCGAACTGCACGAACTGCACCAGAAACGGAATCTGTCGCGCCGGGTCCAACGCCTTGGGCAGCTTTGATCATGCCGGGAGCCACAGCCTGCGCCGCCCGGACCATCCCCGGCGTGGCCGCCTGCGCGGCACGGATTGCGGCAGGGGCCGCTGCCTGGGCGATACGCCCGGCAATTGGTGAGACCATTCCGACCATCCGGATTGCTGCCGGAATGCCGACGTTCACCGCAACGTCAGCGGCCCTGGTGGCAGCATCCGTCACGGCTGCATCACGCGAGGCCTTCGCTGCGATCGCCCGCCCAAGTTCACCCATCTGCCTCGGCATGCCCGGAAACCGGTTCATCGACCCCAATCCCGGTGCCAATGGTGGTCCGGCGTTGCGGTGTTCCATCCAGTTGCCAACGGCAATCAGGCCACCCCAGACAATCAGGAGGGCAAGTACCGTGAACCCGACCGTCGTCGACTCGTCGCGCTGTCCCCAGAAGAAGGAATAGAAGAGATTCGCAGCGTACATGACGGGAAGAATCACCAGAAGGATCTTGACCGTGCGGTTCGTCCGTTCGACGACAAGGCGGCGCAAAGGTGCAACCCACCACAACGCCATCCCCGCCAACATCACGATAGTGAACACGTTCATGACCGTCTCATCATACAACGGAACTGCAGTATCCCCATCCTCAACGAACGACGGGCCAGGCTGGACTTGGTTAGTGTACCGTCTGGTTGGTACAGTACCTTCATCCGATGAGTGCCAACGCCCGCGAGACTCTCCTTGCCGCCGCCGCCCGCCTGATTGCGCGCGAGGGTGCGCGGCGACTTACCCTCGATGCCGTGGCGGCCGAAGCACGCCTGAGCAAGGGGGGGTTGCTCTACCACTTCGCATCGAAGGACGATCTGATCCGCGGTCTGGTGGAGACGCTTGTCGCGCAATTCGATGCCGAGGTGGAGACGAACTCGGTGCCCGGCACGCCAGGTGCGTGGACGCGTGCCTACCTTGACGCGACGGTCAAGCCTCCTGTTTCCCGGACGGATACCCAGACTACCGGGGAGGCTTCCGGACACGGAACGGCGCTGACGAGTGCGGGCATCGCGGCCGCGGTCGCGAACAACCCGTCCCTACTGGAACCGGTCCGGGAGGCATACCGTCGGTGGCAACGAAACCTCGAGAGTGATGGCATCGACCCGATTGATGCAACGATTGTCCGTCTGGCCTGTGACGGCCTCTGGTTCTCGGATCTCATTGGCCTTGACCCATTGCCCGAACCCCTGAACCACGCGGTCGTCACGCGGTTGCGCGCCACGACAACGGGCGCCCACGTCACCGAAACCGTCTCGATACTTCCGGCCGACGAGAACCTGCCACGGTGATCCGCGGAGTTCCGCAGATGTCTACAACAGTGAAGCCCGAAACCGAAGGGCCGGCCACCCGCCGGACACGCCGACAGGCCAGACGAGGCGCCACGCCGGACATGTCACGGCCAACAAGGGCTGACGGACCAGTGTTCTCCGCCGATGGTCGCTTGCGGCTCCCGTCAACCCGACACCTCTCCTCGGAACTGGTGATGATTGGTGGGGTCCTGCTGTTCCTGATCGGGGGCACCTGGGATGTCTCCTGGCATATCGTCGCCGGGCGCGAAACCTTCTGGAGCCCCCCCCACCTCGTCCTGTACGCCGGAATACTGCTTATCTTTGCGACTGCGCTTCACGGCGTATCGAGTGCGTGGCAGTCAGGGCGGTTACCGACCGCCAGTTCACTGATCGGAATTGCCGGGTCCGCAATGTCACTCGCCTCAGCACCGCTGGATGACTTCTGGCATCGCGTCTACGGTCTCGACGTGACCATCTGGAGTCCCCCGCATCTCCTCTTAATTGGAGGTGTGGCCCTGGCATCGTTCAGTGCCATGGTGGGCATTTCACAAGTCGTCCGGCGGAACGCGGGCGGGGCGTCGTGGCACGCGTTGTCCAACGGGTGGACACCTGCCACCACGGCGCTGTTCATTTCCGGAGGCCTGTTCATTGCCGTGGGAGGCGCATCGCTAGCCGAGTATGACTTTGACGTCGCATGGGCGTCGGTTTCGTACCACCCGCCTCTGCTCACCGCCGTGACGGCATTCGGTCTCGTGCTGACGGCCCGAGCGGGAAGGCGCGTCGGTGGAGCAACGCTGACGGCGGCGACCTTCACCATCCTCCGGGTCCTGATCGACTGGATCCAGCAGGGACTCTCGATGCCTCGGCCCGAGGTGCCACTTGTCCTCATTGCTGCACCGGTGATTGACGTGGTGCTGATCCTTGGCGCAACCGGCCCGAAGCGCAGCGTGGGGCCTGTGGGAACTGTTGCCGGTGCCGGGGCAGTGTACGCGGCCACGCTAATGCTTGTGCAGTGGCCGTACACCACGGCCCTCGCCGGCAGTGTCTGGTCACTTCCCGTCCTCGCGCGCGCCGCCCTTCCAACCCTTGCCATGGGAGCCATTGGCACGGTCGCCGGCTGGATTGTCGGGTCGAGGGTCGGCGGACAGCCGGCAACCGGTGGCGTTCCGGATAACGTGAAGGTTTCCCGTTCGCGGTGGCCCGAGTTCATCCTTGCCGCCGCCTCGATAGGCCTCGCGGGGACCGCCATCGCCCCGGCCGTCCGGAACAACGGTGCGCCTCGCCCGGTTTGGGGCATAGAAGCGAACAGCCTGGTCGATGCACCTGTTGTGGGCCAACTCGATCTGCGTCCGGCCTCGCCAGTTGTGGGTGAACCGATGACGGTGCGGGTGATATTCACCGATGCCACGGTCCTGCAGACGGTTGGCCGGTCCCCCGCAGTCCCGTACGAGAGCCCCCGGGCCGGAGACGTCGTCGAGGGCGTAATGCAGGCGGCGGGCGCGCCCGGCGTATACGAGGTCACGTTCACGCCACAACAAGCCGGACGGCGATGGCTGACCATCTACCTGCCGGGCGAGTTCGGGCGAATGGCAGCATCATCGGCCTTTACCGTCAGCAGCACGCCTTCAGGTTCATCGGCTCCACCATCATCGACCCGAAGCATTGTCCTGCGCCCAGAACCCGGTCCCGATGAGAACGCCCCGGGTTGGCTGGAACCAATGACCGCTACCGGCATCGGGCTGGTCCTTGCCGGATCGCTTGCGGTCACTGCCTGGGTCCTGCGACGCATCGACGTTCGCTGACTAGGATCCCGTCACTGGTCCGTGCGTATCCCTGCCCGCCAAGTGGGGCACTGCGACGCATCGACGTTCGCTGAACGGGCATGCGCAGCGTCGATAGGTACGAACGCACTTGATGCTGACCACGCGGCGGCCGGATGCGGCAACGCGGCCACCCGCGGCGTGAGTCGGGCAGATTCGCCGGGCGTTCTTCCTACATGCGGGGGCACGCAAGCGTGAACCCGGGGATCACGAACCCACCGGCCCCGTTCGCGGCATCGGGTTGGTCCCGGGAGATCGACACGATGGGACAGGCAGCTAGGCGACGACACACCGATCCTGACACCAGCCCCGCCAGCAAGGCTCTCTCGACGACGGGCGAGACGGCGGCGACCAGCGAACCCGACATCGAGATGCCACCCGTCCTGGTGGGGGCTAGTCCGCAGACACTGCGGATCGTGCCGGCATCGATCCCGCTCCCCGGTGACGCTGGTGCAACCACCCCGGCACCGCGGCGCGCACGCGCGCTACGCATCGTGACCGTGAAACCCAAGATCACTCCTACGCTCCAAAAGCCGGCGGCGCCATCCTCGAATCCCGTCGGCCCCGGAATGTCGTCCGCACTGGCGCAACCGGTGCCGTGGGTGCGCATGGACACCACGTCGTACGTGGCGCGCCAGGTGCTAACCGCAACGGACCCGACCACTGTCGCCACCCAACCGAACGTCCTCATCAATGGTGACTGTCTCGAAGCGCTCCGGCACATTCCGTCAAACTCGATCGACCTGATCTTCGCCGACCCGCCATACAACCTCCAGTTGCGGGCAACGGACTTGCGTCGACCGAACGAAACCGCGGTCGACGGGGTCTTCGATGCGTGGGATGCCTTCGCCAGTTTTGAGGAATACGATCGCTTCACCGAAAAATGGGTGCTGGAATGCCGTCGGATCCTTTCACCACACGGAAGCCTGTGGGTGATCGGGTCGTACCACAACATCTTCCGGGTCGGGACACGTTTGCAAGACGCTGGGTTCTGGTTGCTGAACGACGTGGTCTGGATCAAGGCGAACCCGATGCCCCACTTCCGCGGTGTCCGCTTCACGAACGCCCATGAAACCCTGATCTGGGCCAAGAAGAGTGAGACCTCGACGCGAACCACGTTCAACTACCGGGCGATGAAGGAGTTGAACGGGGGCAAGCAGATGCGATCGGACTGGTACCTGCCAATCTGCGGTGGTCGAGAACGGCTGCGCGATGCATCCGGCCGGAAGGTCCACAGTACCCAGAAGCCGGCGTCACTCGTTGAGAGGATTGTCCTGGCGACAAGCCGGCCGGGAGACCTCGTACTTGATCCGTTCGCCGGCACCGGCACGACCGGCCTGGTCGCCCAACGGCTCGGACGCCGGTGGATGATGATTGAACGCGACCCAAGCTACTGCGATGCCATCGAGGGAAGGCTTGAGGTGCCGTCCGCCGCACCCGTCACGACCGTCCCGACTGACGAGACCCACCACAATGCGGACAACGCGTAGGCCTCTCCTAACCGGCTACTCAGGCGCGGGCGCATTGCCGATTGCCGGGCCACCCTGTCCAATCCCACCCAGGACCGCATCGAGGGCCCGCGCAAGGTCCCGGGTCGCATACGACGCCCGTTCCTGACCGGTCCATACCGGCCGGAGGTAGTAGTCGATCAGTCCGGTCAATTGTTCCCAAGATTCGTGGAGTGGCCGGACAGCAATGACCTGTTGCGCCGCCTGGATCGCGGCGGCACGGTTCCTCGTCGCCGCTGCACCGGTCATGAAGCGTGGTTCGGAACCACGGATGATCGGCGAAGCGATCCCGGTCCGTAGTGCCCTCTGGTCTCCGTCCGGCCCGGCAAGATACCGTGCAAGGT
Source organism: Chloroflexota bacterium (assembly GCA_009693165.1). Classification (GTDB taxonomy): domain Bacteria; phylum Chloroflexota; class UBA11872; order UBA12225; family UBA12225; genus UBA12225. The sequence continues at coordinate 10,266 of SHXX01000064.1, forward strand.
CCCACGCCTGATCGACGTTCGCCGTCGAGGCGCCGATCGAGATGAACGACCAGTCGGCATACGTCGCGGACTGCCTCGATGATGGAAGCGGGTACACGTCCCAATCGAACCCAAGGTTCCTGGTCGACAGGAGGGGAAGCGTGTGCTGGTACCAGATCCACATCGCAATCTGGCCCCCGTCAAAGGTGTATGCCTGCCCGTTGGGGTTCTGCTGCTCATTCGGGGCGACACCGTAACGCCACATGAGGTCCGACGCCCATTGCAGGGCTTCATGCACCCCCGCCTCGGCATAGCGCGACCGCGAAACTTCCCGGGTGAACTCCGATGCCCCATTCTGCCGGATGAGCGAAGCCCAGAATGGTCGTCCAGTCACCAACGTGCCGAATTGGCGGAAGCCCCCACCTGACCCACGTTGCGTCAACTGGCTTGCCTTTTCCAGGAAGTGGGCCCACGTCCAATCGGGACTTCCCCACGTTGCCGGCGGAAGCGATAGCCCGGAAAATGCCGACTTGTTGACAAACAGGACCAACTGGCGCGCCTGGTATGGCAGTCCGAACAGCCGGCCACGGAAGGCACTGGCGTCGATGTATCCCGGCTGGTAATCGGCAAGGAACGCGCGACCAGACGCCCCCTGCAAGCGCTGCAGGGGGTAGAACGCCCCGGCCTTGAGCAACGGCAGGGCGTTTGGCCCGTCGTAGACAACCACATCAGGCACCTGGCCAGAGGCAGCGAACGCCATGAGCTTGTCGTTGTATCGATCAAACCTCTCGGTCATGATCGTGACGTTCACATCCTCGCGCTCACTCGTGAACGTGGAGATCTGCTGTTCAAGCAGCCTGTCAGTCGGCACGGGTGGGGGGTTGCCGGTTGCCGGTGTCGGAACCGCACCACCCGCCGACGCCGCCAAGGAGGCAAACTGGCCAGCCACCTGGTTCCAGTTGAGGCGATTGTTGATCCCGGGACCGGCAGTGAAGGGCAGGGGAAGTTCAGGTCCCCAAGAGTACCACTTGAGAGTGACCGGTGATTTCTCGACCTGTCGCCCGCACGCTGAGGCACCCATGATGGCGGGCAGTACTGCCAGACCGGCGGTCATGGCACCCAGGCGCATCAGGGAACGTCGGTTCGCCCGACCAGAATCCGACAAATGGCCCGACGAGGCATCCAACCCCACGGCACCTCGCCGTTTTATCTGCGCTTCGCCGGCGCGCCGGGACAGCACCATGCATCTACCCTTCGAGCTTCCCATCGGTAATTCCGCACCGATAAGAATCACATCCGAAACCTGTTCTCCAAACTGTGAAGGAGATGCGAGGGAACGGGATGAGGGCGCCCGGCCGACCCCGATCCCTTTGCCATCCGAGGGCGGGGCAGGATCCGGTCCCCATTGCCGATCACCCGGTGCGCCGATTGTACGCCGCCGGAGATCGTGGCGAAGGGCGGAGTTCCTGGCGTCAGGCTGACGGGAGGATGAACCCCCAGATCGCGACGAAGTGGACGACTGACGCGGTCAGGACGAACCCGTGCCACACGGCCGAGTACCAGACCCAATTCTTCAGAAGATGGAACAGGACCCCGACGGTGTAGATCACTCCTCCGGCAACGAGTAGCCCGAGAACAACCGGGGCGAAATCGCTGAAAAGGTGGTCGGCACCGATGACCACCACCCACCCCATAGCCATGTAAAGGGCGACAAAAAGCATGGGAAAACGGAACCGCAGGATGAACTTCAGGGCAATCCCGATCCCGGCAAGGGCCCAGACAAGTGGAAGCAGGTAGCCACCGCCATCACGGAAGCCGATCCAAGCGAACGGCGTATAGGTACCAGCGATGAGCAGGAAGATGGCGGCGTGATCCAGCATCCGCCAGTTCCGGTTGCCGCGGCTGCCGGTCACATGGCGGAAATACCGGTTGTAGACCATCGAAGCAACTGAAGAGGCTGCAAGGGTGGCTCCGTAGATGAGACCGGCAAGCGCGCGGTTCCAGTCCTGGAAAAGCGATTGCATCGCCAGAAGCGCAAAACCGGCACATCCGAAAGCGGCCGTCAGCTTGAGGATCAGCGCATCCGCGGCAATGATCGGCCGGTGGGGATAACTCGGCAGGGGAGTGCCTGTTTGGTTCTTCAGCGGAACAGCCCTCATTTCGTGATGGATCGTGTGCGCCGCGTGATGGTACCGTAACCGTTCACGGGGGTAGGGTGCCGGGTGGTATTCCCTCCGCGTTCTGTTGAGTGATGCCATCCGTGGTCGCCACCTTGCAGGCACTGGTTGTTGAGCAGCAGGCAACGATCGTTGACCTCCGCGCGGCGAACGTCCGGTTGGAGGAACGCGTCCGGGATCTTGAAACCCGGGTGGGGCAGCATTC
>SHXX01000065.1 GCA_009693165.1 Chloroflexota bacterium
ACAATCAAGGACACGATCTGGAGCACGCACCGGGGACACGGGCACGCCCTCGCCAAGGGGGTTACCGCACGCGAACTGGCCGCCGAACTCTTCGGACGCGAGACCGGGTGTGCCGGCGGGCGGGGCGGTTCAATGCACCTCTTCAAGCCCGAAGTCGGCCTGATGGGAACCAGTGGGATCGTCGGTCCATGCATCCTGCTTGCCACGGGCGCCGGGTACACCTCGGCTCTTCTCAAGGACGGGAGGGTCAGCGTCGCCTTCTTCGGCGACGGGGCATCGAACAATGGCGCATTCCATGAGGGGTTGAACCTCGCCACCGTCTGGAACCTTCCGGTCATCTTCGTGTGCGAGAACAACCAGTATGCAACCGAGGTTCCCTTTGCGACGGTCTCGAAGCAACCGGATGTCGCCCGGAAGGCCGACGGCTACGGAATGCCCGGGGTCGTCGTGGACGGAAACGACGTCCGCGCCGTCTGGGAAGCCACCCGGGTCGCGGTCGCACGTGCGCGGGAAGGACACGGTCCTACCCTGATTGAAGCCAAGACCTACCGCACGCGCGCCCATTCCGAAGGGATGCGGGACGCCGGGTACCGGTCGGTTGACGAGATCGACTACTGGAAGTCGCGATGCCCAATCCAGTACCTCCGCGCCCAACTCGTCGCCGAGGGTGACGTGCCAGTGGCAACCCTGGACGCAATCGATCACGAGATCGAGGAGGAGGCACTGGACGCCATTGCCTTTGCAACGGCAAGCGGATGGCCGGACGCGTCAACAGCGGCGGATCACCTCGTCGGTTGGAAGGCCGGCGAACTGGTTGGAGGAGCGGTCAGATGACGGTCGAGACACGCATGGCCCAGTCGGCCGATCCGAGGATTGGCAGCCGCGAGATGACCTACGTTGAGGCAGCCCGCGCAGGCCTCGATGAGGAGATGGCCCGCGATGCGTCGATCTTCGTGGTGGGGCAAGGGATTGGCGCACGCGGTGGCAACTTCAACACGACCCTCGGCCTGTACGAGAAGTACGGTCCGGCGCGACTGCGGGACGTGCCGATCACCGAACGTGGTTTCGTGGGCATGTGCACTGGCGCAGCCGCCACGGGGTCACGCCCGGTTGTGGACTTCATGTTCATCGACTTCATCCTCGACGCCTTAGGTGAGTTGATCAACCAGACCTCAAAGTTGCGGTACATGACCCATGGCCGGGTGAAGGTGCCGATCGTGCTCCGCGGGTGCTTCGGACTTGGCGGGGCCGCTGCAACCCACCATTCGGGTAGCTACTACCCGTTCTTCGCGCATCTGCCCGGGTTCGTGGTGGCCCTGCCGTCAACTCCGGCGGACGCCAAAGGCTTGCTCAAGATGGCCATCCGCACCGACGACCCTGTGATCTTCCTTGAACACAAGGGACTGCTCAACAGTCGGGGGAACGTTTCCGATGATCCCGACCTGCTGATCCCGTTCGGGGTGGCATCGATCCGCCGCCACTTGGCGGGTCATGGCAAGCGGGTGACCGTGGTCGCCATCTCGGGCATGGTCAGCAAGGTCCTGGCCGCCGCGGACCGGTTGGCCGCCGAGGGGATTGACGTCGAGGTGATCGATCCTCGGACCATCGCGCCACTGGATATCGGGACAATCATCGAATCGGTTCGGCGCACTGGCCGTCTGCTGATCGTGGACGAGGACTACGCGCCGTGCGGGATCGGTGCCGAAGTCGCGGCGCAGGTCGTGTCCGATGCCTTCGACCACCTCGACGCGCCGATCAAGCGGTTGAACGCCAACTTTACCCACGTGCCGTACAGTCCTCCGCTTGAGGCGGAGGTCGCGATAAGCGTCGGCCAGATCGATGCGGCAATCCGCGAAGCTGCCCACGGTTAGTTGAAAAATCCCCGCTTGGAGATCACATGTACTACGAACTTCGCAGTTATGACATCAATCCCGACCGGATCGACGAGTACCTGGTCTGGGCAAGCACCAAGGCGGTTCCGTTTTTCAAGTCAAGGGGAATGCGCATTGTTGGTTTCTGGAAGGCGGTTGACACCGCGGAGGCGGCGTTCCCACCGTCCGGCCCGGCATCGGCAACGAACATCCACTGGATGCTCGCCTGGGAAAGCGAGGCGGAAATGCGCGCGAAGTGGGGCGAGGTCCGGGGTTCCGCGGAGTATCAGGAAATCCTGAAGGAGCGTATCGATCCGGAAACCGGGGGCCAGAAGTGGCACCGCGTGATTCGCAGCGCACTTCTCGCGCCAACCGCGGCCTCACCGTTACAGTAGAACTCCGAACAGCCACAGGAGTACCGCAACGGGTATCTTTCTGGGCGTGGCGCCAACGCAACCTTGGTGGCGGGGCGAACGGGCGTGCCTTGTTTTGGGACGCCCACTTCGTTGTAACCGGTGCATAGGGTTCCGCTTCGTGTCGACGGGCTAGCGTCGCCCGGTTTCACAGACGATGACATGGCACCCTTTCGGTGCCACTTGAGGGAAGAAGCCGATGACCGTACCCGCCAACGAACCGCCTTTCTCGCCCGGGTTGGCGGGTGTTGTCGCTGCCGAAACCGCCATCGGACTGGTCGATGGGGCAAACGGGCGCCTTCTGTATCGCGGGTATCCGATCGTGGAGGTTGTCAAGCAGGGAACGTATGCCAGCGTGGTGGATCTTCTCCTGACGGGTGAGTGGCACCCGGGCACCGTCCTCGCACCGGCACCGGTCCCCCCTATGGTGCTAACCGCCCTCCGGCTGTTGCCGGCGTCCACCCACCCGATGGATGCATTGCGCACCGCGGTGTCGGTCTGGGGCGCGAATGCCGGCCTTCCCTGGCCTCCGACTGCCGACCAGGCCCGCGAACTGATCGCCTTTGCACCGTCCGCCCTCGCGGCGTTCTCGCGCCTGCGCGAGGGCCTCGAGCCAGTCAATCCCCAACCGGGCCTCGATCTCGCGTCGGCCTTCCTGCAGCAATTGCACGATGAGGCGCCCGATCCGGCAACCGCGCGCGCCCTCGAGGCGTACCTGATGGCAGGTGCCGAACACGGCCTCAACGCGAGCACATTCGCGGCACGGGTGATCGTTGCGACGCGCTCAGACCTGACGTCCGCCATTTGCGGTGCGATCGGGGCACTCAAGGGACCCCTCCACGGTGGTGCGCCTGCCGAGGTGCTTGGTCAACTTGACGAAATCGGCACGATTGACCATGCCGAGGCGTGGGCACGCGAGAAACTTGCCAAGCGCGAGCTCATCATGGGCTTTGGTCATCGAGTGTACCGTGCATACGACCCGCGGGCCGCCGCGCTGCGTGTGGTCGCCGAGAACCTTCCCCATCGGCCGCCGTGGCTCGACCTTGCAATCGGCGCCGAGGAAGCCATCCTGCGGGTCTTTGCCGAATTGAAGCCCAACCGGGTGATCAAGACGAATGTCGAGTTCTATGCCGCCGCCGTCCTCCAAGGTGTCGGCCTGAGCCCAGACCTGTTCCCGGCGACGTTCGGACTTGCCCGGCTTGCGGGCTGGTCGGCCCACGTCATCGAGCAGGCTGCGGTCGACAAGATCATCCGCCCAGAGGCACGGTACGTTGGTGCCCCAGAACGACATCTGCCTCAGGCAAACGGGTGACCGTTCAGTCGGTGAACTCGTGCCGGTGATCGGACCGATTCTCGGGAACGCTTCCACGGAACCAGTGCGAACACGGTCCCGTGCCACATGGCGGCGTGCGGTCCTGACGGTGGCCGTGACAGTCCTTGCGTTGTCCCCACATCCGCCACCGGCGTTGGCTGACACCGTCGCTGATGATGCCGCCGCAATCGTGGCAGAGATGACGGTGGCACTCGACCGCCACCGCCAGGCATCGCTTCTCGCGCCGGTTGCTGTCGAATGGTCCGATGGCGCGCAGTTGCATGCAGGCTACCTAACGCAGAACGCCGGTCGCCCCGAGCGTGCCGGACTTCTGATCCACACCGAGACGCCCGGGCTTCCCGGGTACTCCGATGCCGGTGCCGCCAGTGCGGGACAGAGCCACGTGTCCGAAGGGTCGCCAAATGCGCGGACGGCAATCGACGGGCTGATCGACGCGCCACTACATCGTCACGCGCTCATGGATCCGCGCCTGACATCGATCGGGCTTGGGCATTCTTCCGAACCGGACCCGAGTACCGTCCTTCCAACCTGGGTCATTGATCTGGCGTCGCGGAACCGTCCGTGGACCCGCCCGCCCGCAGTCGTTGCCTATCCGGGCGCGGGCCAGATGCGGGTTCCGCTCCGGTTCCCGAGTGGTGAGGTTCCGGACCCGCGCGCTGCACTGGTCTCGCCGGGTTCACCACTTCCTGAAACCGGGTATCCCATCACGCTCCACTTCTTCGGATGTGCCCCTCAGGATGCGGAGGCCCACCTTTTTCGGTCAGTCCAGCCGGGGTCACGGGTCGGTGAGACCGATGTCCCCATCGCGATGGTGCCGCCGGGCGTGATCCTGCAAACACCAACCGGAGATCGTCCGGTCGAGATGGTGCTGTTCATGTCACGGGTGCCACTTGCGCCGCTGACCGCGTATCGCGCCGAGGTCACCGTCACGTGTGGGACGATTGGCCGGGCCACCTATTCCTGGGATTTTGTGACGCGCGTAGCCTTGAGGCCCGCGCACATCACCTCTGTGGTCGCCAAACCGGACACCGACGGATGGCAAACGGTCACCCTGACCGTCGCGGATGGAGATGGTGTCCCCCTGCCAGTGCAAGGCACGCGGATTGACGCTGAGTTCCGGTTCGAGAATGTCCGGACCGGATCAACTCCCGCAACGAGTGGTGCGCCCGAACTGGATTGGACTGATCGTGTCTCATCCATGGATGGGCGGCTTCGCTTCCGGATCCGGATGCGAGGCGCGGCCCGTGCGGATTTGAAGGTCACCGTCGAAGACGACACGGTTCCGGTGACCGTTGCGGTGGTTGTCGAACCGTCCGGATCAGGCGTACCCCGACCGGTCCGTTCGGCACTTGAACCATTCCCGGTCATCGCCGGTGCGGTTGAACAGTGGGTTGCAGCAATCGGCAAGACCCCGGTTTTCGGCCGGAAAGACTGATGCATGTGTGTACCGGACCCGTGAGCCCCCGTCAGTGTCGTGCAGTTGACACGGGCACTCCGGCCCGCCTCGTTGATCCTCATATCCCAAGGGAGTTGTGTGCATGACAACGCGGTACGTGATTTACGGTGCCGGTGCCATTGGAGCGGCCGTTGGTGCCCACCTTTGGCGTACGGGCCACCCCTCCTTGCTGGTCGGTCGGGCGGCGCACGTGAACCGGATCCGGAAGGCGGGCCTGACCCTTGTCACTCCCGACGAGACATTCGTCTTGCACGTGCCGGCAGCGGTCGACTTGCGCGAGACCGGAGTACTCCCCGACGACGTGATCCTGCTGTGCGTGAAGTCACAGGACACCGAGACGGCCCTGAAGGAGATCCGTGATGCCGGTGCCGACCCGAAGTCCGTGCCTGTCTTCTGCCTCCAGAACGGAATCACGAACGAGGATCGTTCGTTGCGCCTGTTCGAGAATGTCCATGGCGTGATGCTGAATGTGCCGGGCGTCTACCTTGAACCCGGAGTGGTTTCGAACCCGATCCGTGGGAATGCCGGTTTCATGGATATCGGCCGGTATCCGGTCGGTACCGATGAAGTCACCCATCGGACGGTCTCCGACCTCATCGAAGCCGGATACGCCGTCAATGCGCATGACCGGGTCATGGAGGCCAAGCGCGCCAAGTTCCTGGGAAACCTTGGCAACGCACTCGGTGCGATTACCGATGGTGCTGGGGACAGTGCTTCATTCCTTCGCGCAGTCCGGCAAGAAGGCGAGGCCTGCCTGCATGCGTCAGGGTTGGCCTTTGAAAACCCCGAGGAGTTCAACGCACGTGTCGCACGTTCGCGTGGCGAAACGTCAATGGCGCCGGGGCAACGCAATCTTGGATCGACGTGGCAGAGTCTGATGCGCGGTGCGACCTCGCTAGAGACTGACTTCCTCAATGGCGAGGTGGTTCGGATTGGCCGTCTCCACGGCGTCCCGACACCGCACAACGAGGTATTGCAGGAGACTGTTGCGCGGATGCACGCATCCGGAAGCCGACCGGGACGCTTCACGGTAGCCGACCTCGAAGAGTTCGTCACGACGCGGGGGTGAACTGGTCTACTGGATGTCGTAGCCATTTCGGTACCGTAGCGGACGATGAAGCCGAGTGACGCCCTGCGTGAACTGGTGAAACGGGACCGGTTCCGTTCGCTTGATGATCCGGCATGGGTGCGGGCAATGCTATAGGACCTATGCCCGGAGGCTGGACACCGGAGGGAGGTGAACCTGCTGGTCCTGGCAAGCCGCGAGGGTGTGGCACCCGAGCTGGGAGGGATTGCAGAGCGGGCCCTTTGCGGGTGCGCAATCGCGCGGCCGGTGACGAGGCTCGTCGACGAGCATGGCATGGCATGGCATGGCCGACGAGCATGCGCGGTGGGCGGTCGGGACGTGGGCACTGGTGCTGGGCGTGTCGACGGTACCGGTCACCGAGCTGCGTCCGTCCGATCCGGTCCGCCCGCCGGTACCGGACGTGCCTGAGCCTGCACCGGTGGCCGATCCCGGACGGCCCCGGCTGGTGGTGGATGCCGGGGCGGTGGGGAGTGCGTACGCGACGATCGGGGAGGCGATCCGGGCAGCGGTGGTGCCGGGGACGCTGATCACGGTGAAGCCGGGGATCTACCGGGAGGCACTGGAGATCGACCGGGTGGTGGAGATCGTGGGCGAGGGCGACCGGGCGCGGATCGCGGTGGAAGTGACGGACACCGATGCGATCACGGTGACGGCGGACCGGGCGGCGGTGCGGAACCTGACGGTGCGGGCGGAGGGATGCGGGGACACGTCAGGCGCGGTCTGGGTGCAGCGTGGCCGGGTGGTGATCGAGGGATGCGACCTGACCTCGGCGATCGGGTCGGTGGTGTACATCACGGGGAAGGACAGTGCCCCGGTCATCCGCGACTGCCAGATCCGTGACGGGCAGGGGTCTGGCGTCCGCGTCTGGGAGCAGGGGCAGGGGACGATCGAGAAGTGCGTGATCTCCGGGAACGCCAATGCGGGTGTGGCGATCAGGACGGGTGGGAACCCCATCGTGCGCGACTGCGGGATCAGGAGTCAGTGGGGAATCACGGTGCGTTCGGATGGCCGCGGGAGCGTGTCCGGCTGTGACCTGACCGGTACGACCACCCCTTGGTGGATTGAGGGCGGTGCGAAGGTGACGCGGACGGGCAACCGGCCGAATGCGTGACCGGTCGGAAGAATCAGGGAAGCCCCGCTCACCGTGGCGCGCGGGGCGACTACATATTCAAATAAAAATACATATGTAACTAATATTATTATTGAGGAAAGTATCGTCGCGCTGGTGGTAGTCAGGCAATTGAAACCTTTGCGCGGAAGCCTGCCCGTCCGGCCCACTGCCTGGGACGAGTTAGCGTAGGTTTTTAGGGTTCCAGCAGTTTCGGAGATCCGATTTGCACAGGAAACACTTCACCGAAGGTACTTTGCACAGTGGAAGATGGCAGTCAGCATATCTTGGTTGGTGCCGATGTGAAACCGGTATCCGGTGTTTGTCGTAATCAACCAACTTGAAACCCTAGAACTACGCGAACGGTGTCGCGGTGTCTGCCAGTTGGCAGACGGTATTTGCCAGGTGGACTTCCTCGGACGAGTGACAGCGCGGGGTAAGCAGGTCAGGACTGCACACCAGCACCGCGAGTGACTTTGCGCGCGAAATCGCGACATTCAGGCGGTTGGAACTGAACAGGAATTCCAGTCCGCGTGAGAGTTCGGTTCCGTCCGACGCGGTCATCGAGAAGAAGACCACCTGCGCCTCCTGACCCTGGAAGCGGTCGACTGTGCCGCATTGCACCCCAACGGGGACGAGTTGATCCAGAAGTGCGACCTGCCGGTTGTATGGCGCCACCACCATGATGTCCTTCGGCGCGAGGCGGGCGACCTTGCCGTCCGAACTGGTTAGCCGGGATCCAAGGAGAGCGTTGCACGCTTGCGTGATCGCCGCGACTTCCTCGGACGAATCGGTGCGATTGCCCTCGTGACTCACGAAAAGGACCCTCAAACCGGCCCCGAAGCGGTCGATGTCCTGTCTTTCGCACGCTTCGTGTGCGCGAAGCCTGCCCTCATAGAACTGTTCCGAAATGAAGTGGCATATGGCCGGATGCATCCGGTAACTGGTCTCCAGGAAGACCCCTTGGGTATCCGGGATCGTGGCACGCCCTCCAAGCATGTGTTCCAGTGCGGAAGTGCCGGTGCCATCCGGATGGGTACCCCGGGTCGGTTGGGCGAGTTGCTGAGGGTCGCCAAGCAGGAACACCTGTTTCGCCGCGGTTGACGCGGCGACGGCATTCGCAAGTGCCATCTGGCCGGCCTCGTCGATGAAAAGTGCGTCCAGTGTGCCGTCGAGGGCCTGACGCGCAAAGAGCCACGGGGTGCCTGCAATCAGGTTCTTGCTACGCTCGGCGACGACCGTTTCGATCCTGATGTTAGTCTCGGTGAATTCGACCGCCGGGTCCTTGCACCGGTCATCGCCTGACCCGCGTTGGATCGCCCGGACAAGGTCTTTCTCACCCATCTCGGCTGCAATCTCCATGACCTTGTCCAACAGGTTGATGATCGCCCGGTGGCTTGCGGCGCTGATCCCGACGGTCCGACCGTTCCTGAGCAACGCAAGGATCATCCGCGCGCCAGCGTGGGTCTTTCCAGTACCTGGAGGCCCCTGGATTGAAAGGACCGAACCGGTGAGGATTGTGGCAAGACGCATCGCAGTCTCCGCGCCAGTCTCGCCCTGCAGTCCCAGTGGGCCACCGGAGTGTCCGGCGGGGACTGGTGGCAAGGCGCCGAGGAGACGCCGGGTTGCCTGGTAGCGCCCAGATGCGTCGGGATCGGCCAGGTCATCCGCAACGATGGTGTCTGTGACCCGTGCGAGCGCATCGCGCAGCACTCGGTCGAGGATGGGCCTCTGCCGTGTAATGGCTTCGGGCGATGGCATCGACGCCCAGGTCGCCGCCGGCGCACTGAGGACGAGCCTGCCTAAGCGTGCATCGACGGATACCAGTCGCGCGACCGCCGTGGACGGCCAGTTGGTGACCTCAACCTCCGAGCCGCGACGCAACTTGTGTTCCTGTGCTGCCGGGAACCTGAAGCTTCGTAGTTCCCACGAACCACTTCGGGTTACCGTCCCTCCGGGGACGAGACCGGCGATGGCCTGGTCACTCTCGATGAGTTCGGTATCTGCAAGGGCACGCACGCCAGAGTACTCCCACCAGTCCGCAACCCTTTCGCGCCAGTGCCACGATAGAAGCTTCTCAAGAAGGTTGAGCGCGCGCCTGCCGGTGTCTCCGGCGCGAGAGGCGGCGTGGCGAAGCGCCTTTATGCGCGCCCTGAGTTCCGCGAACCGCGTCTCACCCGGAATTCCGCCGGACTGGTCGTCCGGCACGTCCACTGGTTGATCGCGTTGGTGGGGCAGGTCCGACTGCCTCGCCAGTAGCCAGTCGCGCAGCATCACGATGCGCTCGAGCGTGCGCATCGTGTCGGTGCGAAGGGCGTCCCGTGCGCCTTCGTCACCCTCAACGAGTTCCGTGAAGGTCTCGAGGAGTGATGGTTCGCGATCCATGTCCCCCGACGTGCCCTGCGACTGGTTGGCGACGGCGAACCCGGTGTAGGGATCGAATTCCGCAAGCGAGTTCACGGTCCGGGGAAGGATCACGGCATCACGCACCACCGACCTCAGGTCGATGAAGCAATCATGGGTGGTCAGACTTGCGATCAGTTCCCCACCGTGGGAGTACTTTCCCGAAAGCCGTTGGAGTTGGGCAACCGTGGCGGCGCCAAACACATGGATGCGCGGGGTTTGACCCCGATTGGACCTTGCCGAATTCCATGCCTCTTGCAGGGCTCTCGTGACCGCCCGGAACATCGCCTCCTCTTCTTCGAGGGTGGTTGCGACCAGTGCGGTCGGACCCCCAGTCGAACCGGCGGTTCCCGCCGCAAACGCGAAGCGCCTGCCCTGGTGGAATGGGTCGTGTTCGATATGAAGGCAAAGGTCGGTTTGGCGGCGCGGAAAGACCTTCCAGACGCCCCGCCATGGCTGTCGCGGCGGGTGCGGCACCGTGACTGCCCGGTCAATGCCCGTTTCGGAGCACCGCAGGGCGTGCGAGGCCTCTTCACGTAGCCGAACCAGAGTTGGTTCGGGTGTCCGGGACCGTTCGGCCGTTTCGGAAATCCGTGCAGTGTCCAGTTGCGCCAGTGCCCGCCGCGTTGGGACACCGACGGTGATCAGGCGTCGTGCATGCGTGCGTCCCATGCCGGGAACCAGGGTCAGGTGGTCGCCGGTTTCCCGTTGCGATGCACATTCGGTTTGCCACGGGCATGTCCGGCACGCATCGATCAACCATGGGTAGGTCGCATTTTCGGGGTCTAGAAGCGTGTCGTCCGGTTCGCCATCGACGCCGCCGGCCGACTGGATCACCGCAAGGTAGGCATCCCGAACCCGTCGGTGGTAGGCCATCACGTGGCCGGTCGGGATAGTCTCACGCGTGCCATCACCAAGGATCACGTGCAGGCTGTCCGGCATGCGTCCCTGGATTGCCTCCAGCTGTGCGCTGTACTGGGCCGTCTGGACAAGCGCACCCGGACGCACCTTCGATGCCAGTTTCATGTCGACCACTTCGTAACTGAAGGCGCCGAGGTCCGAGGGTTTCGCTACCCGTTCGAGCGCGTCGGCAAACCCAATCCACGTGCCGTCGAAGAGGACGCCTTGGGCAATGACATCCACACCGGCGCGCATGAGTTCGATGGTCTTCTGCGCGCCCGCCTCGAATGCCACCGTCGAGTTTCTCTCGCACTCCACGACGACGACGTTCCGGCCGGCATCACGCCATGCGTTCAGTTCCTTCTCCTCAAGCAGGCCTCCCCGACGCGAGAGCAGCTCAAGCACGGGATCACGACGCTGCGGGCGAACACGCCGCTTCAACGCAGCATCCAGGTTGAGGAGTGCCAACCTCGAGCACTGGAGGAAGGAGACGAGATCACTCGCGGTGTGGATCAACCGACCACCTAGCCGCTGCATTCCGGGTCAATGCCCCCTGACTCATGTCCGTCACAAGCCACCCCTACCGCAGCCATCCCCACGATGTTCACGGCATCCCGGGAGCCAGTGCGGGTATCTTCCGTTCCGGTGTCCAACGAACGGTGCCCCTGCAAGGAGCCTCCATGAAGATAAGTGATCTGAAACTCTATCCGACGATGGTTGGTCGGAGGCACCAGCTCATCATCAAGATCGAGACCGACGAGGGCATTCACGGCTGGGGCGAATCCGGTCTATCAGGTCGCGAACTCGCGGTAATGGGTGCCCTGCGTCATTATCGCGAACTCATCATCGGGCGGAACCCATTCGATATCGGTGCCATCTGGCAGGACCTCTACCGAAGCCAGTATTTCGAAGGCGGACGTGTCCTGACGGCGGCGATTGCGGCAATCGACATCGCCCTGCATGACATCAAGGGGAAGGCACTCGGAGTGCCCGTCCACCAGTTGCTTGGAGGCAAGCACCGCGACTGGGTTCCACTGTTCGCCACGACCGGCGCACCGATGGGACCGAAGCTCATCGAGGATGCCGAACTGCTCATTTCCGAGGGTTGGAATGTCATCCGCACCTGGATGCACGCGCCCGGTGAACAGCGTGCGAACGGTGACCCGGTCTATGAACCGTGGGAAAGCATCGGACCGACCGCCCATTGGCTCAACAAGCTTCGCGAAGCTGTCGGTGACCGGGCCGTCCTTGGCATCGACTATCACCACCGCCTTTCGGTGGCCGAAGCCGCATCCTTCTGCCAGAAACTCGGTCGCGATACGTTGGACTTCCTTGAGGAACCGATCCGCGACGAGACGCCCGAGGCGTACGAGGCCCTTCGGCGCATGACGCACGTGCCGTTTGCCATTGGCGAGGAGTTCAGTTCAAAGTGGCAATTCCTGCCATACATCGAACGTGGGATCACCAATTACGCACGGATTGACGTGTGCAATGTTGGCGGTCTGACCGAGGCCATGAAAGTTGCCGGATGGGCCGAGGCGCACTACATCGACCTCATGCCCCACAACCCGCTTGGACCGATCTGTTCGGCAGTGACTGCTCACCTTGCAGCCGCCGTGCCCAACTTCGCGTGGATGGAGATTCGCCAGTCGCCGACCGAACAACTCGGGTTCTATGACGAACGTCTCTTCCCCGTGCAACCGGTCCAACAGGGCCCGCGCCTGATCGTGCCGACCGTCCCCGGACTTGGTGTCGAGTTCGACGAGAAAGCCGCCGAACACCCGGAGTTCCAACCGCGGGCAGGTCGGTTGCTCCGGCGCCGTGACGGATCGGTGACAAACTCCTGACCTCCGTAACGACGACGTTGCGGATATCGTGTGCCGGCAACGGTGGCACCCAAATGGCGTTAGGCGAGGGAGAGACGCGATGTTCGACATCCTGATCACTGGTGGCACGGTCATTGATGGCACGGGTGCCCCGTCGTACAAGGCGGATGTTGCGGTACAGGGTGACC
>SHXX01000066.1 GCA_009693165.1 Chloroflexota bacterium
CTCGAGTGCAATCCTCATGTCGTCAGCCATCGTGTCGGATTCCTTTCTCCCTTGAAGGTGTGCAACTCCAAGGAACGGACCTGACCGGTGGCTGACGGCTTCCGCGCCACCTCACATCCCTTCTTACACACTTCCCGGGACACTACCCGGCGCGAATTCTCGAGTGGGCGGGCGCACTCGCCGCCGCCATGGTGGTCGGTCTGGTTCTGTTGCTAGGTGCCAACCGGATCCAGCATCTGCTTGGGGACCGGTTCGTGCTGGCAATGGAGAAGCTGATGGGGCTGATCCTGGTGGCCGTGGGGATCGAGATGCTCGTCCGCGGCTACCGGGCACTTCTGGCCACGCTGTGATCGAACTCGCGGGGGAGACGGGACGTCAGGGGGACTGCCATGTGGGTCATCGCATCGGGATGCGCGGGAGTAGTGGTGACCGGTGCGCTGGCGTGGGCACTCCGTCGCGCCATGGGAACGCCCCCGCGAACGTGACGGGTTTTGGCACGTCAGGCGGGTCGGGCATGGACGCGATAGCGACCCTGCTGGAAAGCGATCGGCATCGTGGAGATAGGTTCAAGGATGCGGCGGACATCGGGATCGGCCTTGATCCACGCATCGGTGACGTCGTCGAGGATGACGAACCGGGCCTGATCGGCTGCCGGACGGAACCGCCACCGTGAGGCGGGTATTCCGGGAGGATAGAACCCGAGGCTTGCACCCGGAACGGTCACGATCACCGACTGGAGGAAGTCGGCGACGTCGGCATCGTTGATCAGCCAAGTGACAGCCGGTGAGGTGATGACGACGTCACGTGGCCGGACACGTGCATTCACCCATGCGGCGGCTGCACGTGCATCCGACAGATCCCGGGCAAGCCAAGGGGTGATTGGCAGGACGAGCCCGGCTGGCGCGGTGAGGGCACCGATCGTGTGGACGGCTTCGAGACCGAGGGGTAGCAGGAGGACCGACGCAAGGACCGACGCGCCAAATCGTGGTCCCCACGCGCCACGGCCGATTGTTGCGCCGCAGAGGTCGAACGCGGTGCCAATGGCCCGGTCAAGGACGATGCCGAGGCCCCAACCACCCAGGCCAAGCAGCGGCAGGGCGGCGCGGAAGTATGGGTCGACCGGACGGATGGCGAAGGCCGGCAGGGCAAGCAGGGCAAACAGACGCAGGACCGTGGCGCGTCCCCCCTTTTCAGGAGTGGCAAAGACGCCAATGAATGCCGCGGGCCACCACCAAGAGGCTTGGAGGAGATGCCCGATGTTCGTCACGATGCGGATGCCGGTCAGGGTTGCGGTTGCCACGCCTGACCCTGCACCGCCAAGCAGGGTCACGAGTTGGTCGCGGGCGGTGCCGAGGGCCGGATCGGTGTTCGCGTTCAGGCGCGTGAAGATCTGCTGCCACTCCGTCGCGGTGCTTTCCGGGTCGGCGAGGAAAAGTCCGGTGACGACGATGAAGGTCGGTAGCGAAGCAGCGACCACAACCCTCAGGGCATGACCCCATGATCCGGTGCCGAGGCGGACTTCGTATGCGACAAACGCGATCAGGGCAACTCCGGACTGGTCGGAAAGCCATCCGAGTGAGGCGAGGATCACGGCGTCGCGGATGCGTGCGGGGTTACCGGTCCGGCGCCAAGCCAGGGTCGCGTGCAGGCAAAGTGCGGCGAGGAGGCCGGTGAGGACATAGGTGTAGCCAAGGCGACCGTAGGCAACGGCGAATGGCGCAACGGCGAGGGCGAGTCCTCCCAGGAGGCCGGCACGCAGCTGTCCGGATCGTGCCAGTGCCCAGGTGATCGTGCCGGCGGTCAGTGACGAACCGATGACGGCCACGGTACGGATGACGGCAAGGTCCCGGCCAAACACGTGCATGGCGGCGCCGGTGATGACGTAGAAGAGGGGTGGATGGGCCGCGAAACGGTAATCAAGGGCAAACATCTGGGCCTCGCCTCGTGCCAGGTGCCAGGCAATATCGAGGTTGTAGGCCTCGTCGCCATCCCATCCGGGGGTATCCGCAAGGCGAGGCACCCGGAATGCGATGGCGATCAGTATGACGAGGATGGTCGCGACGGCGAGACCGGCTGCAGGCAAGGACGACTGCTTCCCGGTCGCACGGGACCGGGACAATCGCGGTCCGGATGCGGAAGGCCTGTGTGTACTTGATCCCATTCAGGTTTTCCGTAGATCGGCACTTGGAGATGCGGTCGGTGTGATCGTGGGTTCATGATCGCGCCTCGGTTGGCAAGGGTGCACGTGACCGGGCGCGGTGGTCGATGACCCATGCCCCAAGCAGGATCACGGGCCAGACGGCGCGACTGCCATCCGGCCACAGGACTGCCAGTGGCAGGGTGACGATATTGGTGATTCCCCATGTGATGGCGGGTGTCCATCTCCAGGTCGTGGCTGAATGAAAGACGCCTGGCTTGTCGCCCGAAGTCACCCATCTTTGGAACGCAGACCCTACTCCCCGTACCTGGCGCAACATGCCAAGCGCAGCATATTGCAGTGAGGCAGGGGTGGGGTTCAGAAAAGGGGGTGGAGGCCTCCCATCGCAGGGGCGGAAGCGAAGCGTACCTAAATCACGGGGCGACGGGGCGGGACGATAAAAGCTGTTGCGGACCCACGGCACCAGGATGAGGAGGCCGACGACGTGGTTCCACTCGTAGACCGGGGGGATCATCCACGCCCCGATGAGGATTCCGGCCGGCAG
Organism: Chloroflexota bacterium; assembly: GCA_009693165.1. Classification (GTDB taxonomy): domain Bacteria; phylum Chloroflexota; class UBA11872; order UBA12225; family UBA12225; genus UBA12225. Next base: position 2,703 of record SHXX01000066.1, read on the forward strand.
GAGTGAGCGACTGGTGCGCGCCGATGGTCCGGCGGCGACGATCACGGAGGCGAATAAGGCCCCGATGAGGGTGGCCTGGGTGATCGCGTTGGCTACGGGCCCGCTTGCGATGACCGAGGCGATGATCCCGATGGTGGTGGTGGCACGTGCGGTGACGGCGTAGTCGCCGAGGCCATCAAGGAACGCACCGGGCCAGTGTGGAAGTGCGACGAGGCTTGCGGTGCCGACCGTGGCGACAGTCACGCTGAAGGCGGCGATGCCGTGCCAGTTCCTTGTCTCATCACCCGCCCAGGTTCCGACGGGAGAGGGGTGGTCGACTTGCCTTGCTGTTCGGGACCACTGCATCACTTGGCTCGTAACCCAGAGGGCCACGGGTATCAGGGCAAGCTGGGGTTTGACGAGGGCGAGTGGGAGGATGGATCCAGCGAACCGGTCATGTCGTCTGGCGGTGGCCCATCCGGCTGTCGCGATGGCGAGGGTTGCCAGGGCCGCGAACTGTCCGAATATCAGGTTGTAAATGACCGGTGGCCACAGGATTGCGAGAACAGTGGCGATGACCAGCCCTCGGTTGGTGTCGTGCAGGCGTACGGGTGAGGGTGTGTGCCACGCAAGCCAGACAGTGCCGACGACCGATGCCTGGGCGATAAGGAGCCAGATTGTCGAGGCCGCTGGGAATGGCAGGACGGCGAGTGGGGCGAGGAGGAGAGCGACGTACCCGGGATAGACGAACCCGAACGCGAAGGCTCCACTGTCGGCGGTGCCATCCCACCCAAGCGCCTCGCCCATTGCCGACCGGACCGTTGCGGTCACGCCCGGGCTATAGGGATCAAGGTTGTCGATGACCCATGCGCGGGCGCCAACCCATCGGGGAAAGAGGTCGGACGCGGGACCGAGGGCGATGGCAAGCCGGTTCGTGGCAATGATGTCAAGGACAAGCGCGAGTGCGAGAAGACCGGCACCGATGATTGTTGACCGGCTGATGGGGCGACGGGCTAGTTGCATCGCACAAACTTGCTTCAGGCTTGTTCGCGACGGTCACCGTCCGGAGTGATCACGACGCTGCCAATCGTGGGCAGACCGCCGGGCGTCCGGAATGGTGCAGCGGGCGGATACCTGTCGTTGGGCCGCCGGTTGGCGTTGCGATTGCTTCGACTGACTGGGCGACTGGTCGTGATCAGCACGAAGAGGCCGATGATGCCTGCCGTTGCCCAGGCCGCCCAGACATATGACGCTTGCTCGGGCACAACGAAGGTTGGCAGGACCTGGGTGATGTCGGTTTCCCACACCTGCGAGAGGTAGGCGAGCAGGACGCTCTTGCCGTCCCAGTAGTTGTAGCGGAGGCGTGGAACGGCAATGAGTTGGGCGATGATGGCCCAGTCGGCGACCGCAAGTGCGATGGCGACGATGATCATCCGCCATCCATGCCATCGGTGCAGGGCGACAGCTAGGCCGGTCACGAAGATCGGCATCACGGGAACAAGCATTCGCGAGGGCGGACTGAATGCACCGAACCAGAAGCTGAAACTGGCAATGAACACGAAGTAGGAGATCAGCAAGGTGAGCATGGGGCCGCTGCGCACCCATCCGAGTTGGCTGGGCAAGGCGAGGAGGCCGTAGAGGGCGAGTAGGTAGACCGGTCCGTAGGGCAGGAGGCCGTACTGGCGATCGAAAAGAAGGCCGAGGGCACCGGCCGGGATGTTCGACAGGGATACGGAACCGTAGTCGTTCACGGCGGGAATGCCTCCGAAGAGGCGCATGTCAAGGGCGATGAGGCTACCACCGGCGGCGGCGGCGATCAGGGTTCCGAGGATTGCACCGGTCCAGTTTCGCATCGAACCTTGCGCGGTTTTCCCATCGAGGCGGGGACTCGCCAGGCCGGGAAGTGCCCACCGCATCAGACCCCACGCGGCGATGGCGGTGGCGATGGGGATGTAGCGCAGGTGGAACCATGGCAGGAGTGACACGACAAGGCCCAGGCGCACGAGCGATGCGGTGCCAAGGGTGCCTGGCAGGAGCGCGCGCAGGGCCACGGTCACGAGGAGTGCGCCGGGTACCTCGGGGTAGAACTGGTCGCTGTAGAAGAGCAGTGGCGAGGCGGTCGCGACGAGGAACCACGTCGCGGTGGCGACCGCCCCACCCCGTCGCCCCTGATGCGAGGACGCTTCGCTTTGGCTCCCCGTGACATCCCGGGCCAGGCGCCAAAGTTCCGTGGAAAGCAGGGCGTTCAGGGCGATCATGAACCCGATCGCGAGACCATGTCCGCCAAGCCACATCGCAGGGACGATCAGGAGGGGTAATCCGATGCTGTGCTTGGAGTACAGGCGTCCACCGGTGCCGTAGAGGGCGTGCATGTCCTCGGGATCACGCGGGTCGCCCAGATGCCATGGGTAGAAAGGCAAGTAGTCCTTGTCGCGGTAGTTATTGAAAATCTCGAGGTCACCGTCGCGGATCAGACTGGTCGCGATGGTGAGGTAGTGAGGTTCATCGCCAGTGATGTGGTAGATCGGCAGTTCCCCCCAGGCGAATTGGGCCTGGTACGCCCCACCGTACATGGCGAGGGCCAGGAGCCAGAGGATCACGATGCGTCGCGAGGGGGTGGGGATTGCCGAACGGATCGCAAAGAGGATGCGACGGGACGGAAGTGGTTCGAGCACGGTTGTGGTCGGGACGAACCGCGTGGCGGACCGGCCCGCTTCGGTCGCAGGTTCTTCGTCTTCATGACGCGCCAAGCGAGGCGTATGTGAATCCGGTGGGGTGGGAAGGGGCCTTGGTGGCGGTGAGGAGGGTCCCGAATTCACAGGACGACGTCCGGCAAGAGACCGAGGTGACGCCGCCATCGGGCGAGGGTGCTGCCGAGGTGGACGATGGGTGAACTGAGTCGTCCACCGATGGCGTGGCCCGTGGTTGCTTGAGGTCTCGCCGGGGTCACCCGGGTTGCATCGAGTTGCGCGCGCAGGGTGTCGGTGGTCATGCCGGGAGGCTCATCCAGGGCCACCCAGGCGCGACCCACCTCGCCCGCCGTGTGCGCGTCACTTCCGGCGACCACCGGCAGCTGATGCGCCCGCGCGAAGGCGATTGCCCGGTTGTTGTCGGCACTGAACGTGACCCGTGCATTCAGTCCTTCAATCGCGTCGATGAGACCCGCGTCGGCGATGCGCTGGATTGCGGCTTTCCGGAGGCGTGATCCACGGAGGCGATCAAAGGGGTGCGGGACGGTTACGAGGCCACCTTGGTCGCGGATGCGCTTGATCGTTTCCTCGGGGGTCAGTCCGCGCGGGATGGTCGTGGTGAGGAAGAGGCCGATGACCTCACCCTCGCTGGTCATGATTTCCTCGCCGATGATGACGGAAATGCCGGGGTAGCGATCGGGACGGCGCGCGACGAGGGAGGCCGCTTGGCGACCGCCGTCGACAGTGTTGTGGTCGGTGACGCACAGTGTGGTCAGGCCGGCGCGGACGGCACCGTCAAGCAGTGATGCGGCTGGGACGGCAGCATCAGGCGAGTGGCCGGTGTGTGAGTGGAAGTCGATTCGGAACATCAGGCTAGTCGCAAGCGAAACGTAGGGACCTCAAGGGTGACACGGTAGGGACGTGTCGGAATGGGGCGTTCACAGTAGTTTCTTCAGCAAAGCAAGGGCGCCCTGGTCCCACGCGACCCGGTGGGTCACCCCGGTGCTTGCGCCGAGTTCGGCACGGTGTTCGACGTACCAGTCGTACGCGTGGATCAGGGCCTCGACATTGCTATGGCGTGGGTGCCAGTCGAGGGCATCCCCGATCTTCTTCGTGGAGACATAGGAGTCCCGGTCGGCAGTGCCGTAGACCCACCGGTAAAGGGGCGATAGGTTGACGGATTCCAGGGTTCGGAGGGCGGTCTTTGCAGGCCACGCTGGAACAGGGAAGACCTGCGCGCGCGTTCCCGCATGGCGGCAGAGTGCCCCCACGTCCTCGGCGACGGTTGCGAAGCGCGAGGCGCCGACGTTGAAGATGTCGTTGACGCGATCGGACGCATGGGTGGCTGCCCGCCAGATGGCGTCGCAGAGGTCGCTGACCTCAAGCAACTGGTACCGGTTGTGCCCGCTTCCGAGGATCGGAATGCGCTTTCCGGAGAAGACCCAGTCGTAGAGGATCTGGAAGACACCGAGGCGTCCGGGGCCGAGGAAGGTCTTGGGCCGCACGACGGGCACGCAATACCCCTGGGCACGGTAGGCGGCGCAGAGTTGCTCGGCAGCGACCTTGCTTTCGCCGTAGGGACCCACTCCAATCATCGGGTCGGTCTCGTCTATCGGGTGCTTGTCGGGGACGCCGTAGACGGCGGTTGATGAGATGAAGACCGTGCGGGGCACGCCCGCCGACCGTGCACAGTCGAGGACGGTGTGCGTTCCCGCGATGTTGGTGGTGCGGATGTCGTGCGGTCGCCAAAGGGGCAAGGCGGCGGCGGCGTGGATGACGACATCGATTGGACCGTTCTCGGCAAGTGTCCGACTGACGGTGCCCGGATCGCGAACGTCACCGACCCGGAAGATGGTGCCGGGTGGATACTCCGAGGCAAGGGAGGTGGCGATGTCCAGGGAGATGACGGTGGCCCCGTGCATGCTCAGGTGGTGCGCAAGGTTCACGCCAAGGAAGCCTGCGCCGCCGGTCACGAGAACTCGCATGGTCATCGGTTGAACGGTACGCACTCAGGCACGGCGGCGAAGCGCATCGCAATCAGTGGTGCTGCGAAACCGGCGTCGGCGCGGATCGGTGCGTGAAGACCCCCACCCTCTCCCCCGTTGCGAAGGGAGAGGGGAGGCCGGGTGGTGCGTGATGAGGGGTCCTTGCTGGGAGCGCCGGCGCCCTCGCCGGCAGGGGACTTCAGGGACATGGGGTTGTGACGGGCGTGGTTGGATGGGCGGTGGTTCCCGCTAGGTGACGGTGGCGGGTGTGGAGAGAGGGGCCGGTATTCCCAGGGTGCCGGAGAGACCTGCCTGATCCCCGGTGCAGGAAGTCCCCCACCCCACAACCCCTCCCCCGTTGCGACTGGAGAGTGGAGTTGCCTAGCCGCGATAGACGACCGCAATCGAGGCGGCGACCCACGCAACGCAACACCACGCGAGGGGACGGTCACGTAGGAGAACCTCCTCGGGGGCACCGCCATCACCCCGCACGTGGATCAGGTAGAGGTACCGGAAGATGCCGTACAGGGGAAACGGGATGGTGAGCATCATCGCGTGACTTCGCGGAAGGTTTTCGGAGAAGAAGGTGTACAGCATGTACGAGACGAGCAATGCCGTTGTGACGATCGAGAGGAGTTGGTCAACGAACGGTAGCGAGTAGTTGCGAAGGACGTCGCGGTGACTGGCGGCGTCTGAGGTGAGGAGGACGAGTTCCTGACGTCGCTTGCCGAGGACGAGGAAGAGGGCAAGGAGGAGGGTGACGACGTAGAGCCAGGGACTGATCGGGACGTCGATGGCAAGTGCCCCGGCGGCGGCGCGCAGGACAAACCCGCTGGCGACCGCAAGGACATCGAGGATCACGATGTGCTTCATGACTGCGACGTACAGGGCTTGCAGGATCAGGTAGGCCATGGCAGTCGCGCCAAACGCGGGCGCAAGCACGGTTGCCGAGGCAAGAGCGCCGATGGCGATCACGAGGGCGACGGTGAGGGCAAGGGCCGGTGGCACGACGCCGGCAGCGATCGGACGACGTGACTTGACGGCATGGTGCCGGTCCTTCTCGCGGTCGAGGACGTCATTGACGAGATAGACCGCGCCGGACAACAGGCAGAAAAGGACCGCCGCGATAACGGCGCGGACGACGCGGTCAGGATCACCGAGTTCGCGTGCAAAGACGATGCCGGCGAGGACGACACCGTTCTTGAGCCATTGGCGGGGTCGCAGGCTTCGGAAAACACCCCAGATGACTACAAAGCGCACGTTCGAGGCCGGGAGACCTACACCTTCCTCCGTTCCCACGTGGTGAGAGGGGAGAGTACGGTTCGTCTCGTCTGCGGTGCCGGAATTGTGCCTCGCGGACGGCGTGTCAGTCATGCGATAGGTTCTCACGATTGCGCAGCGCAGTCACTTCCCCGCCTACCCCGTTCCGTTTTCCCGGGCCTTCATCCCACCCCACCCCATCGCGCCTGGTAGCCGCCCCTCGACGCAGGATTGACAGGCGCATCGCTTACGCACTTCGCGCCCGGATTGCAGCGAGGACCGACGTGACCTCGGATCCACGCAGGGCGACGAGAGTGGCTAGGTAGATTGCGCCACCGATGCCGGCCGCGGATCCGAGATACAGGATAAGTGTCACGGTTGATGTGGGTGGCACTACCAGGAGGGTTGCGCCGGTCAGGGCAAGTGCCATCGTGCCTGAAGCCACGGCCACGCGCAGCATCGTGCGGATGCGGGAGGCCGTGAGGGGGAGGCCGTGCCTCATGAGGTACACGGCGAGGATGGTCGCGTGCGCACCGTGTTGCACCGTGTTCGCCAGGACGAGACCTATCATCCCGAGTGGTTCGACGGTGGTGATGGCGACGGTGGCGAAGATACCGGCACACGCCACTCCGGCGAGGACGGGCACGCGGGTGTTCTGCACGGCGTAGAAGGCAGCGATGAGCAACTGGTCGATGGCGACAAAGGGCAGTTGCGGGGCGTACCACAGGAGGGCGGTCGCAGTGAGCGCGACACCCGCTTCGTCGAAGGCACCGCGCGCAAACAGGAGACGCACGATCGGTTCGCGCAGGACCATCGCGCCGACCATCAAGGGTGCAACGAGAACCACGGCGGCGGTCAGTCCACTACCCAAGGTCTGCCTGAAGCCGGGTTCCTTCAGGCCGTTGCGTCCGTACCGGGCAAGGACAGGTAGGGACGCGGTGGACAGGGCGGCAACCACGAGGCCGAGTGGCAGCTGCACGATGGTGGTTGCATATCGCATCGCGGCGAGACTGCCCACGCCGGTCTGGGAGGCCAAATGGGTGTCGAGGATGGTGATCGCGGCTGAGACGACCAGGCCTCCGGCGACTGGACCGTAGAGGCGAAGGATGCGCCGCACGGCGGGATGGCGCAGATCGAGGCGGAGCCGGAGACCAACGTCGCGGTTGGGCCACATGAGCAGAACCTGGCCGGTGGCGCCGACAAGCATGCCGATCACCAGACTGGAAACCCCCATCCATGGACTGAGGGCGAGGGCGCCGATGATGATGCCGAGGTTGTAAATGGCCGGAGCGATTGCTGGTCGCGTGACGTCGTTCCGGGCCAGAAGCATCGCCTGGAAGATGGCGGCGATCCCCATCAGGATCACGGTCGGCAAGGCGAGGCGGACGAGCAGTGAACCCTGTGACTGGACCTCGGGGGCGAACCCGGTGCCGAGGAGTTCCATCAGTGGTTCGGCGACGATGGCCAGGGCGATCACGATCGGGATGAGGACGGCGAGGGCGATGCCAAGGACGGCACCGGCGACGGCACCGAGGTCTCTGGAGGATTTGATGTCCGTCTCAGGTGCGCCGGCGGCTGGCCCCGGCCGGTCGACGCTGACTTCAAGGCGGTTCCCGTCGCGGGATGCCACCTCTGCGAAGACCGGCACGAGTGCTGAGGAGAGGGCGCCACCGATCAGGAGGTCGTAGACCATCGTCGGGACGCGACTGGCCGCACTGAAGACCGAGGCTGCGACGGTGGTGCCGAAGAGGGCGGCGACGACCTGTTCCCGGACGAGACCAAGGATGCGACTGCCGATGTTGCCGAGGGTGAGGCGGATTGCATTCGCGACGATGCCCCGGCGAGGCGGATTTCCGGCGGTTGTTGTGGTGGCGGTCACCCGCCGACACCTCGTCCACCCTGCGGCGGGAGAGGTGCGCATGCGGCGATCCGTCGGGCGAGAGCCGTGGTTGAACGGCCGGTGACCGTTGGGACAAGCAGGATGGACCCGCCACCTTCGCGGACGACGGATGCCTCGGGCAGTCGGGCAGACGCGACTTCAAGGTCCGACGCTGGGGCATCCACGGCGTAGTCGCCCCCTTTGACATAAAGATCAGGCTTCACTGCACGGGCAAGGTTGACGGCCGTCGGTTCCTCGAAGATGGTCACGAAGTCAACCGATCCCAGGGCGGCGAGGAGTTCGGCACGGTCGTCTTCGGGTACGAGTGGCCGGTCTGGTCCCTTCCCGAGGGTGCGCACCGATGCATCGGCGTTGACGCCGACGACCACGACCGGCGGGCGTCCATCGGTGCCGGCTTGCGCACGGCAGGTGTCCAGGAGGCGGGCGTGCCCGACATGCAGGAGGTCGAAGACTCCGTTGGTAAGGACGATGCGACGCCCGTCCGCGCGTGCTTGCCCGAGGGCACTGATGAGTGCGTCACGTGTGACTACCTGGCCCATGATCGTGGTTCCTGGCATGGTTGTGCGTCGATGGATCCCCACCCCACCGCCGGGAGGGTCCCCGCCCCCTCGCGTGGCTCCCGCGGGCGGGACAGGGGAGTACGGTTCGGTGGAACGATACGTCCTGAACGCCCGTACGGGTGGTTTGATCCCCCGGTCGTGCCACCACAAGCACCTATGAACGTCCATACGGCACGATATCGGCCCGTCGGCGTCGCGCAGTGTTTCGAAGTGGTGAGGACCCGGCGGTGCGCCGGGCGGTCTTCCCACGGTATGCCCAGTTGGTTGCCGGAGGTTGGTCTGCAACCAGTGGTGCACTCTCGACGGTTGTTCCAGACGTGCGCGGGAGGTAGCCGACGATCCGTGCCCCGCGCAGTCCCGGCTTCCGGGGCATGTCTTCGGTACCCGCCTTGCGTCTTCGCGTCACGCGTGCCGGTACTTGGATCACGGTTTGGACGGGACTAGGGTCGGTCGTGGGTGGCATGGCAAGTGCGGGCGGAACATAGGGAGTGATCGGTGCACCTCGCACCCGCCTGACCACCGGTGAGCAAGCGTTAGTGCCCTCCGGAGCGAAAAGCAAGACAACTTCCTTGGGCACGCGGGAGGTTGCCGGCGGTCCGGCGATGAGGCACCTGGACGGATCGAACGCCGCGTCCATGAGGGTGGCGATTTGGTTCAACTCGGCTGGTGATAGCGTCGGCCTCGCGTCGGCGTCGAACAGTCGGGCGCACTGGTCGGGATCGATGATGTCACCGGCCCGTTGTGGCCGGCCGGTCGCGAGCGAACCATCGATACAACTGGCGGGACGGGTCTGGGAGATACCTGCGTTGCTGACGAGGATGGTCGTGCGGTGGTTCAGATGGGGGTACCGACGCGCGATCAGTCGGTGGAGGTACCCCGACTTTGCCTTGGTACGGCGTCGGGCATCGTCGATCATGGTCCGGTTGTCCGGGTTGGCGAGGAAGTTGGCCTCCCACGGTTTGACCTCGAGGTAGTGGACGGTGTCCGACCCGATCAGGACGATGTCGATGTCACCGGGCCAGGCGTGCCCACGATCAGGCAGACCGATGTTGGAGAGGACCAACCAGCCACCGGTTGCGGGAACCGACGCCAGAAGCTGCTGGATCGCGACGTGTTCCGAGGAGTTCACGTGGTCGCGGCAATGGTAGTGACGGATTGGCACGGGCGGCGAGGATGGTGCCAGACCGTGGGATCGCGGGTGCGGTCGAGCCTTGCCCTAGCCCGTTGCGCCCGCCCAACCCCCCAGACGCGTGGCTCCGACGCGGGAATGGGGAGGCAACTACCACATCGCCCCACCCCGTTGCGGGCGGGGATGCCCGCGGACCAGACCTCTAGGGATGCGCTGCACAAGGCTGAATCTCCGGTTCTGGGGACGTCGTCGCGGTCAGTTTCGTCTGGATCGGTCGCCAGCGGTCTGCGGAACCTGGCCGGTGACCCGTCGCGAGGTGGTTCCACCCGCCCGGAGGGGGTCCGGGC
>SHXX01000009.1 GCA_009693165.1 Chloroflexota bacterium
CCTCCAACCGGACGTTCGCCGCGCGGAGGTCAACGATCGTTGCCTGCTGCTCAACAACCAGTGCCTGCAAGGTGGCGACCACGGATGGCATCACTCAACAGAACGCGGAAGGAATACCGTCCGGCACCCTACCCCCGTGAACGGTTACCCTGCGCGGGGCACTCCTTGCAGGTGCCGACCTCCGCAGCGCCGACTTGACCAATGCAATCCTTGACGACGCAGACTTGAGCGGCGCCATTCTGGATGGCACGACGGGTTACAAGCGCTGATCATTGAACTTTGAACTCACCATCTGGCTTGGTTCGTGTGGTTCATTCGCAAGTCGTTAGTTCCATCGAAAATTTGGCATTATGACATATTAGAATATATGATAAGTAGTATTTTAATATACTAAGCAATAAATGACACAACTAATCCCGTGCGCTCAGTACGCGAACCGCCAAAACTGCAACCCCAAGCGTGAGCCCGGTCATCATCAGTGAATTTGGATCTCCCTGATAGAGACTTGGCGGAATGATCGATGCTCCGGAAAGACCTGCAAGTACGTGGCTGTTGTAGAGACGCGGGACGCCTGACCTTGTAGTGATCCCCGCCAGGGCGAGGCCGGCCATTGCGAGCGCCGCGATCACATCACCAAACTGCCCGATCCCCGTGGTGACGCCTGGGCTGATCATTTCCGGACTTGCAAGAAATGGCGCTACAGTGGCTCCGATTGCCTCACCTCCGGCCCGCAGCAGTACGGCGATGATGACGGACACTACGGTCGCGAGGGAGCGGGTAACGAGTGTCGAATGCCGGCGGGAACGCTTCTGGACCGGCATCCGGGTCAGCCAGAGAACGACGGCAAAACCGGCCAAGACGGTCAGGACTTGCGGTGCGGTTCTCGAGGTCAAGAACAACCCGAACGCGGTAACGAGCGATCGCACATCTTCAAGGACAACCGTCAGCTGATCGGGCACCTGCATCGGACTGCCTCCAAGTATCTATTTCCGCAGACGCCACCCTGGCGAAGGAACGCTACCCATGCATAAATCTGGGGCTGCGAGATTGGCGGTGCACCATTGTTGGTCGACTGAATAGCACACGCCCGTCTACGGTCGCTGACCAGAGTACTCTGATTTCCATTCATGGGCAACGAAGGAAATCTCCCACTGGAGCGCAAGCAGTCGCTCCGCATAGGTGGAACGGTCACCCGTTGAGATGCAACCCGCGCTCGCCTCTCCAAGGGAACCGGATCTGCTTAGTCGGGCACCCATCCAACCACAGCAGTGTGATCAACGATCACGATCGGCATCGTTGATGCCCACTCACGTGCCTGTGGCGTGACCGTTCCCGTGGTCACAAGGTAGGCACGCGCCGACCCTGTATTGATCAGGACACCGGCAAGCTCCCGAAGCACTGGCGCACCAACGCTGTTCCCTGCGCCAAATCTCTTGGCCTGCGCAACGACCTGAAGGCCGCTGCGAGACGCCACGACGTCGATCCCATCATCACCACCGCCACCTCGGGCACCAACGACTGTTGCCGCGTACCCTGCCTTGCGAAAACGGGAGGCGACCCATTGCTCGAAGTCTTCGGGCGACATCGCGCGCAATTGCTCAAGGCTGCGGGTGTCCGGGGAAAATACGTTCCGAAGTGACCAACTCAATCGTCCGAACCATCTTCCTGTCCACTCACCGAGCAGACCCCCTGCCCACCTGAACGGGGGCAACCGGGCAAGCCACAAGGTCGCCCAGAGTGACACAAGCACCATTGGTGCGGTGATCCATGCACGCTCGACGAGTGGTTCGGCCACGTACAGCCCGTACATCCAGCCGGCACCCATCACCAGTCCGAGCAGCAGGACCCGGCCGGCGACGGTCTGACGCGCCATCGATCCGAGTGCCCACCTGATCATGGGAACGCGAACGGCGATCACGAGCAGGGCGGTGGAGACTGTTGCGACCGCGATGGGCAAGGCGTCGTGGTTGGCCTGCGCGAATGCGGTGACGGGACTTTCACCAAGGAATTGGGCGACGACCACGTTCGCGTAGTCAGTGCCGGCAAGGAGTGACACAGCACCAATGACCCACGCGTACAAGGCAAGGTCCAGCGACCATGTCGGCCGGAGCTTGCGAGTGCGGAGTGCACCTAGCCACACCATCGCTGAGAGTGATGCAAGTGCCCCCTAGCCGACAGACATCGGCGGAAGGAGAGGCACGGCGGCCAAGATTGGAATGGGCAAGAGCGCCATGATGGTCGGAAGGTGAAGGGCCCGTGCCCACCAGCGCGCAAAACGCCCCTGCCGGTAACGCACACCTCGTTTCCAGAACCGCTCCACCACCAAAGCCCTGAGTACAGGTCTAGGGACCGCGCGAATCTCCCCCCTCACCCATGCCGACGCAGGGGTGAGGGGGGAGGAACCGCCGAAGGGCCCTATGGCTTGATCGGGACTGCATACCCCTTGTACGGCAGGCAGCTGCCGTATTCGACCTCGTTGTTTATGCGGGTGTTGAATGCCTTGATCGTGTCCGCAAGGGTCTTCTTTCCGGCAAACACGTCGTTCATCTCGACAGCGTACTCGTCGTAGTGGCGGCGGGTGGTGTCATGCCGGAAGTGGATGCCGTAGGGGACCTTGTAGGCGTCCGCAAAGACCTGGGTGTGCAGTTTCGGGTCACGCACGTACTCGGCCTGAGCCGTCTTGAGGGTTGGCAACTGGACCTTTTCCTTCGCCCAGAAGTTCTGGATGTCAGGTCCGCCAAGCCACTTGATGAATTCGTAAGCCTGATCCGCAACCTTTGTCGTCTTGGAAACGGTATGCGGGTTGCCTGACACGATCGTCACACCAGGTTGGTCCTTGGTACGACCCGGGAATGGGGCGATGTCGTACTCGAAGTTCCCACCAATCTCCTTGCGGATCGCGCTGTGGGCCGCTGCCGCCCGGATGCGGAAGACGGCGCGTCCCTGCCCGAATGCCTTCTCTCCACCGCCGAGTTCGGCCTGAACCGCGTTCGGCATGATCAGCTTGCGGTCGTACCACCCCTTGATGAACTCCTGCGCCTCGAGCGCCGCTTTGCTGTCCAGGGTGTATTTCATCGCTTCGAAATCCGCCCAGCCGCCACCCCATGTCCAGATGAACATTCCGTTGGATTCGCTCATTCCCCAGGCGTCCGTCCGCACACCATAGACATCAGTTCCCGAGTTGCCCGTCACGCGTGCCGTCTTGACCATCATCTCCTGCATGTCTTCCAGGGTCCATTTCCCCTGGAAGTCGTCCCAGGGATCCTTCGCCCCTGCCTGCTTGAGAAGGGTCTTGTTGTAGTAGACCGCCCGTGGGTCAGCGTCGAATGGGAAGGCATAGGTCTTGCCACACCATATCTCGCTCCCCATGAGGACATAGTCCTTCCTGAGATCAATCTTGTCCCTCTTGAGGTAGTCGGAAATCTCGAGGATCGCGTTGGCGTTGTAGAACTTGCTCCAGATGAAGTTGTCACCGCACACCACGTCAGGAGCGGTACCCGAAGCAAACCAGGCGGTGTACTTTGCCGTGTCGCGGTTCGAGGCATTCAGGTCCACGGTCAACTTGACGTTGAACTCTTCCTCAAACTTCTTGAACAGTGGCTGGATTGGCGGAACAACTGCGTCGTACCAGGTGTTGAATGACACCTCGACCGGTGGTCCCTTGGTCTTCGGGGCGGCAGTAGGTGCCGGTGCCGAGGTGGCGGCAACCGCAGCGGTAGGCGCAGCCGAGGGTGGCTTCGGTGCCGCGGTCGGTGCCGCAGGCGCCGCCGGAGCCGCGTCCCCCCCGCAGGCGACAAGCATCCCCGGAAGCAAGGTTGCAGTGGCCCGGGCAAGCCACGCCCGGCGTGTGTGCAATTTCATGAAATACGGTCTCCTCAATTGCCAGCGCGCCGGTTGTGACGCGGATGCATACCGCAAGGTATTGGACAGATTTCCGCCGGTCAAGCGGCCACATGGCTTTTGACCGTGAGCATCAATGTGCCCATCAGGTTTGCGTCCGGTTCCCGGAGAAGTTGCCAGTTTCGGCAGATCCCGGAGACCCCAGGCGCGAGTGAACGCGCCATGCGGCATCATCCCAACAATGGCGTATGGGCAGTTCTCGCGCGGCCGAACGACCTTTCAGGCAATCCTTGCCTCGGTACGTGCCGTACTCGTCGCGGTTCGCGTGGTTCTGACAATCCTGTCGGTAGCGTCAGTCGCAACGTGGGGTGCTTGGCTTGCATCCGGGCGGGTAGACAAGGCATGGCCGGAACGAAATCGCTTGGAATATGAAGTGAGGGAACTCGTTGCACGGTATCTGGTTCCGACAGCGACCGAAACCCTGCCACCCGGGTCCATCACCGGCAAGGTCCACATGCGTCTGCCAGACGCCACTCCATCACCAACCCCGGAACGGACCCTGGAGCTCGCGCCGTCCCCGTCGGTGAGCGCCCAGTGGTGGGTTACGCCCACCGTGGCTGCGACCGTGGCACCAACCCGCACCGCGTTGCCAACCTCCACCCCCGCAGGGACGCCGGTGGGAACTCCAACTGCCCGGCTTGGCCCTGTCAGCGGTGCGACGGTGCTCATCGCGGATGCCGAGGCAAACGTCGTCGAGTCGACAACAGATTCTTCGGGCGCATTCGCGCTTTCGGGTGTCGATGGGAGACGCTATCTGGTGGCGGTAAGTGCCCCCGGGTTCGCTTCGGTGGTCATTGATCATCCTGCAACCCGGGATCCGGTTGATCGGCTCATTGCCTGGTTCCTGCCCGGCATCCTGGTGCCCTGGAATGGCGATGTGGCACTTGAAGTCGTGTTGGACCGTCAACCGGATGCCCCAACGATCGCACCGCGCGAGGCCACCCTTGTGACCGGTGACCCCGTGACGGTCCGGTGCGAGAACCCCGTCTCAGCGAGTGCCGAACGGATGCCTGTCGACTTCCTGGGCCTCGACAATGCCGGGGGAATTATCTGGAAGTACCGACCCGGCAAGGATGAGGGCACTCCCGTGCCGGCCAGGGCGGACAACCGACCACGGCCGGTGGTGATCGCAGTGATCCCGGCCCCGCTTGCGATCAGCGATTGCGCGCTCGCCGGGTTGGCGTCGGCGGGAAGTGACGTTCTTGCCATCATCCTTCCACTTGATACCCGGGTCGAGCGAGATGTCCGGCTTGTCCGAATGCTGATCGCATCCGTCCGGCAGCCACCTCTGCCGAGGGTCGCGACGTCGCCGGATCCGCAAGGATGGCCCGGTTCCGCGGGCCAGGGTCCATTCATCCTCGGTGCGGGCCATGCGGCGGTTCACGCGCTACGTGCGGTCCGTGATGAACAAACCGGTGCCATTCCAGGGTTGATCCTCATCTCGTCACCCGTGGATATGTTCGCCATGCGCAGGCATTCCAGACGTGTTGCCGAGTTCCCCGGGCACCTCACCGACTTCCTGACCGGTCTTGGCCCGGCGGACCGTGAGATCGGACGCTACGTGCGCTACTCGGCGCAGTACAACCTGTCTGACGTCATCCCGCCAACAATGATCGTCCACCACCGGTCAGACCCCACGTTTCCATTCGCGCCTGTTGCGCGATACGCGAACACCTTGGCTCGGTTGGGGGTTCCGCTCGACACCATGTTCATTGACGATGGCGCACCCGGGTTCATGGATGACCCCGAAACCGGGCGGGCGGTGCTTGGCCGGATCGAGTCGTTCATCACGTCGCACCTGCCCGCGAGCGCGAGCGACGGTTCTCGCTAGATCACCTCGAGGCGCAAGGACCAGAACCGGGAAACGCCACAACCCCACCTTGGCAAGGGGGAGTTGTGGCGGAAAGGTGCACCAGCACTCTGACCCTCTGGTAGCGGGGCAGTTCCCAAGTCAGTCGAAGAAGCCCCTATCCGACGCATGCAGGTGCTTGCGTGCCTCATTGACACGGAATGTGACCCCGAGGCCCGGTCGGTCCCAGACGTCGATGAAGCCGTCCTTGACGATCGGGTCCGGCAGACCGTCGACGATGTCGTACCACCACGGAGGCCGTGCGACCGGGTACTCGAAGGCAATGAAGTTGTGAGGCAGCGTGGCCGAGACTTGCACGAGGCCGGCCAAGCCGATCACTCCATCAAGTGTCCCGTGGGGCGCCATCAGGATCCCGTGGAGGTCCGCGTACTCGGCCACCCACTTGAGTTCGGCAAGCCCACCCACGTCGGCGGGATCCGGTCCAACGACCCGTACGGCCTGCTTCTCAAAGAGTTCCTTGAAATGATGGCGAAGGTAGATCTGTTCGCCGGTGTGGACGGGTGTGGACGTCGCCTGCGTCACTTCGCGATAGGCCGAGGCATTCACCCAGGGCACGTAGTCGCCGGTCAGGATGTCCTCAATCCACATGATGTTGTGAGGTTCCATCGCCCGGCCGAACCTGATCGCATCCGGAATGGTCCATCCCGGGCCACAGTCAAGTGCCAAGCCGATGGATTCCCCGGTGACCTTCTTCATCGCCTCGACGCACCGGATGATGTGGTTCAGGCCCTGTTCGGTCAGCAGACCACGCGAACCCGCAAACCCGCCCCGCGATGGATCATCAACGCGGTCGTACGAATACGCGAAGTTCGGCACGGAGTCCGGCATTCCGGAGTGGTAGCTTACGCCTTGCTTGATGATCGTGAAGCCCTCGGGAGACTCCTTCATCATCTGCATGTTCTCCGCATACGCCTCGGGCGACTGGTCGCGCAATGGAAAACGCACGTTGCCGTTGTAGACGCGGACCTTGTCGCGCACCTTGCCTCCAAGCAGCTTGTGTACTGGAAGGTTTGCGGCCTTCCCGGCCACATCCCATAGCGCCATCTCGATGGCAGACACGGACGCCCCCCAGGGCTTGAAGCTCCCACGACGCCGGATGCGTAGCATGCATCGCTCAACGTCCGTGGGGTCCATGCCAATCAAGGCGTCACGGTAGTAGAGGATGTGGGGCTTCAGGTAGGGCTTGCTCGACTCAACCTGCCCATACCCATCGATGCCGGCATCGGTCACGATCCGGACGATCGGTGAGCAATGGGTGTCAAAGGCATTCGGGTCATCTGGGCGGTCGCCGATGACGGCAACCTTGATGTCGATGATCTTCACGCAGGGCTCCTTCCACCGGCCCGGCAACTCCACCGGGCCGGTCGGCAGAGTAGCACGTCCGTCAGGACCGTCTCGAGCAACCGCGCTATTGGCGAGATGCTCACGCGTGCCGGTGGCAGCCGCGATTGCACGTCGCCGTGAAGGGATTCCCGCCCAAGTCATACGCCCGTGAAGAAGCGGTGGACGACGCGGGTGACCGCCGTGATCGTCCGTTCGCCTACGTTGGGGTCGTCAAGGTCGTGGGTCAGGACCGCAAGTGCGTACGGTCCGGTCGGCCCAAACACGATGCCGGCGTCATTGCGGATCCCCTCCAACTGGCCACTCTTGTGGGCAAGTCGCGTACCGGGAGGGAGACCTGCTCGGATCCACGCTGACGGCTGGACCTGGGTCATCAGCTCAAGCATCTGGCCAGTCCCCTCTGGCGAAACAATCGTGCCCTCCATGAGGGCGCGAAGCATGGTCACTACATCACCAGCCGACGTCTCATCGGGCCGCTCGTCGACGTAGAACCAGGTTCGTGACATCCCCAATGACCGGGTCCATTCGTTGAGTTTTCGGCTCGTGATGGTGCGCAACAGGGCAAAGGCTGCAGTATTGTCCGAGATGCCGATCATCAGTGACAGCGCCTCGGCCACTGAAACGTCCTCACCAACACGATACTGGAGGATGCCGGCTCCCGGGGCTGCATCCTCAGGCATGATGGTGATCATCTGGTCCAGGTTGACGCGGTTGCGTTCGATCTGGCGATACGTCTCGGTGAGGATGTTCAGTTTGAACAGGCTTGCCGGTGGGACAACATCGTCGGCGTTGAGGGCCATGCCGGTGCCGTCCACGAGGTGGACGACGGCAATCGCGACTGACGCAGCACGGTCCGGCAGCACTGAAGCCACCGCCTGGGCGAGCCGGGCACTTGGGTGGCGTGGCAACCATGGAGCGGGCACTTCCGATGCGAGGTGACCCCCCGTCCCCGTGACTTGTCGGGTGCCTTCCGCCATCGCGAAACCCGGGTGAGCCGTGAGGGCAGCCAATGCCAAGCCACCGAGCCAGCGCCGGGACCAGCCATGCTGCGAAGTCCGGGCCCCGCTCGTAGTGTCGGCGATCAGGTTTCGCGGGTCTTCCATGGTACTGAGGCGCCGAAGCAAAATTGCTCGCATCGACCCACACCATCATGCGCGACCCTTGCACCGTCTGTCATCCGCGCGGCCTCCCTGCGCGGACTGACCGTGACATGATTGAGACCCACAAGACTGCCTAATCCAATCGATTAGGCGCACCTTAACCTGAGGGTTCCCTCTAGACTAACCACGGGGGGTGGAGCGTATGCTCCACCCATGTTGACGAAGATGTGGCGTGCAGCTTCCGATTGGTACGACCGTCACTATCTGGCGACGCTAGTCATAACCACTGCAGCCTTCGTCATGCAGATCTTCCACCTGTACTGGCTATTCACCGCGGTGATCCTCAGGAAACTTACTGGTGAGAGCTACTTTGTCTTCCCCGAAAACCTGACAATCGTGTACGTGATCGCCGACTACCTCGAGGTGCCCGCCCTCATTTCAATGACCTTGCTCTACGTGGCCGATCTCCGCAAAGGCCCCAAGACCAAGGCGATGTTGTACATCTTCCTACTCAACACCCAGTGGCTGCATCTCTTCTGGATCACGGATTCGATTGTCGTGCAAACATTCTCGGCAAGCCGCGCGCTGGCGTGGAACTCGGCCATCGCTTGGGTGGCAATCCTGATCGACTACCTCGAAGTTCCGGTCATCATTGAAATGCTCCGGAAGATCTATGACGAACGGGCTGAGATCGGTCACCGGGTCCGGGTCAGGTTGGCCGGCACTGCAACTTGATGACACACCGGACCAAAACGCCGGAGCATCTTCACGATTGGTAGGATTTCGGTGACCCAGTGATGGTCAAGGCGGCTTTGCAAGTTGCGCTGCAGTTCCAAGGACGAGTGCCGTGAGTGCATCGACAGGCCATGGCGTCGGCAACTCCCACACGGTGAGCGAAGCGCACGCCTCAGTCAACCCTCGTCGACCGCTTAGCCCAGCGGTCGAGCATTACCTGCAAGCCATCTACGCGCTCACGGCGGAGCGCAAGGTCCTCATTGGAGCACGCCTTGCCGAGCACCTCCGCGTGAGCGCACCCTCGGTGACCCAGACCCTGCACCGGCTCGAACGCGACGGATATGTGGTGCTCGTTGACCGTGGTGATCGCAAGGAAATCCAGCTGACGCCTTCGGGCAACGCGATTGGTGAGGCGTCGACGCGAAAGCACCGACTGATTGAGACGTGGCTGGTGCGCGACCTCAAACTCTCGACGACCGAGGCGCATGAAGCGGCTGAGCGTCTGGAGGCAGGCTTCGATGAACTCCTCTTGTCCCGCCTGTTCGAGGCGCTTGGGCAACCACTTGCATGCCCGCACGGCAATCCCATTCCCGGATGGGGGGTTATTGACCACGAAGGCGGCTATCTCGACCGAGTACAGGCCGGGGATAGCGTCGTAATCGGCCGCATTACTGAGGAAGCGGAGGCCGACCTCGACCTCCTCACCTATCTGGAGCGGAACGGGATCTTTCCTGGTGTCAACCTTGAGATCATTGCGGTCGATCGACGGAGCGGCGCCGTGACCGCCCGGTCGGAGCGAGGAACTGAAATCCGGATCGAGGGCCGGTCCGCCGCACTGATCTATGTCCGCCCCATCTCTTGATTGACCGTAGCGCATGAGGGTCTATGCCGAACTCGCCCGACGTGCGTGGCAACGCCAACGTGCCTACGGAAACGCGAACCTTGCCGGCCTCTTCACGAACAGTTTCTTCGGATACATCCGGGTGGTCCCACTCATGGCCGCGTTTGCGTCCAGACCGGATATCAGCGGCTACGACCGGGATGTCGCAATCACGTGGAACTGGCTGGCGCAGTCCCTTATCACGATTGTCGCCTTGTGGGGATGGTGGGACGTCGCGCTGACGATCCGGAGCGGGGAGGTTGCGATTGACCTTGCACGCCCAATTCACTACCTTGGGTATTGGCTTGCGCGCGATGTCGGGCGCGCCGCCTACTCCACGGTGTACCGGTTCATACCCATTCTTGCCGTAGGGCAACTGGTCTCGGGACTACGCTGGCCGGAGGCGCCGTGGCTGACGTGGCCGGCATTCATGTGCAGCCTCATTCTCGCCCTGTTCACAAGTTTCGCGTGGCGGTTCTTGCTCAACCTGGGAGCGTTCTGGCTGACGGACTATCGCGCAATCGCAAGTCTCGGCCTCGTTGCCACCACATTCCTGTCCGGCTTTCTCGTGCCACTGGCATTCTTTCCACCCGCAATCAGAAGCATCCTCGAAGCACTGCCATTCGCTGCGATCATCCAGACCCCGGCTACCGTGTTCCTTGAGCGGGCCGATGGCATGGATCTCGCCCTGCTACTCGCGCAGCAACTCGGATGGGCCGTCGTGATGCTCGGGATCGCCCATTGGGGAGCACAGGTCGCGACGCGCCGGGTGACTGTTCAAGGCGGATAAGTATTCATCTGCCGTACTCGCTTCGCGTGTGCGATATCTCAGGCGTCGGAGCGATGCAGCGCTGGTTCATTCCAGACCAGTGTTGCACCATGAAGTGCTCGTTCGGTGAGTGACCACTGCGTTTGGCGGAATCCTGCACAATCCAGACCATGACCCCTTCGAGCGTCTTCCTGCCGGCGCTGTATGTACGCCTCGCCGTCGCACGGGTTCGCGGGCAGATGCGATACCGTGTTGGTTTCCTGTTGATGATCCTCGGCGTTTTCGTGGCAAACGCCTTCGAGTTCGTCGCCCTCCTCGTCCTGTTCGGTCAAGTCAAGGTGCTTGGTGGGTGGTCCGCCCACGAGGTCGCCCTCCTTTGGGGAATGTCGCAGATGTCCTTCGCGATTGCCGAGGCGTTCGGTCGTGGGTTCGAGGGGCTTGCCCCTCAAGTCCGTTCCGGAGAGTTCGATCAGGTGCTCGTTCGCCCGCTTCCGGTGTTCTTCCAGGTCTTTGCCTCTGCATTCGAAGCGCACCGGATCGGCCGGTTCCTTCAGGGCGCGACGGCAGTCTGGTACGCCAGGAGCGATCCGGCATCGATCCCGTGGCAGGCGTCGCACTGGACGACGCTGATCTTCGCGGTGACAACGGGTGCAGTCATTTTCTTCGCGACGTTCGTGCTCGGTGGCGCCTGGGCACTGAGGGTCGTGGACGGGCAGGAGCTGATGAACACGTTCACTTACGGTGGCACCACGTTGGCAAGCTACCCCCTTGAACTGTTTTCCGATCCGATCCGCCGTGCGGCAACGTGGATCCTGCCTCTCGCGTTCGTGAACTACTTTCCGGCCCTCGCACTGCTCGGGCGCGTCGGACCACCCGGCATGCTCCCGTTCGGCCTCACGCCAATCATCCTCGCGATGTCTGCCCCGGTGGTCGCCATGACTTACCTTGGGGTTGCCGTGGTGGTTTGGGACCGTTCCGTCATGCGTTACCAAGGGACAGGCACGTGATTGCCGTTGAGGAGCTGAGGAAAGCGTTTCGCGTCACAACAAGGCGGACTGGTGGCTTCAGCGCGATTCGTGCCCTGCTTCCTGGCGCAACGTCATACGTCGAGGCTGTGCGAAACGTCAGCTTCACGATCAATGGTGGCGAGATGGTCGCGGTTCTCGGTCCAAACGGCGCCGGCAAGAGCACGACCATCAAGATGTTGACTGGCATTCTGGTTCCGGACGCCGGAACCGCGACAATCCTCGGTCTTGTCCCGTGGCAGTCGCGCCGTGCCGTTGCCAAACGGATCGGGGTCGTTTTCGGACAACGGACCCAACTGTGGTGGGACCTTCCCCTGTCAGACTCCCTCGACCTGGTGCGACACATGTACGGAGTGCCGACGCAGCGGTTTGCAGAAAACCTGGCAACCTGCCGCGAACTCCTTGAACTGGACCCATTTCTGGATCGGCCGGTCCGCCAGCTTTCACTCGGGCAACGCATGCGCGGAGACTTGGCCGCGGCCCTCATTCACGATCCGGAAATCCTCTTCCTTGACGAGCCGACAATCGGCCTTGACCTCGTGGTGAAGGCCAGGATCCGTGACGCCCTGCGGCATCTGAATGAAACCCGTGGCGTCACGGTTCTTCTCACGACCCACGATCTGGCAGACGTTGCCCGCCTCTGCCAGAGGGTGCTATTGATTGACCACGGACGAGTGGTCCATGATGGCGGTCTCGAGGCACTGCGCACACGGTTCGGAAGTGGATGCACCCTCGTCGTGGATCTTGCTGATCCGTCAACCCCGGGACAGGCACCGAGTGCCAAGGGAGACGAAACCGATCAACGGAACGACGGTCCAATGGTCGTCCCGGGTGCCATCGAGATCCGCGCTGAAGGCAACCGTCACTGGCTCGCGTTCGACCGCCGCGAGGTGTCGGCCTCCGACCTGATCGCCGCCGTGGCGTCACGGTATCCCTTGTCGGACCTTACGTTGGAGGAACCCGACATCGAAACCGTGATCGCCAGCCTCTATGCGTCTCGAACCGAGTGATCTGTCTCAGGTACGAATTCGGGTCAAATGCCCAAGCATTGAATCCGGAACCGTGGCCCCGATTCATGTACGCCATGCAATCCACGCACACGTCAAGGAATTTCACCATCCACCGGTGTGACTGCCCCGACATCAATCCACGAATAGTTGCCTGTCTCGGGATTGCGCACGAAGTACCTATCGGCTTCACGTTCAAGCACCTGATACACAACCGGTGCGCGACCGATCGGACCGAAATCTGTGGCATCAGCGTATGGCGTGGACCAGACGTGGGTTGCCGGGTCGGTTGAGCGAACATATCTGGGCGTCTCCGCACACCCTGACATGCAGGGTGCGGGCGTCGCGGGCGCTGTTTCCGCGCTCTGGACGTCAGGAGGAGGAGTCGTTGGAGGGCCGGAAACGTCTACTGCGTCAACGTCAATCCATGCGTAGTTGCGGGTGATCGGATTGCGGACGTAATAGCGATTGGCCTCCCTTTGGAGGACCTGATACGTGACAGGAGCACGCCCGATCGGCCCGAAATCCGTCGCATCGGCATATGGCGTTGACCAGACGTGAGTGGAAGGATCCCTTGTCCGTACGAACTCAGGCAGGGACGACACCGGTGGCGTCGGAGCCTTCGGAGCGGTTGACGCATTGGCCGTCGCTGACGGGGTTGCCCCCGGTTCATCCACGGCATCAACATCAATCCACGCGTAGTTTCCGCTGACAGGATTGACCACGTAATAGCGGTTCGCCTCACGTTTCAGGACCTGGTAGGTGACTGGTGCCACACCGATCGGTCCAAAGTCGGTGGCGTCGGGATGCGCTGAGGACCACACTCGCGTCCGGGGATCACGGGTCCGCACCGTCGCCGGCAGCGACGGAGCATCGCTTCCTGTCACACGTGGAGCCGGGGCCGGGGCCACGTCACCGCGATTACTCTCTTCGCCGTCCGGCGGACCGGACGGGGCAACCGACTGGGCGTCAATCCACCCATAGCCCTTGGTGACCGGGTTGTACACGGAGATGCGCCCGCCGACTTGTGGGCCAATGACCGGGAAGATGGTGTTGGCGGGTGCAGCGAGACCAAAGTCCGTCGCATTGTCGTCCGGACCTGAATACAGGTGTGCAGATCCGGACAAATTGACAAGGAACGCCGGTTGCAAGCCCACAGGCAGGAACAGCGTGCGATCAACTTCGCCCGCGGCAAGTGACCAGTCCTGGCGACCGGTCGAGGGATTGAACTCCGCCGGCGACCTCAGGTAGCCAATGAAGTCACCGGCCGAATCGCGAGTCGCGTGGAGGTATGCTGGCGTCTGCCCGGAAGGCACGCGAAGCGATGGCATCGAGAAGGCAACGCGCGCATCCGGAGCAGTTGCAAGCACCGTCAGTCGGAACGGAGCCGCCACAGGTACGACACTGCCCCCACCGAGACTGCCTTGTTCGACCTCATTCAATTTGGGCGGTGCCGGTTCGAACACCATGGCCGACGCATCCGCAGGTGGGTCGACAAACGGCACCACTCCAGCCAAGGCACCGTAGGTCAACGGCAGGGCCAGTGAGGGCCAGTTGCCGGACTTCGGACGCTCAATCCGCGCCTGCTGAGCTGGGCGGACAAGGATGACTACCGATCGACGCACAACCGTGGAGGCCGAGGCTCCACCGACCTCGGCACCTTCGACGAAGAATGACGATGCCTGTGGTTCGTCCAGCGAGAACGTGAGAATCTCGCGTCCGTCGGCGTCAACCTTCATCACGTCTGGCACCGCGACACTCACCTTCGCACCCGACTGAGCCAAGTCAGCAAGCGCGCCGAAGACCTTCCCCATCTCGGTAAGCCCCAGTGTCGAAGCCAGATTGCTGACCGTCGCCAGTTCACCGGGTGAGAAGCTGGCGAGTGTCGAAACAAGCGCCCGTGACTGCGACGGGTCGACCGATCCGACAACGGCCGTGACGGCCGAACGCTGATTGGGTGACAACTCGTCCAGGACCCGAAGCAACGTAATCGTCGCAGCACTGCCCGCCGACTTCAGGGCATCACTGAAGGCAACCTGCTGTTGTGCGGTGATCACCACAGGTTCCGCGTCGGGCAACCCACCGGTTGACCGGCCTGGGTTTGGCGAGACCGCAGGGCCCGACAAGGATGGTTCAAAGGTTGGCGGCAACTCAACCGTCGGCGCGACAGGCAGTGGCACACGGATCACGCGGGGCGGGTCGGGATCGGACCCTCCCGACCCACCCGGAGGCCGGTTTGACAAAACATAGTTCGATGACGCGAGCGCAAACTTGCCAGTGTGCGGACCGACCGGGTTACCGGCCAAGTCCGTCCCGGGGGCCCCCGAGGCAACCGCAATCCCGATCGTCGATGTGGGATCGCCAGCACCGATGACGCCGGTCAGGCTGACAGTGATGGCGAAGCCGGTATCGGAACCCGGAACCGGTGCGAATGTCTTGATCGTCGGCACGCCGATGATGCCCAAACCGGTTTTCACCATGAACGTATCCGTGGAGGCGTTCTTGACAGGTTCGGTCATTGACACAATGAAGTCGACGGGAAGGGTGCCCGGTGTAAGTTCAGGGACCAGAGCCGGTCGGGTGACCGAACCTATTTCCGGGCGAACGGTATCGAGCGTTTTGGTTGTCTCGAAGTACGGCGATCCCGATCCGAGAACGTTGCCCGCGGCATCGACAATGGGCGACGGTGATACGAGGCGCACCTTCAAGGTCGAACCAGCATCTCCCGGCGCGCTTAGGCCACCCAGACCGACCGACAAACTGTAGACCGATCCTGACCCGGATACGGCAATGGTGGGTGTGCCTGAGACTGATGGGCCACGTTCAACGGAGAACGCCGTCGCGGTGACATTGGACACCGACTTGGTGAATACCACCTGGAACGTGAGTGAGTTGGTCCCATTGATCCGGGGTTCCACCAACCCATCTGTCGGTGTTGCAGTTGTCAGTCCGGGCGGGACAGTGTCGAGCGTGAAGGTGTCACTTGGTGTCGGGGTAGTTCCGGTAGTGACGGTGTTTCCGGCACTGTCTGCGATCATCGCCCCGCCTGGAATGTCCAGGCCAAGCGTCGAGGACACGGCGCCTGTTGCGGTGGTCCCGGCCAAATCGAGGGCGACGGTAAACGTGGTGGTGGCAGATGATGCACCCGGTGTGACGGACTTCACCGTCGGGGTACCCGTGACCGAAGAGCCGGTCGCAACCGTGAATGTGTTCGTGGCAACGTCATTGACCGGTTCCGAGAACGTGACCGTAAAGGTTGGAGCCGATTGTGCACCGATCAGCGCCGGGGTGCCCGCCGCACGCGTGATTGATGTGACGCGCGGGGCCTCCGTGTCCAGGATGTAGCCAGAAACCGACCCCGTTGGCGTGGTGCCCGGCAGGGCGTTTCCGAATGGGTCCTTGATAACCGCGTCGCCAGCGACACCGATGTCGATTGAAGATGTCGATCCCCCAACGCCAGTCACGCCGCCAAGACCGAGGGTGACGATGTACGCGGAACTCAGACCAGAAACCGTGGTTGTTGGATCGGCGACGACCGTGGCGAACGTCGGGATCGCCACGACCCCCGATCCAATCCGAGCCACAAATGACGAGGTAGCCACTCCCGAAACCGGTTCCGAGAAGACAACCCGGAAACTTGGCGCAGTTAGCCCCCGGGTTATCGCCGGTGACGCAGTCCGGGATATCGAAGTCACTGTCGGAGCGTCGGTGTCGACGATGAATGCGGTCGAAGTGCTGCTTCCGGCAAATGTCGCCAGGTTTCCCGCAGCATCGGACAGCGGTCTTGTCGGGTTCGCCTTGAGCTTGAGGGTCGCTGTCGCATCGCGCCCGCCGTCGCCCCTGACAGCGGTCATGCCGACGGCGACCGTCCACATTCGGTCAGTTGCACCAATCACTGCATTGGGTTCAATGAGGTAAGGGTTTTGCCCATCTCCCAATTGTCCGGACGAACCAAGACCCCAGCATGATCCAAGCCCAGCGACGGTCACACCGCACGTGTGCGATCCAGCAGGCAGGATTGACGTGACCAGCCCGAAGCCAGCAACCATGCTGACCGGTGTGTTTGCTGCGACCTGACTGCCATTTCCAATCTGGCCGGTCGCATTTGCACCCCAGCAGAAACCGGTCCCGCTTGTACTCACGCCACACGTACCGGATTGCCCGGCGTCGACTCTTGACATCCCTGAGCGCACGACGGTCGGGGACAACTTTGCTACGGAAGTCGCGTCCCCAATCTGACCGGTTTCGTTTGCACCCCAGCAATAGATTGTCGAACCCGTCGTGAGTCCGCATGAGTGTGATCCACCCGCGGAAACGGACATCCACACCGGCTGGCTGCCAACGCTGGACACAACCACCGGCGCCGGCGCGGTGCGCGATACGCGGGTTCCGTCGCCAAGCTGACCGCTCGCGTTGGCACCCCAGCACGCAGCTACGGTTCCGGAGGTCAGCCCACACGTGTGTGATCCTCCGGCACGCACGGTTGTCCACGTTGACGACGCCTGACCGGACAGCGGGTTCACCGCCACCGGCGCCGTCCTCGACGCGGTGCTTCCATCGCCGAGTTGTCCATCACCGTTCCCACCCCAGCAGTACGCTACATTCGCGGTGGTGGTCCCGCACGAGTGGGTGGCACCCGCGCTGATCGTTGACCAAGTCAGCAACCCGGACACAAGCGTGGGTGATGAACGGCCGTTCAGGTCTCCGCTTGTGCCGTTTCCGATCTGTCCTTCAAGATTTGATCCCCAGCAATACGCAATTCCCGCCACCGTCAATCCACAGGAGTGGTCATATCCGGCCGAAATGGCCTTCCAGGCAAGTCCACCCGAGACGCGTGTCGGCAACTTGCGCGATGTCGTGGTTCCATCCCCGAGCTGCCCAGACGCGTTATCACCCCAGCAATACGCCGTACCGGTTCCGACAATCCCGCAGGAATGCCGATCGCCTACCGTCAGCATAGTCCAGGTGAAGCCACCACTGATGTCGGCGGGCAATGGCCGAACGGCCGAGAAACCCGCACCCAATTGCCCAGTCTCGTTCTTCCCCCAGCAATTGGGAACCAGACCGGTCGTGATGCCGCAGGTGTGTGATGCCCCAACGGAAATCGATCGCCAAGTGAGTGAACCCGCCACTGCCGTCGGGGAGCTGCGCAATGTGGTCGTCGTATCTCCAACCTGTCCGGCGGCGTTCGCACCCCAGCAATAGGCAGCACCAGATTGCGCAAGGCCACAGGTGTGGGAACCGGCCGAACTGCCACTCGCGGCAACCGTGGCCCATGATATCGAACCATTTACCAGCGTCGGGGTCGTCTGACCAGACAGCGAGCCGACTCCCAGTTGGCCACTCGTATTCAGGCCCCAGCACCACGAGGCACCGGCTTGGGTCACGGCGCAGGTGTGGCGGTACCCGGCCGAAACCGCCTTCAGCGTGAGTGGCACCGACAGCGTCGTCGGGGCGGTTTGACCGGTGGTCGTACCGTCGCCAACCTGACCGGAACCGTTCGCCCCCCAGCAAAGCGCGGTGCCCTCCAGTGTGCCGCTCACGGTCGCAGTTAGCCCGCAAGTGTGGTCACCACCTGCAGACAGCGATGCCCATCGGCGCGCGGTGACGACTGCCGTCGGCACGCTGCTGACGGTCGTCGTTCCATCACCGATCTGGCCATCGGAATTCCTGCCCCAGCAATGTGCTAGGCCGGCGACGGAGTACGTCGACGACGCCGTGACCGCGCACGTGTGTGCCGTACCGGCGGCGACCGACGTCCATGAGGCAGCACTGACGACCGCGACCGGTGATGTCCGGTCGATCAAAGTCCCATCGCCAAGTTGGCCGCTGTCGTTGGCGCCCCAGCAATACGCCTTGCCGGTTGTGGTCACCCCGCAGGTAAACCCAGAGCCAGAGGCCACGGAACCCCAGACGAGTTCACCGGCAACCAGCACTGGTTCGGTCCGAGACACAGACGTACCATCGCCAAGCTGGCCACGGTCGTTTGCGCCCCAGCAATATGCGGTACCCACGGTCGTCACCGCGCAAGAGTGGCCGGCGCCACTCGACACGGATGCGTAGGCCACGTTGGTGGCCGTAATCGTTGGTGTCCCGCTGATCCCGGCACCGGCTTCAAGCACGTATGACCCGGTGGCAACTCCTGAGACCGCCTCCGAATACGTCACCGCAAACTCGGGAGAAGGGACCCCAGCGGTTGGCACCAGAGTGCCTGCTGGGAAACCTGCACTCGCCTTTGGCACGATCGAGACAAGGGTTGGCCTGACGTTGTCTAGGTTGAACGGCTGGTTGACACCCGTCGGGTCACTTGATGTGAGGGCGGTGCCTACGGTGTCGGCTACCGCTGACGCCGGGGAGACGCCGAGCCCAATGGTTGACCCGGCACCGCCATCTCCCGTGACCGACGCCGTCGAGAGTGAAACGGTGAATGTAGTGGTCGCCACCGACACCCCGGGCGTCACTGATGCCACACTTGGCATCCCAATGATCCCCGGCCCGCGCGCCACATAGAAGCTGCCCGCACCCACGCCAACGACCGCTTTCGAAAAGACCACCTTGAATGACGGGACGGTCTGCGCATCAATCCGAGATGCCGATCCGACGCGGGATATCGACGAAACTGAAGGCGCAACGCCGGTTGCATTGTCGAGGATGTAGCCCTGTCTCGATCCTGAGAGTGATGGTGAAAGGGCATTTCCCGACGCGTCAACAACACCCGGTGATGAGGTCAATCCAAGCGTGAAGGTGGCGCTTGCCGCCCCATCACCCGTCACCCCACTCAGGTTCACAAAGACAGTGAATGTCTGGCCTGAACCCGACGCAGTGGCCACCGACCGGTCGACCACGGCTGGAAGTAGCGCGATCGACACGTTGCCATCACCGACTTGCCCGTTGACCGCCGTGCCCCAGCACCAGGCCTTGCCCAGCGAGTTGACCCCGCAGGTGTGCTGGAACCCAGCCACGATCGACTGCCAGCGGTCGTTGCCACCGACGGCAGTTGGTGCGGTGCGGGATGTCGTCGTCCCATCCCCCAGCTGACCCATGCCGTTGGCGCCCCAGCAGTACCCAATGCCCGCGGTGGTAATGCCGCAGGTATGGGAATCACCGGCCGAGATCGATGACCACTGGAAGCCGGAAACCGAGGTTGGCACGGTCCGTGAGGTGCCCGAACCATCGCCTAACTGACCTGAAGCGTTATATCCCCAACAGGATCCTGAGCCCGTCTGGGTTACGCCACAGGTATGCCGTCCGCCTGCCGAAACCGTTGCCCACTTGGTGGATCCGCTGTCGTAGACCGCAAACGGAACGGTGCGCGTCGTCCCGGACGTTCCATCGCCGACCTGGCCGTCGGCATTGGATCCCCAGCAATACGCCAAACCTGCCGTCGTGACCGCACAGGAGTGCGCGCCACCGGCGGCAACCGACGTCCAGGCAAGTTGACCACTGACAGGTGAGGGTGTTGAACGGGAGGCCTGCGATGCGTCACCCAACTGCCCACTCGAGTTTGCGCCCCAGCACGAAACGGCTCCGCCAGTGGTGGTCGCACAGGAGTGAGAGGTTCCCGCCGAAATGCTTGATACCCCGGTCAGGCCCGAGACCACAGACGGCGAAGTGCGGTTGATTGTTGAACCATCGCCAAGGCGTCCGTCGCTGTTCGTCCCCCAGCAATAGGCAAGGTTCGGCGACGCACTGGCTACCGAACAGGCGTGCGATGAGCCAGACGAGATCCTGGACATCGGCACGGCACCAGATGAAGCCACTGGCGTGGCATTCAACAGAGATGATGCTCCGGCAACCTGTCCCTCATCGTTCGCACCCCAGCAATTCAGGACACCACCAGTGGCGATAGCGCACGTGTGATCACGGCCGGGTGCGACCGCAGACCACTGACGGTCGCCCGATACTTGGACGGCTGAGGCGCGCGTCGAGGCAGCGATTGGGCTTCCCAACTGTCCACTCGTGCCTGGCCCCCAACAGTCCAGAATGCCAGACGTTCGGATCGTGCACGCGTGAAACCCTCCAACGCTTATCCGGGTCTGGGTCGTGTCACCACCAATGAGTGACGGTTGTGATCGACTGACCAGCCCGCCAACCTGGCCGACCGACGCTTCACCCCAGCAATACAACTTGGAACCCTGGGTAAGGGCACATGTCTGGTCGCCTCCCGCGTCGATGACACTCCAGGTCAACCCTCCAGCCACGATCGTTGGCGTACTGGCTGCCGAAACCGTGGCTGTGCCAAGTTGCCCGCTGCCGTTCGCACCCCAGCAATACGCCTCCCCACCGGTTGTCAGGCCACAAGAATGGCTGTTCCCCACGTTGATGGCCTGCCAGGCGCGTCCACCAGACACAATCGTCGGTGTGTTCCTAGTCACCGTCGTACCGTCACCGACCTGACCGAATGTGTTCACACCCCAGCAGGACGCAGCGGTGGACTGCTGGCCGCAAGTGTGCGCGCTCCCAGCGGAAATCGAAGTCCAACCTGTGCCGGAGATGAGGGTAGGGACATTGCGGTTCGAAGTCGTCGTATCGCCCAACTGACCGCTGGCGTTCGCACCCCAGCAGTACGTATTCCCGCCCATCAAGATGCCGCACGTGTGGTTGTCACCTGCGCTGATTGCAGTCCATTGCGCCGCCGGCACCCCGGCGGGGTCGGACACACGAGCTGGAGACGTCGCATCCGTTTGGGTACCGTTCCCAAGTTGACCACTGTGGTTCCGTCCCCAGCAGTACGCCCATCCTGCCTGGGTGATACCGCATGTGTGAGAATCACCTGAAGCGAGGCCCTTCCACGTGTAGCCAGCAGCTATGGCAGATGGCGACGTGGCTGTGGTCGCAGTGCCATTTCCAAGCTGGCCGTAGCCGTTTGCGCCCCAGCAGTATCCCTTGAGATCGATGGAGATCCCGCACGTGTGCATCAAGCCGGCAAAAACGTCGGCGTATGCAACGCCAACAGACAATGTAGGACTTGACGTGATGCCAGAGCCGGTCACGATGCTGAACGTAGCGGCCGACACACCAGTCACCGGTTCATTCGTCGTGACCGCGAAGGCGGCTTCAGTGGTTCCAGCGGTTCGTTCAGCGGCACCGTTCGCCCGGGTGATTGACGTGATCGACGGCTGTACGGTGTCTAGGAGATAGGTCTCGCTCGTGACCGACAGCGATGTCGATGCGAGTTGGTTCCCGCCGGTGTCCACGATGACAGATACCGAGGACAGTGCGAGCCCTATGGTCGCTGATGACCCGCCATTCGCGGTGACACCCGCCAGACTCACCGTGACCGTGTGAGACGTTGCGGTTGTCGAACCCGGGGACACCGAGAAAACAACTGGCGTCCCAGTGATGCCACTTCCAGTGACAATCTTGAAGCTGCTCGTCGCCACACCGGTGACCGCCCGACTGAAGGACACCACAAAGGTGGGACTGGCAGCTCCCGCACCGACACGTGGGTCAGTTGCACCACGCGCAATCGTTGAGATGACCGGCTCTGCGGGAATGATGACGGGCTGGGGCTGCGTGGCAGCCGCCGAGCCGTCACCGATCTGGCCGGAAGCGTTCGAACCCCAACAATACGCCTTGCCGGTCAGCGTAATGCCGCACGCGTGGGATCCGCCAGCACTCAGCTGCGCCCATTTGAGTGAGGTCAGGATGGCTGTCGGAGCCGAACGGTTCTGGGTGCCACCGTCGCCAATCTGGCCAAATCCTCCAGAACCCCAGCAGTATCCGACATCAGTGTTATCCGTACCGCATGTTGTGTTTCCAGAAGAGGTGACGGATTTCCATAGGCGTGTCCCCGATACGGGCGATGGAGAGAGCTGGGTGACCGTCGTCGAGTTCCCGACCTGACCGCTTGAGTTACCGCCCCAGCACGAGAGGGCGTTCGAGGCGGTGACCCCGCAAGTGTGGTCGGAGCCAGTGGCAATCGGGCTTAGGGCCGCGTTCCCTGAAACTGCCACCGGGGACGATCGCGAAACCGTTGTGCCATCTCCCAACTGTCCGGTGGCGTTGAAGCCCCAGCAATAGGTCGCGCCAGACGTCAATTTGCCACACGTGTGGTACTTGCCCACCGAGATCAAGGTGAACGGTATGCCACTAAGACCGGTCGTCTGGACAGGGTTTGGCGACAACCGCGACGTCGTCGTGCCGTCACCAAGGGCGTGGTTACTGTTGTCTCCCCAGCAATGGGCAGTGCCTGTGTTGCTCAGGCCACAGGTGTGACGCACGCCGGCAACCACTGTCGCCCAGGTGATGCCACCCACAACAAGTGTCGGTACCAATCGTGATGTCGTCGTTGCGTCGCCCAACTGGCCGTAGGTGTTGCTACCCCAACAGTAGGCCGTGCCCCTCGTGGTGACAGCGCAGGTGTGTTCGAACCCGGAACTGAGGACATCCCACCCGGTGCCCGCGACCTCGCCGGTTGGAATTGCAACCGAGACAGGGGTGAGTCGCTTTGTAGTCGTCCCGTCACCGATCTGGCCCGACCCATTGCTTCCCCAACACCACGCCTCGCCGATCGACGAGACGGCACAGGTATGGCTGAACCCTGCCGAAATGCCTTCAAATGCCGCTTCGAATGAGGCTGACGCTGCCCGGACAACGCCACTGCGGGTCCGGCGGACAATCGGTGACGACTGCGATGGCGGCGTAGCGGTTGCACCAACCACGGACATCGTCGGGGAGGCCATGGCAATCGTCGGTGCTTGTGTAGACGCAGTCGTGGGCGCAATCGTGGCGAAGGAAACTGTTGACGTTGCAGTATGGGCAAGGGCAACCGACGGGGTTGCAAGACTTTGGCTGGTACGTGACGCCACGACCGTGGAAGTGAACACGAGACCAGACGAAGCGTCGGAGCCCGCAACCGGCACCGAAGCCGTCGGAAGGGTGGCCGCGCGCATCGGTAACTCGTCGCCAGAAGCGCCCCGCAGTTCAACCGACCCGGCAGCAATCCCGCCAAGCAAGAAAAGCGCGGAAGCAATCCGGCGGAGGTGGTCGACTGCTTTCCCCGTCATGTTGGCCTTCAACCCAGAATGATTATTGACAATTCGAAATGACATAAAATTGTTCAACAATGCCCCACTGCGGCAGCGTGAACCTGTCCTGACCGTGAACGTACCGTGCAGATGGGAATTACGCAAACATCATCGAACTCGAATGATGGTGAACCCATCAATTTATCTACTTGCTGGCGGTGCGGCACTTCATTCATCACGGAAAGTCTTGCGTGCCAGTCCGTTCACGCGTCGTCTCGCACGCTTGCACGGACCGATACCAGTGCGGACCGGGAAGGTGAGGTGGAACGCCAATCATCTGTCACGGCACGGCCTCCGCGCCTGCTTCAAGGAAATCCCGATGCCAACCACTGCGCATCGGGAGTAGGATGTGCGTACACCAATCAGGAACGAAGTCCAGACGGGCAGGGGGCGCGATGGTGGGCCGGAACGATCCGCACGGGTGGCGACCGGAGTGTCCATGGGGAGCTGTCTCCCATAGCGCCGTTCGCCTGGCATTTCTTGACGTTCCCGGAGTGTCTGGACCTTCCGCGAACGCGATGGCGGCTACGGGGACAGCCGAACCTCCAATTCGCCGGGTAACACGCCTCTCGTGGGCATGCAGCTTCACGGGTGTCCTGATCTTCGTTTCGATCGTGTCGTGGTTGCTTGCGATACACGCCAGAGTGATCACCGATGGGTCCTCGGGAAGGATCCCGCTTGCATCGGCCCCGGCCGGATTGCTGATCGTCGCCTTGGCGTTCGGGATCGCCACATGGGTGGGTGATATCCTGCCGGCGTGGATCCAGTCCGACCGACAACCACATGACCCCTCCGTTCCGTTGCAGTTTCCCATCGCCGGGTGGTGCCACGACTGCAGACGCCAGTTCGTGGATCCCGGGCCTGGAATCCGCACCATGGGGAACCCGTCTCAAGAAGTGCCCAGGTGGGCCGGACGAGTGCCTTTGAACCCAACGGACGGTAGCGTAGCGGGGCGGTCTGCCACGGACCAAGGACTGGACGCACCAACGCAAGCGGCGAGGGACTTGAACTGAATCACATCACGACCAGTGATCTGACGTGGGACAGGCAAGCGGGTAGCACCATCCGCCAACCGATCGACAAGGCGACCAAGACGCGCAGTGGCCCATGGACCCTTCTCCACCAGGCATTGATACCCGTTGGCCGCGCGATGCCAGAACTAGAACAACGGAACCTTCGCCGGATTGCAAGCGCAAGCCATCCTCTGGGTCGGACTCCCTCTCTCGTGATCCTGGGAGCGCTTGTTGTCATGATGACTGCGATCGACCGTCCGAACCCTGTGGTAGGGGCGCACACGGACACCCCATTCCCAGTTGCGATCCGGGCCATCGATCCAAGTACAGCGGAAGTCGCAGTCCCTGGTGCAGGGATCGAACGGGTGAGACTGATCGGGACCGATACCGCGGGACCGGTGGTCCCAGGTCAGGAAACCGGGTGCATGTTCGACGAAGCGAAGCGGTTCATTCGGACACGGGTGCCGGGTGGGTCGCCGGTCCTGTGGGTCGCCAATCCGACGCAGCCCGACCGTGACGCGGACGGGTGGCTACTCCGCTTATGATCGAAACCGGTCCCAATACCCCCCTCATCCCCGGCGCAATCCCCAACCCAATGGTGCGCGCACCAATGGACCTCGGATACCTGCCTGTCGCCGGCGGGTATGCAAGAGTGCGGCCCCTCCCGAACCCGTCGATGGACACCCCGCAACTGAGGGTTGCCGAAGATAATGCACATGCGGAGGAAAATGGGTTCTGGTCACCTGACGCGTGTCGCGGATCCCTAGGTGCGGACGGCACTTCGATGCAGCCGGGCGGTGCTGCAGGGATGGATCCGACGGTTCACCTGCCACTCACCGTTCCAGCTCTGGAATTGCCACCCGCAATCCGTGCCATCCTCGGCGACAATCCCGCGATTGATGCGTCGCTCGCGCCTGGACGCGCAGCCGTAGCAACAACGATCGCCGCTGCCAATTCGTCAATGGCAACGACGTTTGCGGTCCTTTCTGCAATCCCGACGATTGCTGCATCCCGCGACGGATCAGGCCGGCCTGACCCACCGCCAACATTGACCCCACTACCGATTCCGGTTCCGACACCAGATCCGTCAGAGTAGTCCGCCCCCACCGTGGAACTGTTCCAAGGTTTGAAGCCTAAGGCGAGCGAACGCAACCGGTCTCAGAAGTGCCGGAATGCCGTCGGTGCTGTGTCAATCCGCGAGAAGGGATTTGGCAATCGCATTGTGTCGGCGAATAAGGGCCTCCTCGTCCACCGACTGCACACGACGATCCTTCACGATCACGCGTCCCTCAACAACGGTGGTGTCGACGTCGCCCGGCGAACAGAAGACCAGGGCGGCCAACGGGTCGTGGTGTGCCCCGGCATACGCCAACCGGTCAAGTGAGACGCTGAAGAAGTCGGCGCGCTTGCCTCGTTCGAGGGTTCCGATATCAGTACGCCCGAGGACCTGTGCGCCTCCGGACGTCGCGAGGCGAAGTGCCTGCCGGGCGGTCATGAGTGTCTCGGCACCGGCACCGGAGGCGCGTCGCAATGCCGATGCCAGACGTGCAAGCAGCATCGCTTGTCGCGCCTCTGCAAGGAGGTTGCCTCCATCGTTGCTCGCAGATCCATCGACACCCAATCCAACGGGGACACCGCGCGCAACGAAATCGCGGATTGGCGCAATGCCCGAAGCCAGTCGCATGTTTGACGTCGGACAGTGGGCAACTCCGGCACCAGCCATCAACGGGATCTCATCGGATGCCACGAAGACAGCATGAGCGAACCAGACGTCGGTGCCAACCCATCCGAGATGGTCCATGTAGGCCACCGGTCGCCGACCAAACCGGTCGATGCAGAACGCCTGTTCATCAATCGTCTCTGCAAGGTGCGTGTGCAGGCGTACGCCATATGCGCGCGCGAGACGGGCGGATTCGCGCATCAGGTCCCCCGTGACGCTGAAGGGCGAACATGGAGCCACCACAATCCGTGACAACGCGCCCGGTGTGGGATCGTGCCACGTTTCGATCAGGCGACTGGTGTCCCGAAGGATCGATTCCTCATCCTCCACCACGTCATCTGGCGGCAGGCCTCCGTTGGATCGCCCAAGCGACATGCTTCCTCTCGATGCATGGAGACGAATGCCAACTTCACGGGCGGCGACGATCTGATCGTCGAGACGGCACCCGTTCGGGAACAGATAGAGATGGTCTGACGCGGTTGTGCACCCACTGCGCGCAAGTTCCATGAGGCCGACTTGGGTGGAGACGGCTACCGCTTCGGGTGTCAGGCGCCCCCAGATCGGATAGAGGGTGCGCAGCCAGTTGAACAAGTCAACATCCTGAGCGCCAGGCACGGCGCGGGTAAGCGACTGGTAGAGGTGGTGGTGCGTGTTGACCAAGCCCGGGGCTACGACGTGTCCCCGAAGATCCAGGACGGTGTCCGCGGTATCCGGAAGATCCGCGGTTCGGCCGACCAGCTCAATCACCCCATCACGGGCAAACAGGCCGCCATCCGGAAACTCGGTTCCCGATGCGTCCATGGTGGCAAGGACAGTCGCGTGCCGAACGAGGAGCGTCTTCATGCGATGAATTGTGCTGGGAATGCGCTCGGTTGTGAGGCGCGCCCGCATCGCCGCCAGTCGGTCATTGACCCGCACAACCACAACGACCGACTACACTGCCATCGCCCGCCGTAGGGCGGGCGCTCATTCGATGAGAAGGACGACACTGATGCGCATCGTGGTCACGGAAACGGGAACGCCACTTGGTCAGTCGCTTGTGAAGCATCTTTCGATTTCGCACAACGTCGTTGAATTCAACGGTAATGCACTTGATCCCACGGCCTGCGCCCAGGCGGTCGCGAATGCCGAAGCCGTCATCGACCTTCGACCCGTCGCATCAGTCGACACCGCACCTGATCCCGGCAACCTGTCAGATCCAAAATCGTGGAAGGCCGCTGGTGTTCACATTGAGCATCTTTCGCGGGGTACGTACG
This sequence comes from Chloroflexota bacterium, assembly GCA_009693165.1. Lineage (GTDB taxonomy): Bacteria > Chloroflexota > UBA11872 > UBA12225 > UBA12225 > UBA12225. The sequence continues at coordinate 27,647 of SHXX01000009.1, forward strand.
TGCTCATGCGTGCAGCGGTCGAGGCGGGCGCGTCGAGGTATGTCCTCGGTAGCACGTTGCGCCATCTCGAGGGCTACGATCAGAAGTTCTCCGTTGCCGAGACATGGCGCCCGCGCCCGGATGTCGATGATCCTGCGGGCCTCGGCGCGTATCTCGCCGAAGAGACGGCTAGGCAACTCGCCCTTGTCGAACCGTTTGCAGTCATTTGCCTGCGCTTCGCCACGATTTCCACCGGCCATGGCCCGATCGCGGGCGATGAAGTCCACGTCGACGACGCGGTCCAAGCGTGCGTGCGCTCGCTCGAGGCGCCTTTGGCCATAAGCGAGACCTACTCGCGCACTACCCTTGCTTCCGGCTGGTGGATTTTCCATGCTCCCGGTGGTGGCGATCTGTCGCGTTTTCCCGTCGGAGCCGCTCGGGGGATCGGCTATTCGCCCGCCCATGATTGCAAGGTGGCCGCACGCAATGGTGTCCGTGCCCTGCGCGACACATCAACCGTGACATCTCGCGTTATCCGGCGCGTCACGATGTTCGGCGCGGGTGGCCCACTCGGGGCGGCAACCGCGCCACACCTCATGAGCGCTTACACCGTTCGCCTGACGGACGCACGGCCGCTTGCCGACATCCGCGACGCTAACCAGCCGCAGTCCCCAGGGGCACCGTTGCCATCAGTACCCCCGCTTCCACATGAGGCGATCACTTGCGATGTCACCGACCCGGTGGCAGTCGCAGCCGCGTGCGAAGGTGCAGACGCAATCCTCAACCTGACGGTCATCCGGCACGACGTGCCCGGGTCTTTCAGGGTCAATCTGGAAGGCGCCTACTACGTGATGCGTGCCGCCCGCGCGCGTGGAATTCGCCGGTCGGTGCATACAGGCCCTGCGTTGAACCTCCACGATCGGCCCGCGGGATACGGTCACGAGTTCGGCGTGCCCGATGACGCGCCGGCCCGGACCGGCGTCTGGCAGTACACCGTGGCCAAGTACCTCGGTCAGGAAGTCGTACGTCTGGCGTCCGAGGCATACGGACTTGAATCACCAACGCTCGTGTTCTGCGCCTTCGTGAACCCGGACGTCGCCGAACCTGCCCCTGGTGGCCCACACCCGATGTCCATCTCCTGGGATGACGCCGGACGCGCCTTGCGCCACACCGTCGACGCCCCGGGCTACCCGGCACCCTTTGAGCTCATGCACATCACGGCAGACCTTCCACACGACCGTTACTCGAACGCAAAGGCGAAGGCACTCCTTGGGTGGGCACCTCGCGACAACCTTGAGCATCTCTACGCGCGCCACCCGTAAGAAGTGCCGCTCCGTTCCGGGGCCAATCACGGTGACCACGGGAATGAGGTAATGGTCTCCACCGCATTTTTCCTATTCATTTATGGTGGCAAATGGTGTGTATGAGATATCGAGTTGCGGGGTGTCGATCGCGACGCCCCCAGCCTCATGCGAAGCCATCAGGGAGTCAAGGGCACCGGTCGTCAGCAGCGTGCGCGTGGCAGGCACCGTTGGGATGCCAGTTTCGATCATGTCCTGTACCCCCTCAATTAGCCACGCGAAATGTGAAAATGGCTCTAGGGTGCCCATGCCGAACCGGAATGCGATGCGGCTGACCGCGTCGGAACCTGGCAGCGTCACGTCGGCGGCGATTGCCCACTGTGGGGTGATTGTCTCGGGAATCATCGCCATCGCTTGCGTGCCGTCACGATAGTGAAGAAGGAAAGCCGAGGCCTCCGGGGCAAGCGACCGCGCATCGCCGGGGGTAGCTCGGTCACAGACATTCAATGCAGCCTGCATCAGGGACTGATCCCACGCACCACGGTCCATGGCTTTCCATGCCTCTGGGCCGACAAGGCACTGCACACTGGCGATCCCTGTCTCACCACCATGGCGGCGTTCCAGGATGCACTGGAGTGCCTCGAGGGCGTGAAACCCATAGGCCTCCAATGGCGGGGGAGACACGACTACCGCCCGGTGGATGCGGGTCCCGATCGGAATGTCGACCCGAGGGGAACGCCAAGAGACCGGTGCCGTACTGACCGATGATCCCGCCATCAAGGGGATGCAGAGACGGGCCGCGCGGTCGACGATTGCGCGGGCGTCGTCCCACCCGACGCCCAGATGCTTGTCAATGAACACCGGCACCACGCTTCCCAGTTCCTCAAAGACGTCAGCGACGGCATCAAACCACTCGCGTCGTGGATAGAGACGTTGCCCGCGCGCATTCAGGGGATACTCGCCGTGTTCGCCGACGATGAGTACACCATTGACAGCGACGGTGTCTGTTCCGAGCGTAAGCGCCTCACGGATTGTTGGAAGGATCGGGACCCCAGTCCGTTCGGACCACCCGCGAGAGAGGTCATTTTCCGGAAACTGGTCGATGAACATCGAAGCCACACCGACCCGGGGTCGGCGGATGCGCCCGTCCGTATCGGTCGGCAAGGGCGTCTCCGTGAGCGTGCGGACAGTTTCGCCGTAGTCAAGCGCATCCCGGTCATATACATGCGGCCACGAATAATCGCCAAGGAGTTTGCTGACGATCACATCGGCATGTGAACGCGGCCGATACACGGTGCACAAGGCGGCGACACGGGGCCTCGCCCTCGATGTCTGAGATAAACCCTTTGCGTCGCCGGTTTCCAGAGGCATCAGCATTCTCCCTTGGCCCGGGCGGTGCCGAACCATATTTTGACAGCATACTGCGCGGCAATGCTTGACGGTTCGACCGAATATGTGACACACTAACTGTATGAAATCTGGCAACGCATCTCCAGGCACGAGCACATGGAACCGAGCGGGCAGCACCCTCACCCGTCGCGGTGTGCGGCGCGCGTTCACGCCTGACCGTTACATTCATCATTGGCATGGCGGGAGCATGGACGTGTTCCCAGGAGCCACGGGCAGGCATGGGCGTAAGAGTTCACCCTCATGGCGCCGGTCAAGCCGAACGAGAATTGGACGGATTGCGATGACCATCACTCCCAGCCTGGTTCCCGTGCAGTACAACCGCCACAACTTGCAAAGCCGGTTCCTTGCGGAACTAGAGAAGCGAATACTGATCTATGACGGGGGGTTCGGCACCCAGATCCTGGCTAGGCAACATTTGCTCAGCGATGCCGACTACTTGGGAAATCCGCAGCGCGGGCCTCATGAGATCCTTGGGACCACGCGGCCCGAACTCCTTGAGGAAATCCACGCTGGCTATCTCGCCGTGGGTGCCGATGTCCTTGAGACCGATACCTTCCAGGGAAGTCCAAGGCGATTGCGTGAATGGGGCCTCGTCGAACGTGCATACGAGATCAACTTCAATGCCGTCGCGTGCGCCCGCCGGGCCGCCGACCGCTTCTCAACCCCGGACCGGCCGCGCTTCGTTGCGATGTCACTCGGACCAACAGGCGCCCTCCCCAGTGGGGATGAGGCATCCCTGATCGCCCTGTCGCTTGGTGCGGACGGAGTGCCTCTGTACCGCTCTCTGTTTGAGGAACTCGCCGAGGGTGCACGTCTCCAAGTGACCGCCGCAATCCATGCCGGTGCCGATGTCATCATCATCGAGACCCAATTCGACATCCTCGAGACCCGGGCTTTCATATCTGGGTGCACGCGCGCATTTCGTGACACCGGAACCCGCCTTCCGATCCAATGCCAAGTAACGCTGGAGATGTCCGGACGTATGCTGCTGGGCACCGACCCGGTTGCGGCCGTGACAATCCTCGAAGGACTCCCGATCGACCTGATCGGGCTGAACTGTTCGACCGGCCCTGACTACATGCGCGAACCGATCCGCGTCATTTGCGAGACATCCCGGTTGCCTGTCACCTGCATCCCGAACGCAGGGCTTCCCCTGAACGTCGACGGGCAGGCGGTCTACCCATTGGGACCTGGTCCGATGGCCGACGAACTGGTGGACTTCGTGACGGAATTCGGAGTGAATGTTGTTGGGGGCTGCTGCGGTTCGACGCCCGATCATATCGCCGAACTTGTTGCCCGACTGGGCGGGAAGGCGCCTCGTGCAAGGTCTGTCCCACACGTGCCCCGGATTGCTTCGGCGTTGCGCGCCTACGACCTGTTCATGGACCCGGCCCCGCTGATCGTGGGCGAACGAGTCAATTCGCAGGGGTCGCGTGTTGCCAAGCGTGCGCTGCTCCGTGACGACTACGACAAGTTGATCGAGATCGCGCGGGAGCAAGTGGAGAACGGATCGCACGCGCTCGACATCTGCGTCGCTCTGACCGAACGCGCTGACGAGGTTTTCCAGATGGCGACCATCGTCAAGCGCCTCGGAGCGTCATTTGAAACACCGCTCGTGATCGACACCACAGAAGTCGAGGTAGTGCGGGCCGCCCTTGAGGTCTACCCGGGCCGGGCCATCCTGAACAGCATCCACGCGGAGAACCGGGCTGAGCGGATCGACAAGTGGGTGCCGTTGATGAAGGAACACGGCGCCATTGCCGTCGCAATGTGCATCGATGAGCGGGGCCAGGCGACTGATGCCCAATGGAAGTTCGAGGCAGCCGAGAAAATCCACACCATTGTGTGTGGCGAGTACGGCATGCCCCCGGAAACCCTCATCTTTGACGCCCTGACCTTTCCGATCACGACCGGTCAGGCTGACCTCGCCAATGCAGCCGTCGAGACAATCGAGGCAATCAGACTGATCAAGTCCCGTCTGCCCGGTGTGCTCACCATCCTCGGTGTGAGCAACCTGTCATTCGGCATCGATCCTTACGCGCGGGAGATCCTCAATTCGGTCTTCCTGTTTCACGCGGTCAAAGCCGGCCTGGACCTCGCCATCATCAACCCGGCGCACGCACGGCCGTACGCGGGCATTCCGGATGTGACCCGTGACTTTGCCGAGGCGGCGATATTCAATGCATCGCCGTCCGCATTGACGGACTTCATCGAGCATGTTGACACCCTCATCAAATCGGGTGGCGCCGAACCGGGACCGGGAAAGACCGGCCCCGGCGTGGTCGAACCCGAGGGGACCGACGAGCGGATCAAGTTCAGGATCCTCGAACGTCGCAAGGACGGGGTCGAGGAGCTGGTCGACACGGCAATTGCCGACCGCACCGCGAACGGGACGCGAGGCCACGATGCTGCGGTCGACGTCCTGAACGGCGTCCTTCTCCCTGCAATGAAGCAGGTTGGAGACGAGTTTGGCGCCGGCAAGCGCATTCTACCTTACGTCCTGCAGTCCGCCGAAGTCATGAAGAAGGCCGTCGCACGCATGGAGACGTACCTCGAACGCATCGAGGGTGTCACGAAGGGTACGGTCGTCCTGGCAACGGTCTACGGTGACGTCCACGACATTGGAAAGTCCCTGGTGCAGACAATCCTTGCCAACAATGGCTACACGGTCCACGATCTCGGCAAGCAGGTCCCGGTGACCGAGATCGTTGAAGCGGCCGTCCGCCACGGTGCCGACGTGATCGGACTCTCAGCGCTTCTCGTGAATACCAGCCGTCAGATGCCTCTTGTCGTTCGTGAGTTGCACCGTCGTGGCCTCGACATCCCGGTCCTCATCGGAGGTGCGGCTATCAACCGTCCATTCGGCGCGAGGATCAACTTCGTTGACGATGCGAAATCGGCCCGGTACGCCGGGGGTGTCTTCTATTGCAAGGATGCATTCGAGGGTCTCGACTGGGTCGAGGCGCTCACGCAGTCTGGTGACCGGAATGCGGTAATCGCCCGCGTACAGACCGAAGTAGCAGCGGTGGCCTGAACGGGTCGAACGTAGGAGAAAACGCCCATGATTGCGGCAAGCGCAAACCTGCCCAGCCTGCAAGTCGGTGCGCCACGTGTGCGCACCGTGCGTGATGGCACGGTCCCGCCGAACCTTGCGACACCGGGGTCAGTCATCACGATCGATCCCCGAAGTCTTGATCTACTGTTACCGCTTCTTGACCGTAATACCCTGTTCCGGCATCACTGGGGGTACCGCCCAATTCTCGAGACTCAACCCGACGCACCATCCCAACGCGCCTTGGCCCGCAAGGAAGCATGGGAGCGGATGCTCGTTCGGGAACTTGAACCCGAATTGCAGCAGTTGTGGCGCGACGCCAGGCGCGAGGGGTGGCTTCGCCCCTCGGCAGCATACGGGATCTTTCCGGTCCAGGCAGACGGTGATGAATTGGTTGTCTACGATCCCGTGGCGTTCCTTGCCGGCGCCCGCGGTCATTCATTGCCAATGCGTGCCAGGTTCAGTTTTCCGCGACAGCCCGACGATGGGTCTCCCCGGAACAAGGGACGCCTATGCCTTGCTGACTACTTCCGCCCTATGGAATCTGGCGAGTATGACACTGCCGGCTTCCAGGTAGTCACCGCCGGTGCGATCGCAAGCCAGACGGCAACCGAACTCCAGCAAGCTGACCAGTACGACCGTGGATTCAAGGTACACGGTTTGGCAGCCACGGTGGCGGAATCCATGGCCGAATTCATTCAACAACGTATCCGGGTCGAAATGGGCGTGCCACCGGGGCAAGGTCTCCGGTATTCATGGGGTTATCTGGCGTGCCCGAACATTGCGGATCAGGTAAAGGTCCTGGATCTCCTTCCCCGTGCCAACACGGAACTTGGCATCTCCCTGACCTCGGGCTACCAATTTGACCCTGACCAGACTACCGCCGCCCTCGTTGTGCATCACGCAGATGCAATCTATTTCGCAGTCCTCGGAGGTGATGCGAATACGAATGAACTGGCCGACTAGCCAGGACCATCCCGTAACCGCTCCAGTGGTGTCAGATAATGTTCCGTTTACACGGATAATCCACCATGTGTGGGATGTTTACCATCATCCTCGCACTCACGCCTGCGGTGCTTTGGGGTATTTCCGACTTCGTCGGCGGCCTGGTTGCCCGCCGCCTATCGCCAGTCTCGGTCACTGCAATGTCTCAGTCGTGCGGTCTTGCAGCCACAGGCGCCGCATGCTTCTGACTCGGCGTTGACGCTCCAGACCTCCCGACGGCACTGTTTGCCATCACTGCCGGTGTCGCGAGTGCTGCAGGTCTGGGTTGCTTCTACCGGGCCCTCGCAAAAGGGCATCTTGGAACGGTCACCGCAATCTCCGCATCAGGGGCGATCATCCCGGTGTTCGTGGGGGTGGTTGGCGGCGAAGCGATCAGCTTGATCGGTGCCATCGGAATCGTTGGCACGGTTGGAGGGATTGTCCTCGCTACCCATACCTCCACTGGAACGACAATGTCTTCGAGAGGCGCCGATCGCAGATCTATGGTCTTTGCCGTCATCGCGTCGATGTGCTTCGGAACGTATTTCTGCCTGTTCAGTGAGGCATCGCGCGGCGGTGTCGCTGTCGCTTCACTCATTGAGGGGGCAGTGTCCGTTGCATGCCTCGGAACCGCATGGGCTGTCTTGAGTGGCTTCGCATCAAGACCAAACAAGCCGACAGTTAGTGACGCGACAACGCCCCGGATTGCTTGCGGGACAGTCGGTTCTCGCATTCTCAGCACGGCCAAGAAATATGGACCACCCGTCGTGACCGCAACCGGCATCGCTGCATCGGGATTGCTAGATCTCGGCGCAACCACGCTGTTTGCACACGCCAGCATTGCAGGCCGGCTCGGCGTCACCTCAACGCTTGGGGCACTCCATCCGGTCGTCACGATCCTGCTTTCACGGATTGTTCTCGATGAACGCCCCGGAAGCATCCAGTCCCTTGGTGTGGTGGTTGCCATAGCCGGCACCGTTCTCGCCACCATGTAGCGATCAAATCGGATGTAGGACCTCACCGAGGACGGTAAAGTCATTGACCACCGTAAAGTAGCTTAGAAATTGAAAATACCTGACCCGGTAATCCACTTCACTGCGCGATCGATTCCGAAGATGATCAAGGCAATGCCACAAAGCATGAGAATGGGCATTGTGAAAGCAACAATTTCGCCAACTATATCGTAGAAAGCACGACATGCATATCCAATACAAAATAGCGTGGTTCCGACAAGCCACAGCATCAACCCCTTGCCACCCAATATCAATAGCCCACCAAGAATGGGATTGATCGGCCGAGGCCTTCGCTCTTCGTTGTCCACAACACGCTGCAGAATTGCTCGTCCAGATTGCGCCACTATGAAGATCAGTTTAGCACATTACTGCATATCTTGTTCAAGAAACCTGCATCTTAGGTTCACCACGTTCTGCCAATAAGGGCCGTGAATGATTGAGTACACAAAGGACTACGAGAGCCCATCTTAGGTTCGCACGCCTACCACCTGGTAACGCGGGAAGACGCTCTAACTTGGCGCCTCGATGCACGCTGCGGAACTGTCTCATCAGCCCACAGCGACTTTCTAGGCAGCGACATGGTTCGTGAAGAACTTTAGACCGAAACCAAATCGTTGGCGCCCTGGCCACGAAGGTTGTCTTCGTGGCCAATGCGAATGGCGTTGACTGCCGGGTGGACGGCGCCAAAGAAGCCAACCTCGAATTCGGCTTGCTAGTCACCACGCTTTAGGCCCGTCGGTCCATCCTTGAAGTTTGCGAGACCACCCTGCTCCACCTGAAAAGGGTGCAGATCAGAACGGACGCAGCATTCGCGCCCGGGGGGATCGGCCGTCTGCAATTAGGCGAAAACCTGGCCTCATCAAGCCAGGACACCCGTGTGAAATCCGGAGAACCGGCACCAGCGAAGTCAAAGAGTGTCTCTACCGAATCGGCCTTTCCTGAACTTTGCGTGTGGAGGTCACGCGGCTGATCACGAGCAAAGGGTGTGCGGGCCCGTAAGGTGCGTGATATTTCTCACAGGGCAAGCGCGCCTCACAGTCAAAACCCTTCGGTATTCTTGCCTTGTTATCCGGTTTGGCGTGGCTTGAATTCGCTGCTCGCCTCCGATAGCATCGGTCTGATAATGAAACCTGCCATCGAGCCAGTACAACACGAGTTCCTAATCAAGGATTTCAAGACGGAGAGCGGCGTCGTGCTGCCAGAGGCCCGCGTCGCTTATGGGACCTACGGGCACTCGAACGGCGCCGGCGACAATGCCGTGCTCCTAGCCTCGTCCTACATGGCGAAGTTTCAGGGCTACGACTGGCTAATCGGTCCCGGCAAAGCGCTCGATCCAAGCCAACTTTTTTTGATCAGCACTGAGATGTTCGGTAACGGCCGCTCCTCTTCCCCGAGCAACACCCCGGAACCATTGCACGGACCGCGCTTTCCCGTCACGACCATACGCGACAATGTCGAGGCAGTGTATCGACTTCTCACGGAAGCGTTGCATGTTCATCATTTGGCTGCCGTGATCGGGTTCTCGATGGGGGCTCAGCAGGCGTTCCAGTGGGCTGTGAGTTATCCGGAGTTCATGGATCGCATCGTGGCAACCGCAGGAACGGCCAAGACGTACGGGCACGGGGTCGTGCGGCTCGAGGGGCAGATCGCCGCTTTGACGGCCGATGAGAACTTCAATGGTGGCGAATACACCGCCCCGCCGGAAAGGGGCCTGCAAGCCTTCGGAACAGTCTGGACCGGGTGGCTGTTATCGCAGGAATGGTGGCGCCGCGAATTGTGGAGGAACCCGGCCACCCCCGACCTTACCTTCGAACAAGTTGTGCAGAGATACAGCACAGGTTTCGCTTCCGTCGGGGACGCCAATGACCTGATTCTGCAAATGCGCACCTGGCAGAAGCACGACGTGGGAGGAACTCCGCCGTTCAAGGGCGACGCGGAAGAGGCGCTGCGCTCGATCAAGGTGCCGGTGTTGTACATGCCTTCCGAAACGGATTTGTATTTTCCGCTGACCGACGCGCGCTACGAAGCGCCGTTCCTGTCTCAGTGCAACTTGGTGCCGGTTCCATCGCTATGGGGTCACACTGGGGGACGCGGATCCAATCCGGCCGATGCGACGTTTCTGAACGACCACATTGCCGCTTTCATGGACGACCGGGCACATGCACCGTAAGGCCTCCTGACCGGCGGGTATCCCATGGATTTCACCCGCGGATTACGGCCTGGCGAGTGGCAAAACTAAAGTCATGATGGTTGGGGCTCAGCGTCGACGGGCTAATGAAACGCTTGGGCGCATGAACCGCGGCCCTCACTCTTGATCGCCACATTACGCTCCCGAAAAGTTAGATTCAGACCACTGGACTGGCATGACCAGCGTTCCATGCTTTTATACATATCACGTACTAGGGAGTGCCCACGCGTGATCGCCAATTTCCACATCCCAGCTGAACTGATCAGCACTTGACCGGGGCGAGTATCGTTCAGCCGCCCGGGCGCCCGGGCTGCAAGTGACTCTGGGCCAGCGACGCGGGCGGACGCCGGACCCTGACGCCTGACTAGGCCCCGCGGGACTGTCTCTTCAAGCCACGGAGACCCGGTAATCCGAGATACGATTCGTGATGAACGGACACGTCAGGCATGCGAGACTGCGGACTGTGAAACCAACGGCATGAGTGACGGATTGAAAATCTCTACCACGGTCTCCACGCCGTGGTGGGTCCGAAAGCGATGGCGACTCGGGCTGGCCATTGCATGGGGCGTGTACGTGTGCTATCCAAATCCGGGTGTTCTGGTGCGATCGATCCAGAACGCGTGGAGACCGGTCATCGACGCCGAAGCCGTGCGCGAATGGGCACTTACTTTGCCAGCCAACGCACGGCAAATCGAGGCGGCGGTGCTTGAACGGGTCACGTACGCCGTACCGTGGGAAACCGATGGTGTGCCGTGGACCTTCCCGACACCGGCGGAAGTAATGGCACGCAACGCGGGAGACTGCCAGGGGCGCGCGGTCGTACTTGCGAGCGTCTTCGAGGCGCGAGGCATGCCCTATCGGTTGGAAGCTTCATTCGACCACATCTGGGTTGACTATCCGGGACGCAAGGGCACCGGGATTGAAAATCCGAACAAGGTGATGGTCCGCCGCGCTCCAACGGCCGACGGTTGGGCGTCACGAACGAGGCTGCCCGAAATTGATTGGGCGGAGTCGTGGCGGATTGAACGCGAGTACTTCTGGGACACCGCACCGTGGCTCAGGCGCATCCTGATCGCATCGGGGTGGGTTGCTCTCGCATTGATCCCAATGGTCCGTCGACGCATCCGGTCAATCGGCCCGGACGCCACCGCTTCTCACCGTGACGTCTCACCCGTGACCACGGTCTTCTGAATGGACCGGCACCGTATCCTCGTGATGCAACGCCGTACGCCAGTCCGACGCCGACCTTCCTGACGAACCCGCCATGCATGCCCATTCCCGAGGGACCGAGGAGGAAACGTGCCTCGGCGCCAAAAACGCACTGGAGAAACCCGATGCCGATCATTCCCGAAGGTGGCATTCCGACCCAGTTGGTAATCCATCCGACAAGTGGTGACGCCATCGTGATCCACGCAGACATGGCCGATGTGGTCATCTACCGGGCGTCGGATTGGGATGCGAATGGGAGCAGTGCCTCCCCGATCGCATCGTTGTCGCGAGACGAGATTGCCACTCTGGCCGGCTTTGTCCGCTATTGGCTTGACGATGACACTGAAGGTTTCCGTTTCTCATCCGAAACTCCAAACATCACGTTCCGGAAATAGGCGTCACGCAACAACTCGCACAGCTGACGGCCGCCGACTACCATCGTGTCACCATGACAACAGAAGTTCGGCTTGCCCTCCTCGGTTGCGGCGCGATCGCGCGATATCACCTTGACGCCATCAAAGGACACGTCCCCCGCGTGAGGGTCACCGCGTGCATCGACGCAGACTCGACGCGCGCGTCGGCCTATGCCCAAGAGACCGGCGGAACTGCGTTCGCCTCTCTTGATGACGCGATCGCCGCTGATGCGTTCGACGCGATCAGCATCATGCTTCCTCATGACCTGCACGAATCGACCACATTGAAGTGCCTTGCCGCCGGCAAGCACGTGATGCTTGAGAAGCCGATGGCACCGACGCTTGAGGCGTCATCCCGGATCCTGGATGCGGCGCGTGCCAGCGGCCGGGTCTTCATGCTCGCTGAGAATGCTCAATACTGGCCAGAGGTCGTCGCAGCGCTCAACCTCATTCGGCAGGGAGAGATAGGCGACCTGGTCACCGGTCGCGCCGCCTTCGTTTCCGAGTACAACCCGTACTGGTTCACGGGGCAGGCTTGGCGCCTTTCGCAGGCAAGGACTGGCGGTGGGATCACGATCGATGGTGGGTCGCATTGGGTCCGGCCAATGCGGATGTGGTTTGGCAACATCACCCGTGTCGTGGGCGTAGTCGGATACCCAATGGAAGAGATGCAGGGTGATTCCCTTATGCGCTCCCTTGTGCAATTCGAATCGGGTGTCTACGCCTCATACGATGGCCTGATGGTGAACACGCCACTCGGGCCGCAGGAATCTTGGCGGATTACCGGGACCGACGGTGAGATAGTGATCGGAGGCTTCCCCGGAGGCGGGGTCAACCTGTACAACCCGAAGCACCGCGGTGGTCTCGCCCTAGAAGGCAATTGGGGTTATGCCGTGAGTTTTGTCGGCGAAAACCAGGATTTTGTCAACGCCATTCTAGATGGTACCCCGCTCGCCGCCGGTCCAGAGGATTCGCTTCAGGAACTTCGGGTGGCGCACGCCATCTATAAATCGGCCGCATCCGGGAGCTGGGAAAACGTCTGAGCCACTAACCCCGCGCCTCGTCGATCAGGCGCGGGAGTTCGGCTAGCGAGCGGATCACCGGAGTTCCTGCGGTCCGTTCAGGCGGATATCGTCCATCACGGTCCAGAAGGACTGGACGTACGCCGACTGCACGCGCGCCCTCAACGTCGGCGGTCACGCTGTCGCCCACGTGAATTGCCAAGTTCGACTCGGACCGAGTGAGCCCGGCGTGGGTGAGGGCTGCATCAAAGATTGCCTCGTCGGGCTTCTCGGAATATACGACGCCCGATACCACCAGGAAATCAAAATGACGGGTCAGGTCCCAGTGGTTCAAGAGTGGTTCAAGCCACTCCTCCCAGTTCGAGACGACGCCAACAATCAGTCCGTCCTGCTTACGGCGCCGGTCAAGTTCGTCCAGCAATGGACGTGCGTCATCGAAGAGCACCCACGTGTCGAAGTCGTTGAAGCGCGCGTGACACGCCTGAGCGATAGCCGGGATCATCCGGTCGGACACGCCACAACTCGAAAGCATCTCCGAGTACCGCCACGTCCAGTGTGCACGCGACTTCCCGAGTGAAGTTGTGTGTCGCTCGCCGTCCCGAAAGCGTGACGCGATCACCGGAGCGAGTTCACGTTCAGTCGCCAGAAGAGCCTCGGGTGTGATCGGTGCCCCATGCATGCCAGCGACGTCGGAAATCACGTGTGCCCATGTTGGGTGCGCGCACAGCAGGGTCTCACCGACATCGAGAAAGACGGCCCGTATGGATGCGGTCGCGGTCAATTCTGGCACCTCAGTATCTGTAAACCTGCTGGCGGGCCACGACGGCAATCGCGCGCCAAACCACTGTCAATGGTAAGGCAATGATCGGTCAAGGGTAGAGTGCCTTGCCTGAACGATCCTCCAGGAGGATTGCATCCGTCGGACACCGGCGCGCCGCGGCCCAGATGCGCGCATCGGTTTCCGCAACCGGATTGACAAACCGGACCTTCCCAGCCACGTCAAGCGAGAATCCGACCGGCGCCAGCGCCACGCAATCCGCAGCCCCGATGCAGACGCTTCGGTCGAGAATGATCACCAATTCTCCCGGCCCTCTGGCCTCAACCATGTCGTCTGAGGTCTCATTGGAAGTGCTCATCGCTCTGTTGGGAAGGCTACCATTGGCAGGTGAGCATCCACGGTTCGGTGGCACCAGGCCCGCACTCGAACGGGTCCCGGACTGTCGACGTGGACGGCCTTTCCTGCCATGTCATAGACAGCGGACAGGGTGAACCGGTCCTCCTCCTCCACGGCATTGGCGGGTCTGCCGAAGAGTGGTCCAAGGTGATCCCTCAACTTTCCACCCGTTTCCGGGTCCTGGCACCGGATGCGCCGGGACATGGCCTGTCGCCAAAGCCTTCCGGTCGGGCGCATCCGTATGACCTTGCGTACTACACCCGGTTTGTATTGGAATTGCTGGATGCTCTCGGCATCGAACGGATCCCGGTCGTTGGCATGTCCGCGGGGGGCGCGATTGCCTTGAACCTCGCGACCGCCATGCCCGACCGGGTAGCGAGCCTCGTCCTTGTGAGTTCGGCCGGACTTGGAACTGAAGTGGCATGGTCTTACCGCCTTGGTTCGATCGCCCCACCATTCGTACGGTTTGGACTTCACCGCTCGACGGCCGCATCCACCCGGTCATTCGGCCGCGCGCTCTGCTTCAACCCCGAACGCATTCCGGATGGGTGGGCCGAGAGGCGGGTCGAGTCGTGGCGGGCACCCGGAGCAGTTGATGCATTTCTAGCCACCGCGCGCGCCACAATCGGGTGGTCAGGCCAGAGGCACAACTTCGTCCACTGCCTACGTGAGATCAGTCACCGGACACTGATCCTGTGGGGAAGAAATGACCCAATCCTGCCAGTCGCACACGCAACTCGTGCCGAGCGCCTGATCCCTGGTTCCACCCTTCATATCTATGACAAGTGTGGGCACATGCCCATCTGGGAATACCCAAGCGATGTCTCGGCACGGATTGCCGACTTCCTCTCTGCCCCGGTCAACGCTGCGAAGTCCTGATCAAATTGGCTTCCAACCGCTGTGGTGAGTGCGTGGGGAACCACCGGAATTGATGGTCACTTCCTTTGGACTGGCTACCGGATCCCGGGTCGGCAAGACCAATTTCCAAATTCCTCGCGAGTTTCGGCAGACCCCCTTCAGGATATCCAAGTTGTGTCGATAGTAATGATGAGCGGGTGGAGAATGCACCATCTGCCGCGCACCTCGCGCAACGGAGCCGATGAAATGATTGCGTCGACGATTGCCAACCGCGGTATCGAAGCTTACTCACGAGTACGCCTCGGGGCGGCCGACGGGTCGGTCACACGGGGACGTGCGTCCACCGCAGAACTTGCCGTTCAGCCAAGCGTGTCCCCGGATGTGTTGCTGCGGCAGATGAGGTCTGGGCGCACATTGGCTGAAGTGTCGGTGAGCATCGGACCGTCAGCGTTTACGCCTTCGAGTGGTTCCCGGACGCCAGGTGCGGCGCGTAAGGAGAACGATGGAGCCTACGTCGCACCAATCGTGGCCCAGGCAGCCGCTCAGGCACCAGCCGCCAACCAGGCCGTTCCTGGCGCGGTTCGTGCAAACGCGTAAGGTCATTTCCTACCAAACTTGAAACGCCGCCATGGGGATGGGTTCCCCACGGCGGTTTTTTTGTGGCGGATCGACGTGCGTTGCCTAGAACAGGCAGACGCCACCGCAGATCGGGATGATCTGTCCCGTGACGTAATCCGAAAGGTCAGTGCACAGGAACTCGACGACCTTTGCACAGTCTTCCGGATCGCCCAGCCTGCCCAAGGCGATCTCCTGGACGAGCCGGTCTCGGGTCTCGGGTTCGTTGCGCCCACTTGCCAGGGCGCGAGACGAGAGGATCCACCCCGGCGCGATGCAGTTGACGTTCACGCCGAAGCGCCCGAGATCAGACGCAAGTTTCCTGGTGTAGTGATGGACAGCGGCCTTCGCCACCGAATACGAGGTTCCTCCTCCGGCACCTTGGGATCGCAAGCCGGCCTGTGATCCAACAAGGACGATCCTGCCTCGACCCTGCCTCTTCATGATTGGCGCAACTGCCTGACAAGTGATCACCGCGCTCGTGAAATTCAGATCCATCATCCGTTGAAAGTCGTCAATCGGAACCTCACTGGCGACGCTCGGACCGGGAACCAGTGCCCCACCGGTGTTGCAAATGACGATATCGAGACGCCCGAATACTTCCTCGATCTTGGCAACCATCGCCCGGACCTGCGCCTCGTTCGTCGCATCGGCCTCGATGCCAATCGACCGGCGATCCAGTGCCCGGATCTCATCGACGACGGTTTCACATCCCGGTGTCAATGGTTCGTCGTAGCGCCGATTCGCAGTGAGGTCCAGGTCATTTATGACCACGTCGGCACCGAGGCGGGCCAGGCGGAGCGCATAGGCGCGCCCGAGACCGCGCGCACTGCCGGTCACGAGCGCCACCTGACCGGTCAGTTTCGGCGGCAGTGGTTCAAGTGCAAGCACATCCTCGACGGATCGTCCGGTCACGTTGGGATCTCTCCTTGGGCAGGTGTGAACAAGTCTGTTTCCAACCCAGTCTATCCGCGTCCCAAGGGTGGCCCGGAACCGGCACACCGACGCAATGGGCAGTCATACTTGGCATCAGGATGAACCTGACAAGCCTCCGCGACCTGATCGATCTCCTGCGTCGCGAGGGCGAGATCGTGGAAGTTACCGCGCCAGTCGATCCGTATCTTGAGATCGCCGAGGTCCACCGGCGCGTGATCGCTGCGGGAGGCCCGGCACTGCTCTTCCGATCGCCAAAAGGCAGCGACTTTCCCGTCGTCACGAACCTGTTCGGGACGATGCGACGGATTGAACTGGCGTTCGGGCGACGGCCGGTCGACTTCGTGCGCCAGGCCGCACGTGCGGCGACGGAACTCCTGCCGCCGACTCCGGCGAAGCTGTGGGAGTTCAGGGGCCTTGTTGGTGCGGGACTTCGCGTGGGGCTCCGTCGCGAAGCGACCGGACCAATCCTCGACGCCGTCCATTCACCGCCTGACCTCACGCGCCTGCCGGTGTTGACGTTGTCTCCCGACGATGGCGGACCGTTCGTCACGTTGCCCCTTGTCTTTACCGAGCACCCGGGTCCAGATGGTCACGGACACAACCTTGGCATGTACCGGATGCAGGTCTACGACCGGCAGACGACCGGAATGCACTGGCAGATTGGCAAGGGCGGTGGGTTCCACCATGCGGCGGCTGAGCGTAATGGTCACGCACTGCCAGTGACCGTATTCCTCGGTGGCCCGCCGGCGATGATCCTCGGCGCAATCGCGCCGCTTCCGGAGAACCTTCCCGAACTGCTGCTGTCGTCACTGCTCATGGGCGAGCGGCTAGGTAGAACGCCAGACCCGGTAGGTGGATATCCCCTTTTGTCTCAAGCCGAGTTCGCCCTCGTCGGGGAGGTACCACCGGCGATCAGACGCACCGAGGGTCCGTTCGGCGACCACTACGGGTACTACTCGATGGCCCACGAGTTCCCGGTATTCAACGTCCGCAGGCTGTATCACCGCAGGGATGCGATCTATCCCGCAACCGTCGTGGCCCAACCGCGGCAGGAAGACTACTTCATCGGGGAGTACCTCCAGGAACTGCTCTCCCCACTGTTCCCACTGGTCATGCCATCAGTGCGTGATATCTGGAGCTACGGCGAAACGGGCTTCCATTCCCTTGCTGCCGCAGTGGTACATGAACGGTACGCGCGGGAAGCGTTATCGGCGGCGTTCCGAATACTCGGCGAGGGGCAACTGGCACTGACAAAGTTTCTGCTGGTCACCGACACTCCCCGTGATCTCAAGGACTTTCCCGGCACGTTGGAACACATCCTCGCCCGGGCGAACTTCAATACCGACCTGTTCATTTTCGACCAGACCGCAATGGACACGCTTGATTACACAGGCAGTTCACTGAACCGCGGAAGCAAGGGAGTGTTGATCGGGACGGGACCAGCGAAGCGACGTCTCCCGAGTGTCTTCGGCCTGGCCGAGGGGACGACACTGCCTGCCGGTGTTGCTGCGGCTGATGCCTTCTGTGACGGGTGCCTCGTCGTCTCCGGCCCAGCCTTCGAGGACGAACCCGGAGCGGTCGCAAGGCTTGTTTCGGCACCGGCGTTTGCCGGGTGGCCGCTGATCGTTCTCACCGACGACGTGTCCATCGCGCGCGACCCGGAGCGGTTCCTGTGGGCAACCTTCACCCGCTTCTCACCCGGTGCGGACATTCATGCCGCCCGGACACTTGCAAGGCGCCACCACCTGTCATACGAACCGCCGATCGGTATCGATGCCCGCATGAAGCCTTGGTACCCGAAGGAAGTTCGACCGCTGAAGTCGACTGCGGAAGGGGTGGATACGCGGTGGAAGGCACTCTTTCCACAAGGTATGGCCCAGAATCCGCGCCCATGCGGGCCACCTGAGGATGACAATGCCCGAGTGCCGCTCCAACGTTCAATCGCGCCAAAGGATTGACATTAAGCGGGCAAATCAAACAGGAGTGCCTCGGCTTCCATGGCGGTGCCGGTGAGACGCACCGAAGATTCTCCCGTGAAAGATGCGCCGTCCCCCGGATTGAGAGAGACGTCGTTGACAGAAAGCGCGCCAGTCGCGACGTGCAGCCACGCGACGCGACCGGGTGCGAGGATATGGGCGACCCTGTCGCCATCGCGCAACACGGTTGCGAAGATGCGTGCGTCCTGGCGGAATGCGAGTGATCCGGAAACGCGGTCCGGGGACATGATCAGGCAGAGACGACCCGCCTTCGCGTCGGGCCCAAAGGCAGCCTGGGAATAGACCGGTTCGAGGCCCGGACGATTGGTCTGAAGCCATACTTGAAGAAAATGCACCTCTTTAGCAGACGACGGATTTGCCTCGCTATGGGCCATGCCGGTCCCGGCAGATATGAGTTGCACATCGTGACGATGCACGGTCGCACGCACGCCCGTGGTGTCTTCATGCGAGAGTGACCCATTCAGGATGTACGAGAAGATCTCGAAATCCCGATGCGGGTGCATTGGAAAGCCGTGACCGGGCGCCACTCGGTCCTGGTTGATGACGCGAAGGACCGAGAACCCCCGGTGGGCAGGATCGTGATATTGCCCGAACGAGAATGTATGGCGGCTGTCCAGCCACCCGAAATCCGCGTGACCTCTTTCTTCAGACCGTCGGATAGCGATCATCGCTTGGCCACCGTAAACGCCGTTTCGGCAAGGGCGAATGCACCAACCAGCCCGGCATCCTGCCCGTACTTCGGCGCAACGAGATAGTCAGTCTGATCACCAGTGATCTGTGGGGACGCAACATACCCGGCAAGCGTTTCCCGCAACCGGCGACGCGTTCGTTCCAACACATCGCTCCGTTGCATTACGCCACCACCCACGACGATGCGACGAGGTGAAAGCGCGAGAACGATCGATGCCAATCCCGCAGCGAGGTACCCGGCTTCGAGTTCCCAGATCGGATGGTCGTCGGGAATGGTCTCACCAAGTTGTCCGAGACGACCGCTAATTGCCGGGCCCGCCGCCATTCCCTCGAAACACCCTGCCCCGTGGTAGGTACAGAAGCCGGTGTAGTCATCCATCTGGCCATTCGGCCAGGTGAGGCGCGGGATCGGGATATGGCCCATCTCGGGATGAAGTAGACCGTGGAGGGGGAATCCATTGATGATTGCTCCCCCACCGATGCCTGTGCCTACGGTCAGGTACACGCAGGGATCACAACCTTGTGCCGCCCCCCAACGCCACTCCCCGAGGGCGGCACCATTCACGTCGGTGTCGAACCCGACCGGCACGTCGAACGCGTCCTGAAGCGGACCGACAATCGGCGTGTGCGCCCAACCCGGCTTCGGAGTATTCGTGACCGACCCGTAATCCGGGGCCGCCGTGTCTAGTTGGATGGGTCCAAAGCAGGCAACTCCTATGGCGCCAAGCGCGTGCCCAGCGGAAGCCTCGCGGATGAAACTGATGCAGGCAGGGATCGTCAGATCCGGCGTGCGCGTGTCCATCCGCGTGCGGGCAATGATGTTGTCCGGCCCACTTCCCACGGCCACCACAAACTTCGTTCCCCCACCCTCGATCGCGCCGAAGACGAGACCCATCGCTGCCCTCCTGACCCGAACCGAACCAGACCGTCGCGGCGTGCACGGACCTACGGCGCCCGACTGGTCTAAAACGGGATCAGCGTACCCCATCCGGCCGTCAACCCGAGTCCACGGAGAGGCAAATGATGCTTGACTATCAGGGAGCTGGATCAGGCGAGTGCTGCACGCATTCGGTTCAACTGATCTGCAACACGGACGTACTCGTCCTCACCGCTGTGATGCTCGACGCTCCACGCTCCGTCATAGCCGGATGCGCGAAGCATCGCCACCTTTGACGCCAGTGGCCCTTCGCACGTCGTCTGATCGAAGTGCGTATGGCATACCCATGGTGCGACGGCAGCATCGGCGGCGTGCCGTTCATCGTCAGTTCCGGTCCATGACCCGAGGTGCAACGAAATCCCGAAACCAGGATGGTCAATCGCCTCGTACAGCCGCTTCAGGTTCGCCCATGACTTCTCAGGTCCCCAGTGGTTCTCGGCGCCCATCCTGAACCCATGATCGTAGGCATACTGGGAATAGTGGCGAAACCGCACGACGATATGTTCGAACTCGGCATCCAACCACGTCTCCCGCCGCGAACCGGCATCAATGCGAACGAACCGTGCGCCAAGTTGCGCTCCGGCACGGAGGTGCGCCCAGGCATTCGCCTCGTTGCGCGCCCGCACCTCAGGATCGTCGTCCCAGACGTGAGCCTGGTCAACGCACAGGTCCGCCAGTGACATGCCACGCTCGTCAAGGGCGTTCCGAACTTTTGCAAGGTACGCTTCATCGGTCGAAACGAGAAAACGGTTCCAGATGTCGGCCGCGTGGAGCCCAAACCGATAGCGGCAGGTTTCCAGGTAACCGAACACATCCATCCGGCCCGAGTTG
>SHXX01000067.1 GCA_009693165.1 Chloroflexota bacterium
GCCAACAGGACATACTCGTCGAGGATTGCTTCGAGGGGTACGTTGGCGGTGAATCCAGCTTCAGCATGAGCAATCACGAAGCGTGCTGAAGAGGTCGGCTGGACCATATCGAGGATGTGTCTCATCGGCACACCCTCCCACGACATGCCGAGTTTGCTCCAACGGGTCACGCAGTGGATGTCCGCGGTAGTTTCGATCTGAGGCAGGGCCCGGAATGCCTGGTAATCAAGCTCAATCGGGTTTGCCACACAACCCCAGACCTTGAAGGACCAAGTCTTTGGGTCGAACCGAGGCACGGAACCGTAATGTAGGACTGGCCATCCGTTGGTGACGAACTGGCCGGGGGGCACACGGTCACGGACCGGTTCCGGTGTGCGTTCGCGCAAGGCGTCGATTTTGGTCTCATCAACCCCCTTACCCTTGAGTTTGCCGGGCAATCGAAAGAACACAGGCATACCCTCCAGATGAGAAGTGTACGGCGTCAATCGTGTGGGTTGGAGGCGTACTTCTAGTCAACTTTAGGAAGGGTCACCGGTTAGAGCAGGACGGCCGCGATGTCAGTTGCGGGTGGGGTGGGTTGTCCATGCCCCGATACCGCAGCGTGAGACCGTTGACAACCGGAACAGGGTTACACTGCGGGTCGCGACCGACCGGCGCAAGCGTGCTGTGCGCAAAACCAGACAAGTGAGGCAATGTCATGACGGCGATAGCATCGGTACCGGCAATTTCGAGCGACGCTTCCGAGTCCACTAGCACTCCAGTTGCCCGGACGGGTGGCGAGATGATCGTCGATGCAATGATCGCCTCGGGCGTGAGGCACGCCTTCGGGATTGCCGGCGTCCACAATCTGCCGCTTTACGATGCCCTCTACGACCGTGGGAAAATCACCAGCTTCGTGACCCGTCATGAACAGGGTGCCGCGTTCATGGCCGATGGGTATGCGCGTGTCGCTGGGACGCCGGGCGTTGCCTTGGTGACAACCGGGCCGGGTCTCACAAACACGGTGACGCCAATTGCGGGTTCCTGGTCGGATGGAGTCCCGGTTCTCGTGATCGGCACCGCAGGTGAAGTGCCCCTGCTTGGCAAGTACAAGGGATACCTGCACGAATACAAGGATCAGCACGGGGTCATGGACGCTGCCGCTGGTAGCCGTCTGGTGACGCGCACTGAAGACCTTGAGACGGCGACGATTGAACTTCTCTCCGGGATGCAGACAGGCCGTGCGCGACCAGCTGTTCTTGAAGTTCCGATAGACACGATGGCCGCGTGGGCGACCACCCGTCGCCATGCACCTCCTGCGCGTCCCCAAGTGCCGGTTCCGAACGCCGAAGCCGTGCGACGGACCGCCCTGATGCTCCGACAGGCGACGCATCCCTTGATTTTCGCCGGTGGTGGCGTTGTTGCGTCCGGTGCACATGTCTTGCTGCTGCGTCTCGCCGAACTGTTGCGCGCTCCCGTTTTGACGTCAATTAGTGGGAAGGGTGCGATCCCGGACAGCAGCCCTTGGGCCGCGGGTTGTACCTGGAGGACATCCTCAGGGCCCGCCGACGGATACCCAGATGAGTGGCGCTTGGCCGATGCCGGGATTGTCGTTGGCAGTCGTCTGACGGGAATGTCGACGCGCGCGTGGCGTCTTCCCTTGCCGGCCCGGCTTGCGCATCTGGACATTGACGCGTCCGAAATTGGCAAGAGTTACGTGGTTGAGGAACCCTTGGTCGGCGATGCGCGTGCAGGTCTCGAGATGCTGCTTGCCGAACTTGATCGCCTCGGTGGGGATGGTGCGTCGGTATGGAAGTCTGACCAGATCACGGCCATCCGTGATGCCGACGACAGGGCGGGTGAGGAGCGGTGTGCAGATGCGCTGACGGTGGTCAGGCAGGTGCGGGAAGGGTTACCGGACGACGGCATTCTGGCGTGTGACCAGTCAATTGCGTGCTATTGGTCAGTGCGGCATTTCCGGGTCGACGCCCCTCGACGGTTCCTGTACCCGGCAGGTTCGGCGGCGCTTGGTTTCGGGTTGCCGGTCGGAATTGGTGCCCAAGTCGCGGCACCTGACCGACAGGTCGTTGTTCTGGCTGGCGACGGTGGGTTCCTGTTCACGGCGACCGAGCTGGCGACAGCGGTGCAATACGACTTGCCGGTAACCATCATCGTCTGCAACGACAATGCGTACGGGATGATCAAGGCGTCGCAGGAGCGTTGGCATGGCGGACGGGTCATCGATACCGTTTTGCGGAACCCGGATTTCGTGGCTTTCGGACGATCATTCGGGGCGCACGCGGAGAAGTTGCACGCGCCGAACGAGATCGGTGATGCCATAAAGGCGGCGAGGCACCGTCGCGGGCCGACCCTCTACGCGATTGACATCGCCCTAGAACCACCATTCCACTGATTTGTCAGTGGAATGGTGAAACCGGAGCCACGTGGTTTATCCGCGCGTAAGGCCCTCGTCCCTTGGATGGATCTTTTCAAGGATGAGCCGCTTGGCTTCAATGCCGCTGAAACCCTTGCGCTCGAGTTGAGTGCACCAAGAGGCGAGCGTGCGCCTGGCGGGGACCCGACGTGCGTGCTCGCGCGGTGGCCCCGAAACTGCCACGGTTGGCACGGCCTTACTACTCCGGGCGGTGGTCGCACGAGGTGCGCGCTTCGGAGCCGATGCCTCGGGCATCACGGGTTCGCTTTCGTTCGGAACCTCATGGCTGTCCATCGCTAACTCCTTCCAGTGTCCCAATGATCCGGGGCGGTCATGCCACGCATCGATGAAAGCATACGGATCTTCAGGTGACAACGCGCGGGGCGGATCATGAGACCGTCGCCGCGCGTCATGAGAAGGAACAGTTGACGTGATCGTAGACACGCCGCACCTGCGATGAGACGAGGTACGCGGTTATCCAGATCAGGAGAACGAGCCATGCCACGAACGCCCCGGGCCGCCGTCACCCCTCGTGCAAAGAAGGAACCGGTTGAAAGCGAGGAACCGGCAGTCTCAAGCGACGCAGTCGCCGGTGACATGCGGGTTGCATTTGCAGTCGAGATCGTCGGGACCTTCGCGCTGATCTTCATCAGTGTTGGAGCCTTGGCGGTGACCCGGGCGAATGACGCGGTCGGCGCGGCGCTTGCGTACGGACTGACGACGGCGGTTCTGATTGGTGCACTCGGGCACCTCAGCGCGGCGCTCTTCAATCCGGCGGTCGCACTCGCGTTTGCCGTCACGGGACGCATGACCTTCCGCGATGCCGGGATTGCGACGGTTGGTCAGGCGATCGGTGCGGTGCTTGGCGCGGCCGGGGTGGTGATTGCATTTCCGTCGGACATGATCCAGAAGGTGGCAAACGGGACCCCCGCGGTCGGACCAGGTGCAGGTGCATTTGGGGCGTGCGCGGCCGAGGCCGTAGCGACCTTTCTGATCACGATCGTCTTATACGGCGCCTGGTTTGATCACCGCAACCGGTCTGCGTTGGGACCGCTTTATGCAGGTCTCGCCGTTGTGGCGGGAACGCTCGCCACGGCTGGGATCAGCGGTGGGATCATGAACCCGGCGCGGTGGTTCGGCCCCGCGCTTTACAACGCCACCTACAGCGAGTTCTGGGTCTGGATCATCGGCCCATGCCTCGGCGCGGTCCTCGCCAGCGTTGTCTACCAGTTCGGGTTCCTGCGCGCACCTCGAGGCTGACAAGTATTCCGTCAACCTGCAACCCACTACGTGGTGGCGCGTTTGGATCAGTGAAGTCCCAAAGGTGCGGCCACACTGCTGGGACTCGACCAAGAGGGGCCGTCGGTAACGCCAGTGCCGACGGCCCCACTGGATTCTTGGGAACCCGGCTTCGGGTGTTTTCTCAGGCGTTCTTTGACCGAGACGCCTCGTACGCGGCAAGGGTTGCTGCATCTGGCGGATACGTGCCGATGATGCTTGCGCCATCCCGCACGCGGTCGAGGATGAACCGCTCACGTCGCTCTTGTTCGATTGCCCGTTGGCCGACCTCACTTGCGAGGTGGCGAGGGATCACGATGACCCCGTCATCGTCGCCCACGATTGCGTCGCCCGGGAAGACGGACACCCCTCCGCACGCAATTGGACGCTGGATATCCGCCGGATGGTGAAGCGTCACATTCGTGGCGGCGTGTGTCCCTGCCGAGTAGGCCGGGAGACCGACAGCGGCGATTCCCTCGGCATCGCGGAATGACCCGTCCGTGACAATGCCGACACCACCGCGGACCTTCATCCTAGTGACCAGAATGTTGCCGATAGTGCCCGCGTGAATTTCCTCGCGTGCGTCAATGACGAGGACGTCGCCCTGACCGATGTGTTCGATTGCGATGCGCTGGGCATTGGTCAGGTTGTCGAAACGTCCCTCGAGCGCGTCGCCGTCAAGGTCTTCACGCATGGGTATGTACCGCAGCGTGTAAGCCTTCCCCACGAGGCGCGTGCCCCGCGCGAGCGGTCGGACGCGACGCATGAACGGCGTGCGGATGCCGAACTTAAGCAGCACTGAGGTTAGCGTGGCAGTGCTTACTTGCGCGAGTGTTTCCAGGGCCGTGTCTGGCAAGGGTTGACTGGACGTTGGGTCAAAATTGGTTGAGGCAGGCGTACTCATAAGCGCGCAGTGTACGGCGGAAGCTCGTCTTCCAAAGCTGCGCGGCCGGCCCCTATATCACCGGATGCGGATAGCCCTGGATTGCAAGATCCAACGCGATTGCGGCCCGCCGGACATAGTGGTCCGGGGACGGAATGAAATCGGACGCACTGATCTGGCCATGTCTGGTGGTTCCGTCAGGCATCCTGACCCGTGTCTGGGCCTGCGCGCTTGTACCCGTGATGAGCGAGACGAGATCGCGGATTGTGATGAGTTCGATCGATGCGACCTCGTCTGGGTTTGGTGTGAACGCGTCGAATGGCAAGGTCGTCTGCCAGAAGTAGACATCCTGGAACTCGTTGTCGAGTACGCCATCCCGATGGCCTCCGATGCTGATCCTTGTTCCGAGCGGGCGAAGCTCAATGATCGGCGCAACCTGGCCGATCTCCTCGTCCATCTCCCTGACGACATCTGTGAGGGCCTCACCGGCAGCGAAGTGGCCACCTACGGAAACGTCGAGACGTTCCGGCCAAGTGTCCTTCATCGGACCCCGCCGCTGAATGATCACGCCTGGTTCGTACTCGCAGGTGCTGACAATCACCCAGCAATGGAAGGCCCGATGCCAGTCGCCGTCCTGGTGGACCAGCTTTCGTGACTTTCTCTCACCAGTCTGTCGGCCGGCACGGTCAAGGACGTCGAAGAGTTCTTCAGTTGAAGTGAAGTCGCGGGTCACGTGATGCTGGCCTTTCGCGATGCCAGGTCAGTCAAGATCGGGTCAGTCCGTGCGGACAAAGACAACGAACACACCCGACTGGAATGCCACTTCGTAACGGGTGGCAAGGTAGCCGTGGGCGATTTTGCCAAGGACTGGGTCCCACAGGAAGAGTGCGAGGACGTTGACATCCTTGTCGATGACGGTTCCATCGAACGTGGTCTCACCCCGTGACGAGCGTGCCTCGATATCAGCCCACCAGACATCCTGGTCGATGAAACCAGTTTCATGGGTGTAGTAGGCAACCTCGCGTGAGGCAACGAACCGTTCACCGGGCTTCAGGATGGTGTCGAGAAACGTGGCCGTTTCGCGTTGCCCAGTAATGCCGTAGTTGTATGCCGTTGAATACCCCGCGTCGGCTTGCGTGGTGTTCACGCCCCAGCCCCATGCACACGTAAGCAAGACCCCGAGGATCGCGAACTGTCTTGACAGCTGGACCTTCCCAAGGACGGCCCCGAGGATCATGAACCCGAATCCCATCAGGCCCGGCCACCCGAGGAGGGGAAGGACGAACCCGTAGTCGCGGAACAGGACGAGGCGATCTCCGATCACCAGTGAGAAGTAGCCGGTCATGCCCGCCAGAACCGTTGCGTAGGCGACGGGTTCCCACCAACTGAAATACGGGATGCACCTGGCGATCAGGTAAGCAGCCCCGACGGCCAGGAAGGGCATCATGGTGATGTGGTATTTCGGAAAACTCGCCGCGAGCTTGATGAGATAGACCAACCCAATACCCGCGCCGGTGATTACGACGAAGTCAATCGGTTCGAGGCCCCACGCGAACTTGACACTTGGGTCAGGTCGCCATTTCGTTCGGACCCAACGCAACGGGGTTCCGACGATGTCAGTAACCCGCATTGCACCTGCCCATATGAATAGGCCCATGAGGTAGGGAGAAGTCCAAAGGGCGACGTGACTGATGAGTTCCACGACTTTTGCCGGATTGTCCAACCATGAGCCAGTCGATCCGGCAGCTTCGTCGAGTTCAAGCAACAATATTTCAAACGGGAACTCGAAGGGCATTCCCTTTCGGCTTGCAACCAACCACCAGGTGCCAAGGAACAGACCAAGCCCACCTCCCGCAATGACAGGCAGCTCAATGAGCAATCTCCACGGTCGCCATGGCCTGCCGACAATCCGGTACGCCGTTGCGACGCCAATCAGTGCCAGGATGGATGTCATTTTTGCCCATAAGGAAAATGCAACCGTGACCATCGCAAAGAGAAGCAGAGCGACGGAGAGGGGATGCCTGAGCGGGCGGGGGTTTCCGAGAACAAGCGTGTAGGCGAGCATCGCCAAGCTGATGGTTGCAACAAGGACGGTCCCGTCGATATCCAGAAGAAGCGCGCTCTGCAAAACGAACGGATTGGTCATGTAGAGGCTTGACGCTATCGCAGCGTAGATCGGGGCGCCCCGCGACACTGGCCAGATCACGGCGATTGATGTGACAAATATGAGAACGGCAGCGATGGCGTTGCACGCGATGCCGATCAATCGTGCCGACGTCTCGGTTTCGCCCAGGCGCTTGTACGCCTCGCCAAGGGCAAATACGTACAGGGGCGGATGCCATAGCGCCCAGTTGAACCGCTCCGTGAAGTCGCCGGGAACAAGGGTCTGGAGGTGGCCGAGGTTGCTCCACGGAATGCCCGATGTGGCTACCGCGTGCCCGGCAAACGCGAACGCAGCCTCATCGTAGACGTATGGCTTGGACAGTTGAGGTTCGGCAAATGACCACGCGAAAGTGCTGGAGATCCCGAGGATGAGGAGGGATGTGATCCAAATTGCGGCGAACCGGATCGTGGCGAGGAATGCGACGCGCACGATGGATGGCTCTGGTGAGATCGCTTCGACCGGATTTGCCGTCTCGGGTACGGCGTCATACTCCGTGTCATCCTCGGCTTCGTCCGATACTTGAAGCGAAACCGCAGGCTCCCGCAATCTCTCGGTCTTGCCAAGGGACGACAACAGGTCAAGGTACGTTTCGGTCACCATCTCAGGTCAGGAAGTCGGGTGCACCGAGTTCGCGCAATCTGGCGCCGGGTCCGTGAAACACGCCGGTACTCACTTGTTGACAGATCCCTGATACTCGCCGGATTTCCTCCCGTTCGGGACAGGGCACCCATCTCGGAAGTTCAATGCGCGGTCGCGTCTCTACGCAGCAATTCCCCAACGGGTTCGTGAGCGTGGGGGCGGCGGGGCGTGCGTTGGTCGGCGCTTCAGGACGGTAGTCCGTTCGACGACGTTCCAAGCATTGCGGTCTCGTTCCGAATGCAACTTGGCGCGCTTGCCGAGCAGTCGCTCCATCGGCGCCCATGCGATAGCTAGACCGTAGCACGCAAGTGCAAACATGCTGCCCACGAGCTTTGCAACGATCACAGGTGTCCGTGGCTGAAGGCGTTCCATTCCGCCTGGCGCCAGACGGACGAACCTGGGCGTCTCGGGCAAGGGCATGAAAGCCTGATGGGCATCGCTGGCAATTGCTGTCACGTCGCGTAACTCCGGTCGTCGGTACCTGTCGGTTGCGATTGTGAATGGCCTCAGACACTCCTAACGATCCACTCGACAGAATGTTGCAGTCAATCTCCACGCCACTGTGCAAGGAACTGGTTGCCCGCACGGCAGGCGATCTGAATGGATATCCTCGGTTCATGACCACCAATCCAGAAGGAGACCCGACCGGACAGGCCAATCCTTCTGCGGGTCGTGACGAGACGGTGTCGCGGCGCCTTGCCGAGGCACGTCGCCGAAAGGCAGTCCTCAGGTCTGAGCAAGGCGACGTCTCCACTCCCGGCGGGGTCATGTCGCGGACTGTTGCCGTGACCCGGTTTCTCGACCTGATGGCTGTGAGACACATCGAGTTCGAGATGCGCACACATCATGAGGCGAGGCATGCGAGGCACCTTGCTTCGATGTGGGAGGTCGGACTTTCAGCGACGGTCCGCGCCACACTGATGGCGATGGATGGGAGCCCGGTGCTTTTTGCTGTGCCTGCTGATCGCAAGATCGATGCTCCGGGTGTTCGGGCACGAATGGGTGTGGTTGCGATTTCAGTCTTGAGAGGCGACCGTGGTGTTGGCCGGGTTGGCTGGGAGGGGATGGAAGGTCATCCCGGTGCCTTACCCTGCCTACCTGACATGTTCGGTGCATCCCTGATGATCGATCCCGAACTTACGGGTTCGGGGCCAATCGTTATCGGGCTCGGCGGCGGGCAGTCGATCCGCTGCGACGGCACCCGCCTTGCAGAGGCATGTGGAGGGACCGTCATCCGGTGTGTCGGACGGACCCGGCTCTTGCCAGAAGGCGGGATGGTCGATGACCCACCTCGATAGATACAGGCACCTTTGAAGGCCAGAGTGGTGCGCGGCCAAAAAGAAAAACCCCACCCTCTTGCGAAGGTGGGGGAAAGCCCAGGCAATGGCTTATTTTCCCAGACCGTCTCCAGTCTAGTATCGTCAGCGCTGAAGTGTTTCACGACCGTGTTCGGGATGGGAACGAGTGGGTCCACTACGCTCGGATCACCAGGACGGTTGGAGTGTATCAGCCCCCTCAACGCGGTGCAAGGAATTCATGGAACTGTGGTCGATGTCGGGGATATCCATGGGGGGGTCAGTTCCTGCGCTGTGGGAGAATGCGGTTACGCTTCGGGTTCGACGCGAACGAGGATGCCGATGGTGCGGATCACGACGGCTACGGCTTCAGCACGCTCGAGGGGTCCGCCGTAGGGAACTGTTGATCCAGTCTGGTGGATTTCATTCGCGTGTGCCTCGGCGGTGGCGCGGCTCATGCCGGCAACTGCACGCATCAGGATTGTGATGACCTCGTCAAACGTGTTGCGGTCGTTATTGAGGACCACAACCCGATAGGGAGGGAGCAGTCGTCGCAGGATATTCGGGTCAAACCCCTGATCATCGGTAGGGGTTGAGGGGTCGGCAGTCGGGCTGGACGGCGACGTGCCTGGACCGGTGCCTCCACTTCGCGTCCGGTCATCAGGGTCGTCGACTCTCGATTGCGGCGTTGGCCTGGTTATGTGCTGTCGTGTCGTCGCGGCGGTAGCCACGTCACGGTAAGCGACTGTCTTTAGGGGCATTGAAAGTGATTTGGGGGTCACGTCACTCATAACGCGCGCCTACCATGAAATGTTCAGCACGGCAGTCGAACGGAGCGATCATTGGGTGCTTTGCTAAGGTTCGCACCATGACGAACCTGGAAATGATCCCGTCACCAGTGACTTCCCAACATGGCACAGGCATGCGCCCGGTAGTCCTCATCATTCTGGATGGTTGGGGCATTGCCCCTGCTGGTGAGGGTAACGCGATCACACTTGCAAATACCCCGCACCTGGATCGTCTGGAGGCAGACGGCCTCACCACGGTTCTCGATGCGTCGGGACTGGCGGTTGGCCTGCCGGAGGGCCAGATTGGCAATTCCGAGGTTGGTCATCTGAACCTTGGTGCTGGTTTCAGGGTTGTCCAGGACCTGCCGCGGATTGATCAAGCCATCGCTGAAGGGCGGTTCGGCGAAAACGAGGCATTGCTTGGAGCGGTTCGTCACGCCCGCGAGAACGGTCGCACGCTCCATCTCATCGGATTGTTCAGTCACGGGGGGGTTCATTCGCATGCGAGGCACTTGGAAGCATTGCTACGCCTCGCATCCCGCGAAGGAATCGCTCGGGTCGCGGTTCACCTGATCCTTGATGGACGTGATACCCCGCCTCGGCAAGCGCTGTCCGACTTGCCAGGACTTGAGGCGGTACTCAACGAGACTGGGGTTGGGCGCATTGCGACGGTCGTTGGACGCTACTTCGCAATGGACCGAGATCGTCGGTGGGACCGGGTATCGAAGGCCTACAACGCCTACGTGGTCGGTAATGGTCCGGCGTTTCCCTCCGCGCGTGAGGCAATCGAATCTGCCTACGCGGAAGGTGTAAATGATGAGTTTGTCGTGCCATCAATCATTGGTGGGGGACCAGACGGAACCATCAACGATGGGGATAGTGTGGTCTTTTTCAACTACCGCTCAGACCGGGTGCGTCAGTTGTCTCGGGCACTCATTGTCTCGGATTTCGAGGGGTTCATTCGGTCACGTATTGTGACGGACATCCATTTCGTCTCGATGACTGAATACGAGGCGGATCTTCCGGTCACGGCGATCGCATTCCCTCCCTTGCACGTGGAACGTCCTCTCGCACGCGTAGTCAGCAATCTAGGCGGAACGCAGTGTCATATCGCCGAAACCGAAAAATACGCCCACGTGACATTCTTTCTAAATGGTGGGAGGGAGACGCCATACCCGGGTGAAGACCGAATTCTCATCCCTTCCCCGGGCGTCGCTACCTACGACCTTCAGCCGGCAATGAGTGCAGAGGGAGTAGCCGGGGCGGCCGTGCAACGGATTTCCACTCGGCATGACGACTTGGTGGTGATGAACTTCGCGAACTGCGACATGGTCGGTCACACCGGCAAACTGGGAGCGGCCCGTCAGGCGGTCGAGGCAGTGGATCGTGCGGTTGGCACCGTCGTTTCTGCGGCGCGGGCGGACGGTCGGGTTGTCTTGGTGACGTCCGATCACGGCAACGCCGAAGTAATGATCGACCCCGAAACTGGTGGGCCATTTACGGCGCACACGACAAACCCGGTTCCGCTGTATCTCATTGGTGCGCCTGAGGCAGCACGTCTTGTTCCGCACGGCCAATTGTCAAGTGTTGCGCCAACGATCCTTCGGCTGATGGGGATCGCTGTTCCCGCGGAGATGACGTCGCCGGACCTTTTCGCACCTGGGTCCGTCGTGCATTGAGTATGCGTCTGGCGGCAGGCCCGGACTTACAGCGTGGCCGCCCTTGATGGACTACCATCCAACCATGTCTGAGACATTCGACGTGGTAGTGCTTGGCCTCGGGGTGATGGGTGCGTCCGCGGTCCATCAGCTGGCTGGACGTGGGATCCGGGTACTTGGCCTGGACGGGAACCAGCGGGGGCATGTGCTTGGCTCGTCCCATGGGCGGAGCCGGATCATCCGCGAGGCCTATTACGAGGCGGTCGAGTATGTGCCCTTCGTACAAAGGGCGTTCATCCAATGGCGGGAACTTGAGCAGGAGACAGGTCTCGACCTCCTGCTCATGACCGGATGTCTCAATATCGGAGAACCAGGCACCCATGTCGTAGACGGGGTGATTGCGAGTGCCAAGCGCCATGGGTTGCTTTCCGAAGTCCTTCAGGCAGACGCAATGCGGTACCAATTTCCCGCGTTCGCGCTCCCTGAAAGCCACGTCGGGGTCTTTCAACCGAATGCAGGCGTCCTCAACGCCGATGCCTGCGTTGGCGCGCTGATTGATGCCTCTGTTGCGCGTGGTGCCACAATTCGGCACGGGGAAATGGTGAGCGGTTGGGATCCTGATGGTGAAGGGGTTATTGTTCGCACCCCTTCTATCTCAATTCGCGCGGAGCGTCTCGTTATCACAGCTGGCCCGTGGTCGGCCACAGTCCTATCTGGACTGGGATTGCCACTTCAGGCCGTTCGTCAGTACGTCGTGCACTTTGAACCCCAGGAACCTGCGCGGTTCTCTGCTCCCGGCTTTCCAGCCTTTATCTGGGATGTGGCAGAAGGAGAGGTGTATGGCATTCCATACTTGCCCGGAAGCGGGTTCAAGGTTGGCGGGCATGACCCGGGTGAACCGTGTACGCCCGAAACTGCCAGACGCCATGTCACCGTCGATGAAATCGAGAATGTCCGGACGATTTTCGAGAGGTGCCTGCCGGGATGCGCCACCACCCTCTCGATGACTGCGACATGCCTCTACACAGTTACCCCGGACCGGCATTTCATCATCGATCGCCAC
>SHXX01000068.1 GCA_009693165.1 Chloroflexota bacterium
GCCCGGACCCCCTCCGGGCGGGTGGAACCACCTCGCGACGGGTCACCGGCCAGGTTCCGCAGACCGCTGGCGACCGATCCAGACGAAACTGACCGCGACGACGTCCCCAGAACCGGAGATTCAGCCTTGTGCAGCGCATCCCTAGAACTACTATCCTCGGCTCTTATCGATACTCGTGCATACGCGGGCTGCAGGTCGGTAGAGACGTATGTTGATCAAGACAATCCGGATGTCATTGTCCTGTGGGAGAAGTGGGACGACCGCCCGAGCTTTGAAACGTACCTCGCATGGCGGGTTGCAACCGGGTTGGTGGAAACGCTTGATCCGTACTTGGCAAGTGAGAGGACTGTGCACCTTTCGAACGTGGACTAGCGGTGCGGCACCCAAGCATCATCCTGGTGCGTGGGTGCCTCCGGACTGTCAGAACCCTGGCTACACGATGAGTGTGCGCTCGGGACCTGATTGACACATCAGGACCGGCCTGCAAGGCAGGTGCGGTGCTGACCCTCCAGCCCAACCGGGGTCATGCCAGTGTGGTCCAATCATCAAGCCCCTTGCAAGCGGGGTCATGGGCGGGAATGCTGGATATCCCTCCCGGTGCCCTCATGAGGCCGTGACAGGGCGTCCTGCGGGCGCAGGACAAACATGGTGACCCCGGAGCGATTCGAACGCCCGGCCGTTTGGTTCGAAGCCAAATGCTCTATCCGCTGAGCTACGGGGCCAGTTGGAGGATGCATCCCCGATGCGAAGGATCCGTACCATGGTACCGGTCAAACGCAGACGATGGCACCTTGCCTGCGCGCATGCCCGGCAACAGGAAAGCCCCGACCGGTACAGGGGTCAGGGCCGATGTGTCCGCTTCTCAATTGGTGACCCCGGAGAGATTTGAACTCCCGGCCTTTTGGTTCGTAGCCAAACGCTCTATCCAACTGAGCTACGGGGCCATCCTGCGCACCACCCACCGGAAACGGTCTGCGATGCGACGACCACGATCATAACAGGTCGGCACCGGCGTTCCCGCCCGGGCCGACCCTTCTCACCAACCTCGATCAGTTGTCGCGGGATCCGCGATCGCCATCCATGTCGTCGAGGTCGTTCGGCACTTCCTCTTCCTCGCCTTCGCCGGCATCATCATCGGCATCGTCGATGGCCATGTCCTCCTCGTCGATGTCCCGCCTCTCCAGACCGGCCCGCAAGTGCGCATGGACGGATGACTGCCCAGTGCTTCGCGTCGGAAAGGAGACCTTCCCCACCAACGTCGCATCCTGGTAGAGCTCGCGCACCAGGATCCGTAACTCGCGATCACCAACCGACATCACCGCCACCACGTACCGGTTTCCACCGGCCATCAGCTTGACCAACCGGGAACCATCCTTCGATGGCAGTTCGCCAAGCACATCGCCACGATCATCAACGATGTGGACCGTCGCCCCCTCCACCTGCAGGAAGAGTTCGTCACCGGCTCCCAGGCGCGCCAGGATTCCCGGTGAGGCCTTGTTTGGCAATGGGAAGATGCCGGTCTTGCCGGTCTCTTCCACCAGGAGTTTCGGATCAAGTTTCCGGCGCGCCTCGTTCGGCACATCGGACTGGCCCTGTTCCCCAAGCAGCTGCAGGCGCTTGACCTGCTTCTGCGCGATCACATTTGCCGGGTCGGACTGCAGCGTGACCGAGTATTCGTCATACGCCTCGCGGTACCGCCCAAGTTCCGACAACGCCTTGCCAAGGCGGTTGCGCGCCTCGACATCGTCCGGTGTCGCATGCAGGATGCCGCGGTTCTTCTCTTCGGCTTCCTGCCAACGGTTCTGCATCGCCAGCTTCACGGCTTCGTCAGCCAGGAGCCGCTTGTTCCGCTGGCGTTCTGCAACAGTCATCTGTGTCATGTTCTTGCGTATCCTTCGCCGGTTCGGTCGTCATTCACTGCCGTCCGCGAGGTCTTCGCAGCGCGCATCACTGGTTGCGCCCTGTCATTCCGGTCTCGCCGGGTCTGTATCCGAACCGTGCCACTGCGTGTCCGTGTCGGGATGCCTGTCGGCACCCTGTGTGTCGGTCATGCCGAATCCCGGGCGATGCGCCATCGACGATGGCAACCAACCCGAACCCGGGAATCCCAATGACCGCCCGCCAGGCGCCTGATCGTTCGACGCGAAGACAATGTCTCTCCTGGGTGGCGCCGTCACCGCCGGACCATTGCTGGGAAGTCTATCAGGGAGGCACAAACCCACGGCTATGCCAACATCGGCAGGATGACCCGGCGCGATGCCGCCATCACTGGCGTCCGCGAAACACCCTCAAGGAACCACGGGCTCGCCTTGGTCACCTCGACGTCAATCAGTCGCCCGGTCGGATCCTCGACCGAATCGAAGAAGACCAGGGTGTTCGCCGGCGTCCTGCCACCCCAACGGCCAGGCACACCCGGTGCGGTTCGGGCGTCATCATCGTCGGCAACGGCCGTCCCCGGTTCGCCAAGCGTGGTGTTGGCCCCACCCCGTCCCTTGCGCGATGCCGGCCCTTCCACAAGCACCTGCACTGTCGTCCCCACCTGTGCGCCGCGATGCGCCTTCAGGATCTCCCGCTGCTGATCCTCGACGGCATGCAACCGGCGCTTCTTCTCGGCATGAGGCACGTCGTCATCCCAGAGGCGTTCCGATGGCGTCGCCCGCCGCGGTGAATACGCCGCCACGTGGACCACATCGAACGCACATTCGCGCAACAGGTCGAGCGTCCCCTGGAAGTGCTCCTCGGTCTCGCCACTGAACCCGACGATCACATCGGTGGACATCCCCACGTTGGGTATCCGGGCCCGGATCCGTTCAATCAAGGCCCGGTACTGTGCCACGGTGTACCGACGCGCCATGCGCTTGAGGGTCGCATCGTGCCCTGCCTGCACCGGCAGGTTGATGTGTTCGCACACCTTCGGCAGCACTGCCACCGCCTCGATCAAGTCGTCGGTCATGTGATTGGGATGGGAGGTGAGGAACCGGATTCGCTCCAGACCCGGCAGGTCATGAAGTGCGTACAGGAGATCCGACAGGCGCGATGGCGGCGACAGGTCCTCGCCATACGCATCGACTGTCTGCCCCAGAAGCACCAATTCCCGGGCACCCTCGGCCAGCAACCACCGGGACTCCTCGATGATCTCGGCCATCGTCCGCGAGACCTGGTCACCGCGGGTGTAGGGCACGATGCAGTAGGTGCACCGGTAGTTGCATCCGTAGATGACCGGGACGTAGCGGGAGACGGCGTGCGAGACCGTCTCGGTGGCGATTGCCTCGCCCGACCCGAACTTGTCGGGGTTCAGGTCACCGTAGTCCGGTGCGTCGATCAGGCCACGTTCGGCCAAGTGGTTCAGCAGGTCCTCCGGGCGACGCGGATTGACGTACAGGTCCACGATCGGTGCGCGCTTGAGGAAGCCGTCGACGTTACCGTCGGTGACGCATCCGGTCACGGCAACCACCAGTTCCGGCCGGGCCTTCTTGAGTTGACCAAGCTGGCGAAGTTCACCCCAGAGACGGTTCTCCGCACCCTGGCGGACGGTGCAACTCGTCAGGAGGACCAGGTCGGCGTCAGCCGCGGTCGCTACCGGCGCATGACCGTGGTCGTGAAGCGCGCGCGCGATCCGTTCGCTGTCGGCGACGTTCATCTGACAGCCGATCGTCCAGAGGTGGTATTTCATCAGTTGGTCTCATCCCGCCGACTTCGCGAAGCGTCTATGAATGATGGTGCGATGGGGTGCGGGCACGCGCATCGCCGAGCAACCAGAAGTGCGGTACCAGATCAGAAGCGGACCACACGGGCGGTGTCAAGGACGAAGATGGTCGCCCGGCGCGCATCCTGCACAACCGGTCGCGCCTCAACGACCGAACGCACCAGTTCGAGGGCACCGTTGACCTGCGTGTCCTCAACGCCAAGCAGCAGAATGACGTTGCCGCGCCGCAGGAAGCCACCGACCGTATTGATCCGGGTCGGCCCTGGATATCCTGCCTGCACCACCGCCTCGACCACCCGATTGGCATCGGCGTCGGACAGGATCGCGCACACCAGTTTCATCAACGGCTACATGATGCCACGCGTCGCCATCACCCCGGGGCCGCCTCACCCGACCCGAATGGCACCGGCGTCACCACCAGTGAGTCGCCCCAGCCCGAATGGCGCACATCGCCGCCACGGTCACGGATAAACGACAGGTACGAACCGTTGCTTGTCGAATGGCATCCGCTGGTAGTTCGTCTCGGCCGGCCTTGGGGGCAGCGGTACCTCCGGCGGTTGCAGCTCCTCATACGGGATCTGCGAAAGCAAGTGGCTGATGCAGTTCAGGCGCGCCTTCTTCTGGTCAACCGAGTTCACCACCCACCACGGACTGTGATCCATGTCGGTTGCCTCGAACATCGCATCCTTCGCTCGCGAGTATTCATTCCATCGCATGCGAGTCTCGATGTCCATCGGACTGAGTTTCCACCGCTTCATCGGGTCACTCATCCGCTCCTGGAACCGCTTCTCCTGTTCCTCAGCACTGACGGAGAACCAGTACTTGATCAGCAGGATGCCCGAATTGGTCAGCATCTCCTCGAAAAGCGGGGCGGTCCGAAGGTATTCGTGATACTCGGCATCGGTGCAGAACCCCATCACCCGTTCGACGCCGGCGCGGTTGTACCAGGACCGGTCGAACAGCACCATCTCACCGGCCGCCGGCAGGTGCGCCACGTACCTCTGGAAGTACCACTGAGACCGCTCACGATCCGTCGGTGTGCCAAGTGCCCCCACGCGGCAGATGCGCGGGTTCAGGGGCTCGGTGATGCGCTTGATCGTGCCACCCTTGCCCGCCGTGTCCCGCCCCTCGAAGATCACGCAGATCTTCATCTTGCGCACCTTCACCCACTCCTGGACCTTCACCAGTTCCAGTTGCAGCCGCTTGAGTTCCTCCTCATAGTCGTACTTCTTTGACTTCGAGATCTTGTCTTTCTTGCCCATGACAATCCTCATTGACCACAACAATCTGCACTCGCGTTACCGCCGGTCGTCCCTGTTCGGCAATGTACCACGCGTCCCCACAGAGCCCCGGCCGAGACGCCTCGTGGTACCGTCACGCACCTTCCATGTCGGTCGAAACCCTTGTCGCCCTCATCATTTTTGCCGTCGTCACGTCGGTCACTCCTGGCCCGAACAACACGATGGTCCTCGCCTCCGGCGTCCACTTCGGCTTCCGGCGCACGGTCCCCCACATGGTCGGGATTGCGCTGGGCTACGGCGTCATGCTGGCCATCATCGGCGCCGGTGTCGGCACCGCCATGTCGGTCTCGCCTCTCGTGGAAGTCGCCATGCGCCTTGCCAGCGGCGCGTGGATGGTCTGGGTGGCGTGGTCACTCGCCCGCAGTACCGATGCCGGTCGCGACACCGCCCGCATCCGCCCGATGACCTTCATCGAAGGTGCCCTCTTCCAGTGGGTCAATCCCAAGGGATGGGTGCTTGCCATCTCCTCGATGTCCCTGTTCACGAAGTCCGGCGACCTCCTCACCGACATCGCCATCGTCGTGGCCGTCTACGTCGTGACCTGCCTCCCGTCATCCAGCATCTGGACCGCATTCGGGGTTAGCCTTCGACGCTTCCTCGGGGTGCCGTGGCGGTTGCGCGCCTTCAACATCTCCATGGCAATCCTCCTCCTGGCCTCCACCCTGCCCCTGATCTTCGAACCGGTCTGAGACCGCGGTTCCCATCCCCATCGTTGATTGCGGCGGGCTGCGTGATGAACCCGGACATCCACCAGCCGGGCCCCGATCAGGACGCGCCTATACTTTGTTCTTCGGCTACCTTCCTGCCATTGGCCGAAGCGACGCGCAGACATCCATGGCGGGGAAGGGTGGTAGGGGATCCCAATGCCCGATTTCCAGCTTGTCTCCGAGTTCCAGCCCGCCGGCGACCAGCCCGTCGCCATCCAGCAACTCTGTGACGGCATCAACCAGGGGCACCGGTTCCAGGCCCTACTCGGCGCAACCGGGACCGGCAAGACCTACACCGTCGCCTCGGTGATCGCCCGCCTTCAGCGACCCGCACTGATCCTCGCCCCCAACAAGACCCTTGCCGCCCAGTTGTACAGCGAGTTCAAGGAGTTCTTCCCCAACAACGCGGTGGAGTATTTCGTCTCCTACTACGACTACTACCAACCCGAGGCGTACATCCCGCGGTCAGATACCTACATAGAAAAGGAGAGCACGGTCAACGAGGAGATCGAGAAGTTGCGCCTCTCCGCAACCCGGTCCCTTTTCGAGCGCCGTGATGTCCTGATCGTGGCCTCGATCTCGTGCATCTACGGCCTCGGTTCGCCCGAGGATTACGGCAGTGTCGTCGTCAAGATCCGCCAGGGCGAGGTCCGCAGGCGCGACCGCCTCCTCCGTTTCCTGAACGACATCCAGTACGACCGCAACGACATGAACTTCATCCGGGGCAAGTACCGAGTGCGCGGCGAGGTCCTGGAGATCTTTCCTGCCTACGACGACGACGCCGTCCGGATCGAGTTCTTCGGCGACGAGATCGACCGCATCGTCCGCGTCGACCCCCTCACTGGAGAGGTGATGGCCACCCTGACCGAGATCGACATCTACCCGGCACGCCACTTCGTCACTCCGGCCGAGAAACTCGAACGCGCCGTCCTCCAGATCCAGGATGAACTCGCCGCGCGCCTTGAAGTCCTGAATACCCAAGGGAAACTGATCGAGGCGCAGCGGTTGCAGCAGCGGACCAACTTCGACCTCGAGATGCTTCGCGAAACCGGCGTCTGCCTCGGTGTCGAGAACTACGCCCGCCATCTGGCCGGACGCGAACCGGGCGATACCCCCTGGACCCTGATGGACTACATGCCCGACGACTTCCTCTTCTTCATCGACGAGTCGCATGTCGCCGTCCCGCAGTCCCGAGGCATGTACTTCGGCGACCGGTCACGCAAGGAAACCCTCGTCGACTACGGCTTCCGCCTGCCCAGTGCATTGGACAACCGCCCACTCACCTTCGATGAGTTCCAGACCCACATGCGCCAGGTGGTCTTCGTCTCGGCGACGCCGGGTCCCTACGAAAAGGAACACTCCCAGCAGATCGTCGAACAGTTGATCCGCCCGACCGGCCTTCTCGACCCGGTGATCGAGGTCCGCCCGACCGCCGGCCAGATCGACGACCTCCTCGGCGAGATCCGCATCCGTGTCTCCCGTGGCGAACGCGTCCTCGTCACCACCCTCACCAAGCGCATGGCCGAGGACCTTTCGGAATACCTCGCCGAGATGGGCGTGAAGGTCCACTACCTCCATTCCGAGGTGGAGACCATGGAACGCATCGAGATCCTGCGCGACCTGCGCCTGGGTGTCTATGACGTGGTCGTGGGAATCAACCTCTTGCGTGAAGGTCTGGACCTGCCCGAGGTCAGCCTCGTGGCGATCCTCGACGCCGACAAGGAGGGGTACCTGCGTTCGGAAACCTCCCTGATCCAGACGTCGGGACGAGCCGCCCGGCACGTCGACGGCCGTGTCCTGATGTATGCCGACCGCATGACGGGGTCGATGGACCGCGCCATCGGCGAGATGCAGCGTCGTCGCGCCAAGCAGGAGGCACACAACGAGGCGAACGGAATCGTCCCGGCCGGCATCCGCAAGGCCATCCGCGACATGGGTGACCGCCTGCGCGGCGTGGCCGAGGCAACCGCGGCCTACAACGCCACCGGGCCGGGCAGTCGCACGCCCGACGCGCCGACCATCTCTCCCGACGAGATCTCACAGGTCATCGCCGGTCTCGAGAAGGAGATGCAGGCAGCCGCGAAGTCGATGGAGTTCGAACGCGCCGCCCTCCTGCGCGACCAGATCTACGAACTGCGTGCCATCCTGTCCAGTCCCGACAATCCCCTCGGCACACTGGCCACGTCCGGCAATGGCAGCCAGGTTGCCACCGCGACCGCCAGTCGCGCCGCCCGCAGTCCCGGACGCTACGGCAACCGCAAGCGCCGCTAGCCTCGCTTCGTCCCCTCTCCCGTCGCAACGTGAGCCACGCGCCGGGGGTGAGAGTACTCGTTCCGCATGAAGGGGATGCCTTTCACCCCCGTACACTTCTCACGAATCCGTTATGTCACCCGATCCCGACCCCACAACGACCCCCAACCCCGTCATACCAGCGAACGTCATTTCGGTCCGCGGTGCACGCGCCCACAATCTCAAGAACATCGATATCGACCTGCCCCGCAACAAGTTGGTCGTCATCACCGGCCTGTCCGGTTCGGGCAAGTCATCCCTCGCGTTCGACACCATCTTCGCCGAGGGCCAGCGCCGCTTCGTCGAAAGCCTTTCGGCCTACGCCCGCCAGTTCCTTGGCCAACTCGACAAGCCCGATGTCGACCGCATCGATGGCCTCTCACCCGCCATCGCCATCGACCAGAAGTCCGTATCGCGCAACCCGCGGTCGACTGTCGGCACCGTCACCGAAATCTACGACTACCTGCGCCTCCTCTACGCCCGCGTCGGCATTCCCCATTGCCCCCAGTGCGGGCGGCGCGTCGAGTCGCAGACCGTCTCGCAGATGGTGGATGCCATCTCCGCGCTGCGCGCCGGCACGCGCCTGATCCTGCTTGCGCCGGTCTGGCGCGGACGCAAGGGAGAGGGCAAGTCGGTCATCGATGATGCCCGTGCCAGGGGGTTCGCCCGCATCCGTGTCGACGGCACCATCCACGCCGTTGATGAGGTTCCCGAGATTGACGCCAGACGCGTCCATGACATCGAGATCGTCGTCGACCGCCTCGTCGCCGGGCCGGACCTTGGCAACCGCCTTGCCGATTCCCTGGAAACCGCCCTCAAGCTTGCAACTGGTCAGGTGCTAGTCCATGTGATGCCAACCGGGTCGGCACCCGCGCACGACCTCCTGTTCTCCGAGAAGTTCGCCTGCGTGCCGTGCGGGATCTCCTTCGACCCGCCCGAACCGCGCAGTTTCAGCTTCAACAGCCCGCATGGCGCCTGCCCGGACTGCACCGGCCTTGGCACGACCCTCGAGATCGATCCCGACCTCGTGATCCCCAACCACCACCTTTCGTTCGAGGAAGGGGCCATCGCGCCATGGCCCCACGACCGCGACAGCTACACCCTGTTGCTTGTGGGCGCCGTCGGTCGTGCTGCCGGGTTCACCATGAAGCAGGCCGTGGACACCCTCACCGGGGATCAACTTGCGCTCATCCTGTACGGATCCTCCCGCGGACGCGCCGGCCGTGGCCGGGGTGCCCGGGGCATCGGGCGCGTCAGCGAAACGCGCATTACCTTCGAGGGCGTCATTCCCAACCTCCAGCGACGCTATTCCGAGACCCAGTCGGCAACCGTCAAGGAGGAAATCGAACGCTACATGATGAGTCGGCCGTGCCCCGCCTGCGAAGGGGCACGCCTGAAACCGGCCAGTCGCGGGGTGACGATCGGTAACGACAACATCGCGCGAACCGTCGCGCGAACCGTCCTCGAGGCCGATGCATTCTTCCGTGATCTCGAACCGACCCTCGGTCCCCGTGCCGGGGCCATCGCACGTCCGATCCTCAAGGAAGTGCGCGCGCGCCTGGGATTCCTTCGCGATGTCGGCCTCGGCTACCTCACCCTCAACCGTGCCTCGGGTAGCCTCTCCGGTGGCGAGGCACAGCGCATCCGCCTCGCCACACAGATCGGGTCCGGCCTGATGGGTGTCCTCTACATCCTCGATGAACCAAGCATCGGCCTGCACCAACGCGACAACGACCGCCTGATCGCCACCCTGCAGCGGTTGCGCGACCTCGGCAACACCCTGCTTGTCGTCGAACACGACGAGGACACCATCCGCGCCGCCGACTGGGTCGTCGATATCGGGCCGGGTGCCGGTGAACACGGCGGGCGCATCGTCGCCGCCGGCACACCCGCCGAGATCATGGCCCACCCGGATTCCGTGACCGGCGCGTACCTGTCCGGACGGCGTGTCATTCCCGGCCCCCTCATGCGCCGTGCCGGGAACGGCAAGCTGATGACCATCCGTGGGGGGCGCACGCACAACCTCCGGAATGTCGATGTCACCATCCCGCTCGGTTGCCTGATTGGCGTCACCGGCGTCTCCGGGAGTGGCAAGTCCAGCCTGATCACCGACATCCTCTACAAGCGCCTCGCGCAGGTGATCCACCGCGCCCACGCCCGCCCAGGCGACCATGACGGCATCGACGGCATCGAACACCTCGACAAGGTGATCGACGTCGACCAGTCACCGATCGGGCGCACGCCCCGAAGCAATCCGGCCACCTATGCCGGCATGTTCACGACCATCCGCGAGACCTTCGCGCGTGTGCCCGAATCCCGCGTGCGGGGCTACACCGCCGGACGCTTCTCGTTCAATATCAAGGGAGGCCGGTGCGAGGCGTGCAAAGGCGAAGGGATCATCCAGATCGAGATGCACTTCCTGCCCGACGTCTATGTCCCCTGCGAGGTGTGCGGGGGCAAGCGCTACAACCGCGAGGCCCTGGAGATCCTGTTCAAGGGCAAGACCATTGCCGACGTCCTGGAACTGACCGTCACCGAAGGCTTGGAGTTCTTCGCCAGCATCCCAGCGTTGCGTAACAAGTTGCAGACGCTTGTGGATGTCGGGCTTGGGTACGTACGCCTTGGCCAACCGGCGACGACCCTTTCCGGAGGCGAGGCGCAACGCCTGAAACTTGCCACCGAACTGTCGCGTCGTGCGACCGGCCGGACGATGTACATCCTCGACGAACCGACCACCGGCCTGCACGTCGCCGACGTGGAGAAACTGCTCGGCGTGTTGCACCGTCTGGTGGAGACCGGCAACACCGTGGTGGTGATCGAACACAACCTGGATGTCATCCGCGCCTGCGACTGGTTGATTGACCTCGGTCCCGACGGTGGCGATGCCGGCGGCGAGGTCGTCGTCACTGGCACCCCGGAAACGGTCGCAACCTGCCCCACCTCCCACACCGGCCACTACCTATCCCGGATATTCGCGCGGCAGGAGTAATCGGGTCAGAGCCGGTCTCAACTCGCCCTCTGGGGGCCACGCGCAGCGGGTGGTGGCGCCGTGGTCCGTCGTGGGGGATCCCTGGGAGCGCCGGCGCCCTCGCCGGCATGGGACGATGGGGTTGGGCGATTGTGACGTGCGTGGATGTGAGGGCGATGGTTCCCGCTGGGTGAAGATGGTGGGTATGAAGCGAGGGGCCGACGAGGACGCCGGTAGTCCCAAGGTGCCGGAAAGCCCTGCCTGATCCAGCCAGTCTTGATCGCCAGCCAAGTCCAAAGCGAAACGGGAAGACAGGCGTTCGCACGGCCGGGAATTCCGATGGCGTGGGCTCCAACCTGGTTCGCGGGCATCCTTGCCCGCATTTTCCTCGCCGGTCCCTCGGCGCATCCCCGACGCGAACGCATTCCTCATATGGATGGGTGGGGTCTTGGGTGAATCCTGATACGGGATGACTCGACAGAGACCAGGGCGCAAACCAAAAGCGTAGGGGCGGGCAGGGATGCCCGCGCACCAAAGTGCCTCGAGGCCATCGCCACTCAAAACACGAAACCTCTACTCTTCTGGGTGCACATCGCACGAAGGGATACGCGAATGTCGGCTCACGTGGTGGTGCACTTCAAGCTGAAAGACGAGGACCCCTGGAAGGCGTACGGCCAGGCAGCCGGACCTTGGTCGCCGCGCACGGAGGCAAGATGATCTCCCGCGGGCCGTCCTAAGTGTTGTCTCTCACAAGGTTGTTGACAGGGAAGCGAGGCGGACGAGGGGGGTGAGGCCGTTGATGCCAAGGTGCGGTCGGTCGTGGTTGGAGTATTCCACGAAGGCGTCCAGTGCAAGTTGGTGCTCGTCCTCGCTGGCCAGCGGGCGGAGGGAGAGGCAGTCGCGCAGGACAGTCTGGAACCAGCGCTCGACCTTCCCGTTCGTCTGGGGCCGGTCCGGCCGGGT
The DNA here is from genome assembly GCA_009693165.1 of Chloroflexota bacterium. Taxonomy (GTDB): domain Bacteria; phylum Chloroflexota; class UBA11872; order UBA12225; family UBA12225; genus UBA12225. Next base: position 11,935 of record SHXX01000068.1, read on the forward strand.
CCGGCGGGCACCCACGCCCAGGTCTGCGCACGACGCCTTCCATGCT
>SHXX01000069.1 GCA_009693165.1 Chloroflexota bacterium
GGCGTGGGTGCCCGCCGGACCCGGCCGTACCGGCCCCAGACGAACGGGAAGGTCGAGCGCTGGTTCCAGACTGTCCTGCGCGAATGCCTCTCCCTCCGCCCGCTGGCCAGCGAGGACGAGCGCCAACTCGCACTGGACGCCTTCGTGGAATACTCCAACCACGACCGACCGCACCTTGGCATCAACGGCCTCACCCCCCTCGTCCGCCTCGCTTCCCTGTCAACAACCTTGTGAGAGACAACAGCTAGTGCAGCCCTTCCTTAGGAACCGGGATGGTGTCGCGGCCCCACCTGAGCGCACGGGCGTACCAGATCAGCTCATTCACCACCAGATCGACACGTCGTTCAAACTCGGGCTTGAGCAACGTGCCGTCTGCATCGAACAAATGGCGGGCCTCACTGAAATGCACGGAGTCCCTGATCGGCACGGCGTGCATCTCGATAAGAACCACCTTCAGGCCTTCACTCGCCCGTACCCCGCCATGGGCAGCACCGGAGAGGCCGCATGCGGCGACCGGCTTGCGCCGTAGTTCGGTATCAACGTGATCGATCGCGTTCTTGATGACACCCGTGAAACTGTGGTTGTATTCCGGGCTCAGCCACATGGAGGCGTCCGAACGTCCCAGGACGGCCCGGAGCGCCTGAACCCCGGCATGCTGCTCCTCGCCCTCTTCCTCGGAATACATGGGCAAGGCCAATTCCTTGAGGTCCACCACCTCGCTGGCGTGGCCAGAGGCAATGACACGGGACACCAGGTACGAGGCAGCGTTCAAGCTTCGCCTGCCCTCGCGAATGCTGCCGAGGATTACCGGGATGAAGAGTTGCTCTTGTCCAACCAATTCCGTTCGTCCTTGCATCCAATCAAGTGAGCACATCAAATCGACCGTCGGCCCCGCGTGGAATCGACCGCAATCACGATTAGATCCCGAAGCTCACGCCAACGCTCTTGGCCGCACGCACGAGCTCACCATCAGGGTCCACCAGTTTCGGTTCGGCAATCGCATCGACAATGGGGCAGTCGATGACATCCGCCCCCCGGAGCGCGACCATCCGGCCATGCCCGCCCCGCGCGACAAGATGAGCCGCGGCGCAGCCAAACCTGGTGCCAAGCACCCGGTCGAACGGGCTAGGCGAACCACCCCGTTGCACGTGCCCAAGGACCGTTGCTCGAGTATCCGCACCGCACGCCTCGGCGATGTCCTCGGCTATCTGGTTCCCGACCCCGCCAAGCCGGCGCGCCACGGTATGAGTCGACGCGGGCCGGTCCAGATAGAGCGCGTCGCCGCCATCCGCGACGGCGCCTTCTGCAACGACGACAATCGATGACTTGCGACCCGTCCGGGCACGTTTCACGAGTGCCTGAACAACCGCTTGGGTCCGGTACGGAATCTCGGGCAACAGGATGATGTCCGCGCCACCAGCTATGCCAGCATGGAGTGCAATCCACCCGGCATTGCGTCCCATGACCTCAACAACCATCACCCGGTGATGACTGTCCGCCGTCGAATGAAGGCGGTCGATCGCTTCCGTCGCGACCTGGAGTGCTGAATCGAAGCCAAACGTCACGTCCGTGACCATCAGGTCATTGTCAATCGTCTTCGGAACCCCAACGACCTTCACACCGAGTTCGCCGAGTTGCGCCGCGATGCGCATGCTGCCGTCGCCACCGATCGATACAACCGTGTCAATGCCAAGCTCACCCAGCCGGTCAACAATTTCCTGTGAACGGTCAACGATGCCCCCGCCTTCACGAGGCATGGCGAATGGACTGCCACGATTGCTCGTCCCGAGGATCGTGCCTCCCTCGGGCAAAATCCCACGCACCACATCAAGGGTGAGTGGACGCACCCTCGCCCCGCCTCGACCCATAAGGCCGTCGAATCCAGTCTCGATCCCGAAGACTTCAATCCCGTAGTCGCCAATGGCAGTCGTGACGACGGCCCGAATGACCGCATTCAACCCTGGACAATCGCCACCACCCGTCGAGACGGCAATGCGCCGAACCATCCTGTCCTGCTCCTGTCCGCCACCACATTCATGCCAAGAAGTCGAACCGTGGCTGCCTCAGCAGCCACGAGGCCGAGGTACGGGATCGGGTCTCGCCGCGCCGGGTCGACTGACCTTGCCTGACCAGTTGGGACCACCCGCGCCGATGTAACCAGCGGGGTGCCAACCCATTAGAATACAGGGCATGACAGATGCGCAATCTGCTGAAACGGTCGCGGTGCCATCCGAGACACTTCCGCCATTGGCAAAGACCCGCGTGCAAGCACCTGGCGCGGTCGGAGTGCACATCAGCGGCGTGGGTTGCCGCGCGACCGCGTCGATTTCGCCGGATCGCGTTTGGATCGGATCACTGACGCCCGGCGACGTCGAACCCGTAGTTGATTCGATCGTTAATGCTGTCTTGACCGTGGAACGCCACCCTAAGTTCGTGGTCGTAGGAACGCCGGGACATGTCAACGGTGACTTGGGAACAGTCACCGCCGCTGCAAACCTCGGTCAAGGGTGGCGAGGCACAGTCGCCTTGGCGGAGTTGCTTCGATCACGCCTCGATTGCGAGGTCGAATTGTGCAATGACGCCGAGGCAGCCCTCGAGGGCGAACGGCGCCGAGGTGCACTCGTCGCGTGCAACGATGGTGCGCTCATCACCTTGTCACACGGCGTCGGCGTCGCGCTCCTCCATGACGGCATCCAGCAACCTACCGAACTCGGCCATAGCGTTTCGCAATTCGGTGGCCCCGAGTGCCGAGGCCGTCCTCATAGAGGTTGCTATGAGAGTTACCTCGGAGGTTGGGCACTGCCGATCCGTTACCGGGAACGCCACCCGGAGTTCCACGGTGCAATGGCGCGGGAGATCCCAGACGACCACGACTTCTGGACGGAGTGCGGCCGGCGCCTTGGAGACTTGATCGTTGGCCTTTGTCTGCTCGGGCAACCACTCGAAGCCATAAGTTTCATCGGCTCGGTCGCCCAAGCGCGGCACCAGTACCTCTTGCCAGGAGTCCGCGCGCGGGTCGATGAGGAGGCCGCGTTGCTCGCGACAAGGCCACGCAGTCTTCGGATAACACCTCTCGGGGAAGATGTGTCGGTACTCGGCGCGTTCTTGATGGCGCGCGACCTCCTTCATCCCTTCCTTGCGGCGTAAGACCCTTACTCGTACCTGCGCGGTCTCACGTGCCCTGCCATCAGGCCACTGGCAGCCAGAGACGCGCGCAGGTGCCAGTGGCCCCGTTTTCACCTACCGGTATCGATTCGAACGTCAGCGCCCCGCGCAACTGTTCAACCACCAAGCGCTGCACGATGGTCAGTCCAAGCCCGGCATCGCGCTCAAGCACGAAACCGGGAGGGAGACCGGCGCCATCATCGACCACTTCGATTTGGACATGCTCGATCGGAGCGACGGTGGGCGCTTCCGCCCCCGAACCATAGTGATGCACTGCAACCGTTTCGTCGTCGGGCCGATCAGCGACGCGCTTTGCGCTGACCCGCACATGCCCAATCTTCCGATCCTCCAAACCATGAAGGATGGCATTGCACAGCAGTTCATTGAGAACGAGTGCGATGAGCGTGGCCCGTTGGCTGCCCACGTCAACCTGCGCGTCAGCGGTGTCGATCGTAATCCGCTTGTCTCGGGGCAGGAGATCCGCCACCGCGATATCCGCAACGCGCCGCGCAATTTCAGCCACGGTCGCGCGCCCCATGCTCGTACCCGAAGCACCGGTGTCCTGAGAAAGCAAATCGTGGGCCGCACCCAAGCTCTCGATCTGTGAATGGGTGACCGCGAGGGTCTTGCGCGCCTCGGTGTTCCGTGTCCGGCGCATCTGCAACCGCAACAGGCTGCCCATCATCTGCAAGTTATTCTTGACCCGATGGTGCAACTCCTGCAGGAGGACACTCTTCATCGCAAGTGCCTGCCGGGTCTGCTCATACAGACGGGCGTTGTCGATCGCAATGGCGGCATCGTTTGCGAAGGTGCAAAGCATGTGGATCTGGTCCAGCGAAAATTCTCGTCGCTGTCTCGTGTAGACGGATACGCCGCCCAACACACGGTCCCGGCTGATCAGCGGCACCGAAAACATCGAGCGATACCCCTCCTCGATGACCCATCGGGCCACGGAAGGCGCCTGAAGCCTTGGGTCCTCCTGGGCGTCGAAAATGACGATCGGTATCCGTTCCGCGACGGCCAGCCCGATCGCGCCCTCACCGACAGGGACGGCAATATCCGCGTAGGTCTCGGAAAGGTTGTACGACGCCACCAGACTGAGCCGGTTCGTCGCATCATCAAGCTGAAAGATCCCGGACATGTCGGTGTTCGTGATCAGGGCCGCCTGCCTCGCCATCTGTGCAAGGACTTCTGAGAGATCGAGGCTCGACACCAGCGATGCTGAGACGCGTTGCAACGCCTCGAGTTGCTGCACCTTTTCACGGAGACGCTCATCAGTAAGCCCGTAGAGGCGGGCATTCTCTACCGCGATGGCCACCTGGCCTGCGACCGTCTCGACAAACGTCACATCCTCCGGTGAGAACGCCTTGACCTGTTGCGTCATCAGCGAAAGGACACCGACAAGCTTGTTTGCCACGTCGCCCGCGCCATGGTCCCCCGTTCGGAACAGGATGATCGGGACCGAGAGCCAGCCGTGAAAGGGTTCCTCGCGAAGTGACGGCACATACCGAAACCGCTCGTCCTGCCAGGCATCCGCGACAGTCACCGGCTGACCATGCCGTGCCGTCCAACCCGTGATGCCTTCGCCAAGCGCGAGGCTGTGGTGGCCAATCATTTCCGGGTTCAGGCCTTGGGTCGCCCTCAGCACAAGCCTCCCCGTGTCCTCAAGCAAGTACACAGCCGCTGTGTCCACATGCATCACGTCACGAACAACGGCGACTGTCTGGGTCAGCACATGCGACACATCAAGGCTCGAATTGATCACCGCGTTGATCCGTTGCAGTGCTGCCAGTTCGGCAACCCGGGCAGCCAACGGGTGCGAACCGTCATTCAACTGGGTCCCTGGCGGAAGGACCGTGTGATAGCCCGCCACCAATTCCCGCATGACGATTGGTGTGGCCTCGCGCACCGCCCGTCCCTCCGGCGCGAGTGGCGCCGACGCACCAGCGATGGCCGATAGCCTCTGAGCTACGCGCCCGACAGCGACTGGCAAGGTGCCGTGATCTCTCGACGACACCGCGTCGATGTCTGACCCATCGTTGCCATCGCCCAACCCGTTCAGGCCGATGCCACCAACCACGGCCTGTTCGGCACCGTGTTCCTCCACATCACGTTCCGCCAGGAGCGCACCCTCCTGACGCATTGCCCGAGAAACGTTGCGAAAGCCAGCATCCGCATCCTGCACCAACACCCGTTGCCAACGCGCGTACCGCAAGTCACGGGCACGAAGGCGTTCCGGTGCAACGGCGCCGAACTGGGGTGAACCAGGGGCATCGGACCGCCGTTCGGCTTGGCTCGCCCTGCTCGAATAGCGTGACGTAGATCCATCTGGCGAGGCGGTGGTGGGCTGACGTTCGGGCGATGCCGGGGTCTCTCCGCCGTCTCCCATCGCGTCGTCCGGCAACAGCAACCACCGCGTGAACGCCGCCGCCTCGTATGCCGGTGCGCCCGACCCGACTAAGCCGCTGCCGACATCCCGGCCATCAATCCGTCGCCTGACGAGTGGGTTCATCTCACACTCCGGTCATCCGTGAGGTTGGGTCGATTGCAGTCGCCCATCGTATACGAGGCATCGAACAAGCGCGTCGCACACCTGTTCGGGCCATGGTGGCCCGATCTCCCCACTGCCGTCGCACCAGGGGCTGGGTGGGGGTCTTCCGGCGATGGCGCGTGGAACGTGGAAAGTCAGTCAACCGCGGGCCACTTGAACGGGACGAGCGCATCCGCCGGCACCGCACCCATCGCCTTGGCCAGAGAGCCAATCCATAGGATCTCAGCAGGGGCGCCACCCGGCGTGGATGAGGGATCGACCGTCACTGGTTTCCGGATCGTCGCCCGGGTGTATGGCTGCACCAACCATCCGCCACTTCGATAGACCGGGCCGCGGGGTGCCCCAACTTGTACCTGGCCGGGATCGATGTCCGGCAGTCCGGCCTCCACTCCATCCTCCGGGCGGGCGTAGCCGCTCGCCTTGAGCCATTCTTCGACGAGCGGCGACGGTGTACCGGTTGCCTGGAAAACCTCGAACCCCTCAAACACATCAGCAATGCCTTGGTCCGGCTTCCAGCGCAAAAGGCCCCCCTCGGTTAGCTGGACTACCTCACCATCGAGGAAAAAACGCCGCGAAAGTGGACGCCCAAGGCGGGACGGCCCGCCGTGGACCAGATAATCCCGATAGAAGGCGATCCCTTGCTCGTCCGTGATGGTGAACCCCGGCGAAGATGCATCCGACGACGACGGCTGCCCCGCCTCGCGGGAGCGAATCGTATACATCTCTGGTGGGGAGGATGTGGGGTATGGCGCCGGGTAGAAGCGTCCGTCAACGGCATCCGGTGACCATGACGCAAATGGTCGTCCGGCAAGCAATGCGTCCGATCGCCACACCGCGAGCGACAACCCGCCCTCGGGTGAGAGCAAGGCGAATTCCGCCTTCAGGGCGAGGATTCGCGCCAGCGATCGCGCCAGTCGTTCACCGTCAATCCTGCCGGATGAGCAGTCCGCAACCAACGCATCGACAATCTTCGCATGTTCAGCGGGCGTGTAGTCTCCCAGCACTAGATCTGCACCCGCCTGGATGGCACCCGAAGCCGCTTCCACCACGCTGTGTTCGGCCGAAACAGCCCGCATCTTCATCTCATCGGTGATAACCACCCCACTAAAGCCCAGCCGATCACGGAGCAGCCCCATGATCACCGGGGCTGAGAGCGATGCCGGTCTGACCGCATCAACCGCAGGCACAAGGACATGTCCGACCATGACCATCCCGGCATCCCCCGAACGGGTGCCGTTTGCGAATGGAAGCAAATCCTCGGCGTCAAGCGTCGCCAAGTCGTGGGAGAGCACCGGCAGGAGGTCGTGTGAATCGCCGAGCGCCGCCCCGTGGCCGGGAAAGTGCTTCAGGACCGAGATTACCCCGCCAAGCCGTAAGCCGCGGGCATACGCGGTAGACAACGATGCAACCGCACTCGGGCTTGTCGCGAAGGCACGTGTGCCAATGAATCCCCCATCCGGGGGACGGATGTCGGCAACCGGGGCAAGATTGACGTTGATCCCCAACCCCAGCAGCACGGACGCATCAGCGAGTGCCTGTGCACTAACACCAGATTCACCACCCCCTGCCAACTGCGAGGCCGCCGGTGTCGCACCCGTCACGGCACGCAGCGCGTTCACCGAACCACCCTCGAAATCAGCAGCCACAAGCGGAGCGACGCCGCCGTTCAGCTTAAGGCCGGCCGCGGTGATTGCCTTCGTGAGTTCGCGAAGTTGATCCCGGTCACGAACGTTCCGCCCAAGCAGGAAGACCCCCGCCGGCGCGTTTGTCTGGATACGTTCGGCCAAGGCCGGGGTGACCTCGGTTCCGGAGATACCGACAACAAGTAGATGCCCCACACGTTGCGCGACCGTCCAGTCGCGGGTCAATCCAAGTAGTGCGCGCGCGCCTGGGTCACTTCTCGCAAACCCGGTTCGTTCGAGCGGAGCATCGCACCCAACCCATTGCGCAGCGTTGCCGCTAGGTGCCGCCGAGATACCGGCAACAACGATGAGGCAAACTACCACCCTGGCAAGATGCAATCGGACGCCCCGCCGAACAACCGTCGAACGAGCGAACTTGCAAAACCTGCCAGATATCAACGCCGTGCCGGCGCGCGTTTCATGAACCATCGCTCTCCAGGTCACCAGTCAAACGGAAGCCTACGCGCTGTTGCGTCACCGGTGCCATCGGAGACACCACCAGCACCACCCTCGACGTGTCGCGGCCGAGCCCCGAGACACGTAGTGTTCCAGTTGCGGCCGTCGGACCCGCATCGGAAACGCGCATTGGCACGACGCTGATCCCGTCGGCACCGAAAACCACCGCCTGGACCGCCCAGTCTGCCTTCACCGCATTCGCGGTCCGGATAAACCCTGACGCCTTCCACCCATGGTCACCGTCACCACGGGCATGTGCAGACTCGTCATCGAACCCGACCGCATCAACCTTGATGCCGCGCAAGGCCAAGCCAGAGCCGTGGTACGCCTGGTCCGTCATCATGAAGAATTGAACCCGGACCTTCTTCCCGGTGTATCGGTCCAGGTCAACCCGCTGCCTCACCCACGATGGATTCGTGCCAGACCCACTTGTACCGGTGAACGCGATCCCCGGATTCTGCCCCATCGGGTTCGCAGTGGTCGTCGAAGTCGCTTCCAAGGTCTTCCACGTACAGCCCGCATCATCCGAGACCGCGACACCCGCGTAGTCATAGTCGGCTTCCAGGTCGTACCACGCTTCGAACTCCAGCGACGCCGTCGACACCCTGGTCAGGTCGACTTCACGCACGAGCGTGGCGTCGACCTCATCCGCGGAGACCGACCACCAGAACCCGGGTTCGGCATCGGCAGTCTTGATCAACTGCAGTCGGTCCGGCGCATCGAAGCGCAGGGAGAGGTCGCCCGGACCAGCTCCAGTCACCTCGATATATCGGGCGCCATACGGCGGGAGCGTTCCATCCACAAGAAATCCCGATGCATCCGGGCGTGACCTCGAAAGCTCAAAGCGGTCTTCAGGCGCGACCTTTCCAGGCGAAATGCCAGCGTCGTACGCGTACCGGCCATCGGCCAGCGATGGATCGTCAAGAAGGTTGCTCACCACGAAGTCGCGATACAGGTCATCGAACCCCCGCGGCGACACCATGCCGTTCACTGGTGTCGCCTCCAGAGAACTTAGAAACTGGTCCACTGTCTGTACTGATACTCCCGGAGTTGCGATGAGGTCGGCAATCCGGTCGTAGCCACCAATCCGACGGCTAAGGTACTGGTAGAAGAGCAGTGAGGCACCGTAGTGCGGGATTGCCTCCGAGGGCCTACTCGCCCAGCCATTAAGTTGCAGTCCCGGGCGTAGCAGGTAGGCGCGCGCCGGCGATGTCTGACCAAACCCCAGGAGGGCCATCGCCAATTCCGACGCACCCTCATTGATCCACGAATCCTGCTGAGGGTGCCGTGCCCAGTGGATCAGGTGCTGGACCTCATGCGCCAGGACCCCGTCGTAACTTCGCTGGCCGGGTTTGGTGATGTCCGTGTTCACGTACACCATGACGCGTTCATTCGAATACGGGTTCGCCGCCGCGGGTACAAGGTCGCTGGATGAGAAATACCCTCCGACGCCTGGAACGCGTCCGTTGAAGACTGATATGCGAGTGCCGGATGGCAATGCGCCGAAGATCCGTTCAAGTAACGGCAGCGACTTCTCTTCGAACTGCCTGATTGTTCCCTCAATTGCCCCGGGCGCGACTGACACGCCGTCCTGAACATAAAGGAGGAGGTGTTCTGATTGCCCTGCCAACCTGGTATCCGCCAGGAAGAACGTGCGCCGACCCTCGTCAAGGACCCAGAACCGCCGATGCTCACCCGCCTCCGCACTGCGCGAGAGTGCGACCGGCGTCGGCACCGGATCAGTGCACGCACCCCGGTATCGTCGCGAAAGCGCCACTTCATCCCGGCGAGGCGGCGTTACCGTCTCGAGGAAGTGACGGGTTGCCATCGCCGGATCCGAACTCCGGGTAACTTGAACCCGCGTGTTGCCAAGGGCCTCGGTCTCCCTATCGAACTGGCTCGAGTGGGCATGATCCGAGGACGTTTCGCTTGATGTTGCACTGGGCGCACCCGGAGGGACCCATACGCTCGTTATGGCAATCAACGATGCGGATGCAACAATCCGTGAGGCTTGCCAAACGCGCCACCGACCTGGCCAGCGCGACTTCGCGCTACCGAGATGCCACAAAGTGTCCATACTCCTTTCCATGGCACCTACGAGCCGTCGCGCCCGCTATCCAGAATACCCGTCTCTCGCCGTCATCCACGTTGCGAAGCTTGGTGAAACTTCCGGCACACGCGGCTCCACGAGCCCGCTTCTTGGCAACAAGAGAAACAGAACGGGGTTCATGCCACACCAACGACAGTTCGGAAGTCAACCGTGACGCTCATTGACTACTCGACCGGCAATGCCCGGACTTCTCCCGTCACAGTGAATGAGCCCATCTCAGGCTTCATGACATCCCGTGGGTGTGCACTGCACCCAATCTGGCAGTCGTCGACCGGGTGGGTGATGCCTATCGAAAAGTGTCCGCGTCCGTCTCCCCACCAATCAGCGTCGTCGTGAGGTTTCCTGGTTGGGCAAGTAAGGCACCAGGCCCCGATTTCCGCGACTCAATCCTCGTAGGGCCGACAGCAGAACTTCGCGGTGATGTCGAGATTCATCGAGACGCCCGTGACTGGTACCGGCATGGAACTCCGTAAACTCCCGGTATGGAAATGTCGTCCTCCACGTTTTCGCATGACACCATCCGCCTCGTCGGACGACCGGCGCGCTGCCAGCAAGGCACCCATCGCGGTTCCGAGCTACATCCTCAACCTTGCCCATACACAGGCGATGGAGTTCGCTCCATCATCAATTCCTGACTTGCCTTGTGGTGGAACCAAGGCACTAGACCCGCTGCACGATCTCGGGCTGTCTCGATTTGCAAAGCGTGCGTCGCACCTCGCAACCCGGCTGGACACAGCATCTGGGACCGGTGCATATGACCAGGTTGCCTGTGAGGAGATTGCTGTCGCCCTCGGCTACGGTGGCAACGAAGGTCCGATGCGGCGGTGTGCCCAACTTGGCCACCCTGGAACGAGTCCGGCAGGTACACACGGCATTCCGTGATCTCGGTCTCGATGATGCGGCGGCCGAGGCCTATCTTGTTGGCACCGGAGGTTTCTTATCCCTGGCGACACCCGCCTCCGTAACCGCACCGCTTGGTTTCCCAATGGCGCATGCCCACGTGCTCTGGAACCAGATTAAACACCAAGCTGGGGAACCTCTCGCCATCACCCCGGTTCCTCCACCAACGTGGTCAATGACGTGTGTGCGTCCAGAGGATAAGCCTATCCGGCGCCTTGCCGCACTTGGGAAGGGCTGCACAAGGCACGTTTCGCGTCCAGTGCGAGGCAAGTGACCGGGAATCGTGGCCCGTGCGGCTTCCTCCAGCCCCGTTTTCGCCCCGGAACCGGCCTACCGAAGGCGTCCCTGGCCCGCGGGCGTGCCGTCCGGTGCGCACGTGGGCATGCGGCAGCCTACCCCGCCAGCAGCGTGCGCCGTGCCATCCAGAGGGTGGAGAGGGCGAACAGGGTCGCCAGCTGAGCCCCGTTCTTGGCCAGGCCCCGGTACCGCGCCTTCACGTGGCCGAACTGCCCCTTGATGACCCGGAACGGGTGCCCGACCTTCGCGCGGACCGAGGCCTTGGCCCGCTCCACCACCGCCTCGGCCGACCCTGGCGCCAGCAACCGTCGCCGGCCCGGTGGCATGGCCACCTGCCACGCCACGCCGGG
>SHXX01000070.1 GCA_009693165.1 Chloroflexota bacterium
TTCCGGGGCGGTGACGGCAAGTGGCCGGAACTGATGATCAAGACCTTCACGGAGAAGAACCCGAACATCAAGGTGGAGTACCGTCCGATCGCCCTGGACAGTGGGAATCAGCAGTCGGCATATCCCAAGATGCTTGCCGCCGCGCAGGCGGGGACATTGGGCGACCTGCACGCCTGGGACCCCTCGCACTGGCAGATGTACCAGGCCGCCAGGCGCAAGGTGATCGCGCCGATCGACGACCTGATCGCTCGTGACAAGTACGATCTCGGCCAGTTCTTCAAGCCGTTCATCGACTACCAGAAGTGGCAGGGCAAGACGTGGGGCCTCCCGAGTTGGGGATGGACCGGTCAGGACGGCTTGCTCTACAACACCCAGATCATCGAGGCAGCCGGCGTGAAGATGCCGGATGACAAGTCCCCCGACTGGAACATGGCGAAGCTCTACGAGATTGCCGTCAAGGTCGGCAAGTACATGGAGAAGTCCCAGGGCTTCGGCCTCTGGACAACCCTCCCGGGTTCCCCTGGCACCACCGTACTCACACGGGCCTTCAACAGCGACAAGTTCAGTGAGGATGGCAAGAAGGCGATCCTGACCGAAACTGCCGCCAAGGAGGGGATGCGCTGGATGTACGACCTCGCCAACAAGGAGAAGGTCGTCGCCCACCCGGGCAACATGCCAAAGGACATCTCGGCCGACCAGATGTTCGTCAATGGCCAGATCGGCATCAGCCATCAGGGGTCGCTTGGCGTGTTCAACATCAACAAGTTGAACAAGGACGGGGCGCTCAAGTTCAAGTCGATCCTGTTCCCGAAGCGGAAGGACGGCAAGCGCCCATCCGAGTTGCGCGGTGGCACCTGGAACATCAATGCCGCGTCCAAGGCCACCGACCAGACGTGGGAGTTCCTCAAGCACATCGTCAGCAAGGAGGGTGCCCTCACATTCAACACGATGAGCGGCAACCAGGCGAACGTGCGTCCCGACATCATGAAGGACGACTACTTCAAGGATCCCAACTTCCAGTTGTATCTTGACAATTTCAGCGGGGCGATGGTCCACATCATTCCCGCGAACCTGCGTGGTCTCGAACTCGATCCGGTCTTCGCCGAGAAGGGCAATCCTTGGTACATCGGTCAGGTCGGGTTCGAGGACGGACTCAAGTCCTGGAACGACGAACTCCAGAGGATCCTCGACCTGCCGGAGCTGTAGGCAGACCCAGACCCGGCAACCCCTCGCCCAAGGCGGGAATGGGGAGTAGCAAAGGCCCCGGCTTCTGGCATCTTGCCGGGGCCGGGGTCCCTTTATTTACCGGGGACGGATACACTCGCGGGCATGTCGAATTCGCGCCTCGTCTACTCGTCCGACGGCGGCCGGGTCGCTCCCAGGGAGACCATCAAGCGTCGGCCTGCTTCGTCTGGACCGCCAGTGCCCCAGGCACCCGCGGATGGTTGGATCCGCCTCTGGCGGGTCAAGGGTGGCCGGGGAGGCAAGACGGTGACCGTGGTGACCGGCCTGCCGGCCGACCGACTTGATGACGTCGGGCGGGAGCTCCGCCGGATTGCCGGTGCCGGTGGCGCGGTCCGCGACGAGGTGGTGGAGATCCAGGGCGACTGCCGGGAACGCCTCCAACCGCGGCTGGAAGCCCTCGGGTACCGGGTGAAACTCGCCGGTGGCTAACAGAATATCCTTGCCTGGCCATGATCCGGCGAAGCTGACAGCCACCGACGCGCTTGCGTGGGAGCTTGTCGAGGACCTCGTCCGCATCGGTGACCTTGAGGGGTCGGAAAGCGACGCGTTGGCCTCCCTGATTGCGATGCGGATCCAGGTAGACGCCGACCGGACAGGAACCGACCCCGACCATCTTGCCGACGCGGTGATGCGCGCGGTGCACGACCTTGTCGGCGTGCGCGACCACCCCAACGATCTCGAGTGACTGGATACCCAACCGCCTGCCAGATAAAGAGTCGGGCACATCCAATCGGGACCGGGTGTTGGAGCAGTCCGTTCGCGTCGGCGGCCGGCACCCCTTAGCCTCCGTGCTACGCTAGCCGACCGGACCCGGAGGTTGGTGGCGCGCGCCCTCACGACGACCCTGGCGCACCGACCCACCATGGAAGAAGGACGAAAACGTGGCCGACTACCGCATCGTGAACCCCGCCTCCCTGCAAGCGACCGCCACTGGCATCTTCACCCACCTTGGCGCACCAGAGGACATCGCGGCCGAGGTCGCCGGGCACTTGGTGAGGGCCAACCTCGCCGGGCACGACAGTCATGGTGCCATCCGGATCCCACAGTACGCGCAACAGATCGCGGGCGGGGTGATCCACCCGGCGGCCCGACCGTCGATCATTGGCGGGCGTGGTGCAACGGTCCTCGTGGACGGTGCGCGAGGCTTTGGGCAAGTGGCCGCGGTCTTTGCCTTGCGCGAGGCAATGTCCCGGGCGCACATCCACGGCATCGCCGGGGCAGCGATCCGTCACGCGAATCACCTCGGGCGCGTCGGCGACTACGCCGAAACCGCAGCTGCCGAGGGCCTGGTGACCATCCTCACCGTCGGCGGTGCCGGGCCGGGAGTTGGGGCTGCGACACCGTTCGGCGGGGCCGCCAGGTTCCTCGGTACGAACCCCTGGTCCATGGGCATCCCCGTCGGGAATGACGACCACCCACCAGTCCTGATCGACTTCGCCACGACGGTCGTCGCCGAAGGCAAGGTCAAGGTGGCGCGGGCCAAGCATGAGGCGCTTCCCCCGGGCTGCATCGTGGACAAGGACGGACACCCAAGTACCGATCCCGAGGAGTTTTACGCAGGGGGCATGTTGCTTCCATTTGGTGGCCACAAGGGGTACGGCCTCGCGCTTGCCTCCGCACTGATGGGAACCCTTGCGGTCATCGACGATGCGACCCCAACCCTTGCCGGCAACCTTGGTGACACGCGGACGGGTGCGGACCTGGCCGCACGGGGCGCGGGGGCGTTCCTGGTCGTGATTGACCCGTCGGCTTTCGGCGACGCGACCCACTACCGGGACCACGTCGGGCGGGTCACGGATGCCCTGAAAAAGGTGCCGGGTGCCGGGTCGAATACCGTGATGCTTCCCGGCGAACCGGAATCCCGCACGACCGCATCACGCAAGGCATCGGGCATCTCCATCCCGGACGACACTTGGGACGCCATCGACGCCCTCGCACAGGCGCATGGGGTGCCAATGCCAGCAACTCACTGACGGATGGTGCCCGGCGTTCCGATTTCCAGCGACGGCCGGGCATCAGCTGGTCGCGATGAGGTGTCAGATCAGGTCTGACATCGGCATCGCTGCGCCTCCCCGTGCGATCATTCGCGAAATGGCGGTGGGTGGCATATCCGCACCGAGGCGCCGCCACGCCTGTGCAAGTGACCGGCCGGAAGCAATTGATGGCAACCCGACGTGACAACGACGTCCAACTGACTGGCCCAGTGGATTGGGGGCACCTTGTCGCGCCAGCACCAATCGGGCAACCGTCAGTCGCACCGGTCCGTGTCCAAGGGTCGACATTGTCCAAGTGTCTCGTCGTCCCCCGGCGCACGGCTCTGGCAACCGCGACTGCGGGGTTCCTCGCCGCGTGCGGTGAGACCCCATCCGGGTCGCCGATGTACCGCAACGCCCTGGGGGATGTTCCGCGCCACCGCACGCTTCATCTCATGAACGGCAGCATGCCGGCACGCTTCACTGACACTGGGATCGGCAACCCGTACCACTACAGTGCCAGTCACCAGACCGGGCACGCCGCGATGTGGGAACCCCTCTTCTACTTCTCGGCGTTCGGGGTCGGACTGATCCCGTGGCTTGCGCATGACTTCGTCTACAACGGGGCATCGGACGAGGTCCGGGTGCGCATCCGCAAGGACGCGGTATGGGCCGACGGCAAGCCGTTCTCACCGCGTGACGTGGCCTTCACGATCCTCGCCCTCGCCGATGCCCCCACATCAATCCCGTTCGCAGCCGACGTGCGCGCCCAAGTCAAGGATGCCTTCACGGATGGCGACCAACACGTTGTGATCAGGTTCAAGGCACCAAGTCCCCGCTTTGTCTTCGATTTCCTGACCTTCAAGTTCGATACCGGCCTGAAGATCCTGCCGGAACACGTCTTCCGCGGGAAATCCCTGATCGAGTTCGACTTTCACGACCCGGACGCCGGATGGCCATTCGGAACCGGTCCGTACCGGATAAGCAGGTGGACCGACACGTGGAAATTCCTCGACCGACGCGAGGACTACTGGGGGGCGCGCACGGAATTCACCACGATGCCGGGGCCGGAACGGATCGTGATGGTGCCCTACGGAGACGAGAACCGCCTTGCGATGGGCATGACCCGCGGTGAGTTCGACCACTCGTGGACGGTCCTGCACAGCACCGCGCGCGCACTTGTCGGTGAGGGCGTGGATGGTGCGCGCACGGGAGGCAACCTTGACGGCGCCTACTCGCCGGCCGGAAAGCCGAAGGCAGGCACGGCCCTTGCCGAACGAATGGCCTTGATGACCTTCTCGTTTGGGCGCCCGCCCTATGGCAACATCGACTGGTGGCCCTTGTCACTCTGGTTCGACACGCGGGTCGCCCCTTTCGATGATCCGGTCATCCGGTGGGCAATCTCGTTCGCCATCGACCGCCGGCGTCTGGTTGATATCGGGCAGGAGGGGTTCGGCGAGGCTACACCGCTTCCATATCCGAACTTCCGTGCACTTGAACCCTACCTCGATGCGGTCAAGTACCGTCTCTGGGAGTTCCCTTCGAACCGCTATGCCCCCAAGGAGACCGTGAAGCGTCTTGAACAGCGAGGGTTCCGCCGCGACCCTGAGGGCTTCTGGGTACGCGATGGTATTCGGGTCCGCCTCCCCATCCTCGGTCATCCGCAGTGGGCCGACATGGGTCCGGTCCTCGCCGAACTCCTGCGCCGGGAAGGTTTTGACGCCACATACGACCAACCACCTGATTGGTTGGATCGCATCCGGTCTGGTCGCGCGACCGCATGGATCTACGGGCACGGCGGCAGCATCGTCGACCCGCACTTCACCCTCACTCTCTTCCATAGCCGCAATGCAGTCGTCGAAGGTGCCTCGGCCGGTGGCGCGGGCGGTTCGTACTCCCGGTGGACCGACAAGGAATTCGACGGCATCGTGAATGAGATGGAACACGTGCCCGTTGCGGATCGAAAGATGCTTGATCTCTTCCCAAAGGCGATGGACGTCTGGTTGCGCGACCTGCCGAATATTCCCCTGGTGCAGAGTTTCCATCACAACGTGATGAGCCAGGTCTACTGGGTTGGGTGGCCAAGCATCCTCAACCCGTACGCAAACGATGCGTTCTGGCACCTGACGTGGCCTCTCGTCCTGCGGAAACTCAAACCAGTCCGGTAAGGGTCAAGCCAGCCACCGGAAGACCCCTTCGGTATACTTTCAGTGCGCAACTATCCCCGCGCACGCGTCACGGAGGGGTCGCATAGTCGGCCTAGTGCGGCGGTTTGCTAAACCGCTATACCCGCAAGGGTATCGAGGGTTCGAATCCCTCCCCCTCCGCCCGACATAGCCACACCCTTGGAGACTGGCGAGGGATTCTCCCCGGTTTGGCCGTTCCAGAGGACGTCTGTTGGCGCATGGATCCGATCGTTGCGGATCTCCTCCACAGCGCACCGGTCGAAGACCTGGTCCCTGAGAGTGACGCGGCCCATTGACAATCGGGGCTTCAGGCCTGCGGAATATCCGTACCCAGTAGCACCGCGCTGATGATTAGGTGCACTTGTCAGTCGCGTTTCCAAACATCCGACTGGAGCGATCGCTTGAGATTTTGGGAACAACCCAGTACTCTGTCTTCAACGTGTGAAGCGCTCAGGACTTGTGATCATTCACCCGTCTGCTCTGTCCCAGCGCCCGGCTGTAGATAGTGATTGGATAAGCCTATGAAACTACTCCTGATTGCCCACTTGACGAAACCAGACTTCACCTACGACATGTGGCGGGCGATGTTTGACAGCGACCGCGAGATGCAGTCGAAGTTCGTCCACGTTGAGCACACAATCGTCGGGAAGGTTGACGACCACAGCGCAATGGTTGTCTTTGACGTCTTCGAACCCACATTGATGGCGGGAGCCTTGGCGGAAAATGGGCACCGCTTCGATGAAGCCGGCATCACCCACGAAGTCCATGTCCTATCCCCGATGCCCCACTGACACAATACACGTGCCAAGCGCACATTAATCCGTGCGAAGCCTCTGCCAAGACTGGCAGGGACTTTCCCTTTTGCTGGTCTGGGCTCGGCACGCGAAGCCATGACCTCCGTGGCCGAGTTGCTCGGGGGAATGTGAACCCGGAGTGCGGTGACCTGGCCAACAAGCCCTGACCAAAGCGTGTGGCTAAGCTAGAGTGATATGAGTCTGACAGAAAACGAAGCCGCATATCAGATTGGACTATGGCACGATGATGGATCGACGCCAGTGGCCTGATGTGCCCTACGCAACGAAATCTGCGTCTCAGGCTCTGGACCTCTACCTCCCTCCCGACGGCGATGGGCCATTCCCCTAGATCGTGGGAATCCACGGCCGGGCGTTCCGCATAGGCACGTCTCGCAATCGCGAAATGGATCCCATCATCGCGGCGAAGAGCCGGGGCTATGCAGTGGCAAGCATCAACTATCTCCTCTCGTCCGAGGCCATATTTCCCGCGCCTGTCGCCGACTGCCGGGAGGCAATCCGGTTCCTGCGCACCAATTCGAGGCGCTGGCACATTGACCCTGAGCGCCTCGTCGCGTGGGGACCGAGTGCCGGGGGCTACCTCGCATCGATGATCGGGGCGGCGTCCCACGTCCCCGAGTTCGATGGAGACCATGCGCCGGTCTCAAGCTCGTCCACGACCGTCCGTGCGGTCATCGACTGGCACGGGCCCATCGACTTCGGCGGAATGGATGCCCAGTTCGATGCGTCGACTGTCTCGCCGCGCCTTGGACCCAAGAGCGACGCGGACTCCCCGGAAAGCGAACTCCTTGGCGCCCCACGTGGCAGTGTCCCAGACGCGGTGCGCTAGGCGGATCCGTCCACGCACCTCTCCGGCCTCGCCCCTTCGACTGCGCCCCGACACCTGATCCAACATGGCACCGACGACCTGCTGATCCCGGCGCAACTGTCAGTCGGGTTCGCATCGGCAATCGCCGCAACCCTCGGTCCTGAACATGTGATGATCGACATCCTTCCTATAGCCGGACATGGTGGCGCGCCGTTCGAGGCACCATCCAACCTCAACCGGATTTTTGCGTTCATCGGCGACGTACTCCGGTAAGCCCCGCCGAGGAGCGCACGGCACGCCAAAGCCGATTTGCTGATCACTAAAAAGACGAACGGGGCCCGAAGGCCCCGTTCGTCCTGATCCGACCTGTCAATGAGATCAGTGGTGAGCGACGTCAAAGCGGTCGGCGTTCATCACCTTCGTCCACGCGGCGACAAAGTCGTGGACGAATTTCTCACGGTTATCGTCCTGCGCGTACACCTCGGCGTAGGCACGCAAGATCGAGTTCGACCCGAAGACGAGGTCGACGCGTGTCGCCGTCCACTTCGTCGCGCCGGTATGGCAATCGACAATGTCGTACGAGTTCCGCCCCGTCGGCTTCCAGGAATAGGCCATGTCGGTTAGGTTGACGAAGAAGTCGGGCGTCAACGAACCGACGTGGCTGGTGAGTACGCCGTCTGCGGTCCCGCCGCGATTGGTGCCGATGACGCGCAACCCGCCAACCAGGACGGTCATCTCGTGGGCGGTCAAGCCCATGAGTTGCGTGCGGTCGAGAAGCATCTCCTCAGGAGAGACGGCGTAATGCTCCTTCTGCCAGTTCCGGAAGCCATCGGCAACGGGTTCAAGATATTGGAAACTGTCGACATCGGTGTGTGCCTGCGTCGCGTCACCACGTCCCGGAGTGAACGGCACGCTGATGTGGAAGCCTGCCGCCTTCGCCGCATGTTCGACACCGATGTTGCCAGCCAGAACAATCACGTCGGCGACGCTGACCTTGTGTGAGTGGGCGATCGGTTCAAGGACGGCGAGCACCTTCTCGAGGCGTGCAGGTTCGTTGCCCTCCCAAGTGCGCTGCGGGGCCAGGCGGATGCGTGCGCCATTGGCACCGCCACGCATGTCCGACCCACGATATGTGCGGGCACTGTCCCATGCGGTCGTGACCATTTCACTCACGGTCAGGCCACTCGCCTCGATTGAGGCCTTCACGGCAGCGACGTCGTAGTCAGAACGTCCGGCCGGGACCGGGTCCTGCCAGATCAGGTCCTCAGCCGGAACCTCTGGCCCGATGTAGCGCCCCTTCGGACCCATGTCACGATGGGTCAGCTTGAACCACGCGCGGGCGAAGACCTCGGAGAAGTACGCAGGGTCCTTGTGGAAGCGTTCGGAGATCTTTCGGTACTCCGGATCGACCTTCATCGCCATGTCGGCGTCGGTCATGATCGGGTTGTGCCGGATCGAGGGATCCTCGACGTCAACCGGACGATCCTCTTCCTTGATGTTGATCGGTTCCCACTGCCACGCTCCGGCCGGGCTCTTCCGCAATTCCCACTCGTGGCCGAACAACATGTCAAAGTACCCGTTGTCCCACTTGGTGGGGTGGGTGGTCCAGGCACCCTCGATGCCACTGGTCACGGTGTCACGCCCGACTCCACGGGTCACGTGGTTCATCCAACCCAGGCCCTGTTCGTGGACGTCGGCGCCCTCAGGGTCCGGCCCGAGGTTCGCCGCGTCGCCATTGCCATGCGTCTTGCCGACGGTATGACCACCGGCAGTCAGGGCAACGGTCTCCTCATCGTTCATTGCCATGCGTGCGAACGTGATCCGGATGTCGTGTGCCGTCCGCTGCGGGTCAGGAACCCCGCCAACCCCCTGCGGATTGACGTAGATCAGGCCCATCTGCACGGCAGCAAGCGGGTTCTCCAGCGACGCGCGATCGGCACCATCGCCTTCGTACCGGGTCGCACCCAGCCATTCCTTCTCAGAACCCCAGTAGATGTCCTTTTCCGGGTGCCAGATGTCCGTCCGCCCGAACGAGAACCCGTAGGTCTTCAGGCCCATGGTCTCGTAGGCGATATTCCCGGCCAGGATGAAGAGGTCACCCCAACTCACCTGATTGCCGTACTTGCGCTTGATCGGCCAGAGGAGGCGACGCGCCTTGTCCAGATTGGTGTTATCCGGCCATGAATTGAGGGGTGCGAACCGCTGGTTGCCGGTGCCTCCACCGCCACGTCCATCGGCCACACGATAGGAACCCGCAGCGTGCCATGCCATGCGGATCATGAGGCCACCGTAGTGGCCCCAGTCGGCCGGCCACCATGGCTGGCTATCGGTCATGAGGGCCGCGAGATCCTTCTTGAGGGCTGCAACGTCGAGGTTCTTGACGCTCTCACGGTAGTCAAACCCTTCGCCCATCGGATTGGTCTTGCGGTCGTGCTGATGAAGGATGTCGAGGTTCAGTGCGTTCGGCCACCAATCCATCATGGATGCGCCCGTAGTTGTATGTGCTCCGTGCGCGACCGGACAGGTACCGGCGGCTGGATGACCGTTGCCTTGGCTGGACATGTTGCCTCCTCTTGTAGACCGCTGTGGTCAAAGGTGCTGTTTTGAATCTTCGGGCACTGCGCGGACGGCGCGCCATCGCTGTTCAGAACAGAAACGCGACCGCCCCCTAGACAATACGCCAACTCGTACTTGCGGTGGCAGCGCCCGGACAGCAAACACTGCACCTTCTGGTAGTTGGGTACTCATGCCCCTGCGGTCTGCAGACGCCGGATGATTACAATCGTGCGAGGTCGCCGGAAACCCGTCGGGCCCCCGGAACTTCCTGAACGCCCCTCACATGCGTACATTCACTTGGCGACGCCGACTGCTCTACGCCTCTGCCTCGCTTCTCATAATTGCCCTGATCGGAGTTCCAACTGTCGCCCTCTACACCGGGGCATCGTTGCCCGATGCGACCGAGGCGATGACGACGGACGCGCAGGTACAGGTTGATGCGTCTCGCTGGCTGGTCTTCCGGCCATTGCCCCGTCCGCCGGGAAGCACCCGTCTCGGGCCTCCCGGTACGCCAACCGGGTTCATCTTCTATCCCGGCGGTGGGGTCGACCCAGTGGCCTACGCTCCTCTTGCACACGCGATTGCCGGCACAGGACACCCCGTCATCATCGTGCCAGTCACACTCCGTCTCGCGTTTTTCGACATCGATGCGGCGTCCCCGGTCTTCGCCATGTTCCCCGAGATCAGGCGATGGGCGATTGGCGGGCACTCGCTGGGCGGGGTGGCCGCTTCGTGGCACACCCGTGCCAACCCAGACCGGATATCCGGACTGATCCTGTGGGCGGCCTACACCGATGCCGACCATTCACTCGCGGCGGCCACGATCCCGGTGCTGTCAATCTCGGGAACACTTGACGGAAACGTCACCCCGGCAAAAATCATCGCGGGGCGGCTCCTGTTGCCAGTCTCGACGCGGTACGTCGCCATTGAAGGCGGTAACCACAACCAGTTCGGGTCGTACCGCTTCCAAGCGAACGACGGGACACCGACGATCTCCCGCACTGAACAGCAGCGTCAGGTGGTTGATGCGACCGTCGCATTCCTTGACACCCTCGGGGCACCCTAGCCAGAGGTCACCCTCCAGTGGTCTGTGATACTTAAAGTGTGCCGTTGATGGCCGGCAGGGACTTCGACGCGAATGTTCACCGAGAATGACGTGCCACGGATGGACGGCAAGGTCGTCGTGATCACTGGCGCAAATAGCGGTATCGGTTTCGAAGCGTGCCGAATCCTTGCCGGCCGAGGCGCGCAAGTCGTCATGGCTTGCCGGGATGAGGTCCGAATGGGGCTAGCGATGGCGTCGCTGCGCACCACGGTACCGGGCGCCATGGTCGATGGACTGGTTCTCGACCTTACTTCACTCAGTTCAATTGAACACGCCTCGAATGAATTGGCGACGTCACATCACCATATTGACGTGCTTATCAACAACGCGGGTGTGATGGCTGTTCCGGAACGCACCACGGCTGACGGGTTCGAACTGCAATTCGGCACGAATCATCTTGGACACTTCGCGTTCACCGGGCGCATCCTGGCATTGCTTGATCACGCTGATGGCGGACGCGTCGTGAGCGTCAGTTCACTCCTGCACCGTCAGGGTCGGATCGACTTCGACGCGATCCCTCGACCACGCAAGTACGACCAAGGTCGCCAGTATTCGATGTCGAAGTTGGCAAACCTGCTCTTCACCTACGAACTTGAACGTCGCTTGAGGCGCTCTTCGTCGACGGCGATCGCAATCGGATGCCATCCGGGCTACTCGTCAACCAACCTCCAGCACGTCGGCCCGAAGATGCGGGGGTCAGCACTGATGGCGGTGGTGATGCGGGTCATGAACGCCTTGGTGGCACAACCGGCAGCCATCGGTGCACTCGCGACCATCATGGCGGCGACAGGAGACGTCCGTGGTGGCGAATATGTCGGAGG
>SHXX01000071.1 GCA_009693165.1 Chloroflexota bacterium
TAGGACCTCGACTGATCATCTCCGACCGTCCGGGCCTGGGGGTCGAATTCGACGAACATGCCGGGGCGCACGAGGAGTTTGTGCCAGACCTGCGGCTCGAACGGACCCGCTACATGCGCCGCCGGGACGGGTCACTCACGAACTGGTAAGCGAATGCCTACAGAATGACCGGCCGTCGCAAATCCACCAGAAGATTCATCGTCGTCACGCCAACCTGTGCATTGCTGGCGTTCGCATTGGCCGTTTCGCCTGCGCCTCTGATCGGCGCTGCACCGATTGGCCCAACCGCCTCGCGGACACCTACCCCCAGCGTCATGCGCACGCCCACGAAGACACCGTCACCCACGGCGACCCGAACGTCCACGAGAACCGCGACGGTCACCCCATCGATCACCCGGTCCCCATTACCAACAGTGACACGCACCGCAACCAAGACGATACCGCCATCACCTACGCGGAGCGCCACGCCTACCCGCACGGCCACCCGAACCCAAACACCAATGAGCGGGCGGACGGCCACATCCACGCCACTTGCCGTGACCGTCAGCAACGCCATCCCGGCCCGGGTCCAATGGAATGCCAATTACGGCTGCTGTGGCGAGGTCTCATTCATCCAGTCGGGCATGTACTACGGCCAGTACGTGTCCCAGTACGACGCCCGCGCCCTGGCCAGTCCCGGCGTGGCGCAGAATCTGGAGAGTTCGCAACTCCTGATTGGCGTGAACGACGTGGCCACGGCGGCCCGCATGCTCCTCGCAGCAACTGCGTGGACACCGCAACGATCACCAGACCCCGCTCCGTTCCTCGCGTGGGTCAAGGGAAACGTGGCCCGGGGCTACCCGGATGTGGCTGGGCTCTATACAAACAACTACAAGTTTGACGGAAACCCAAGTCCAAACGCCGGAAACAGCGAATACGACCACATCGTCACCGGCATGCCGTCGCGTGCGACCTTCACCAACCCCGCTACCTGCCTCGCCGAAGACCGGATAACGATCGAGGACCACGGCATCTGGGCGGATCCAGGAAGCACCGTGCCCCCCCCACTTCTTCACCTTCCCAGCCGGGACACTCCAGGCGACACGACAACAGGCAAACGCTCCTACCGCCGCCGTCTATTCGCTCGCAAGCCGTACGCCGAACCACGGCATCGCGATTACCGGTGTCACTGACACGGAACGCGTCACCTTGCCGGTCCGCCTGACGTCCAGTGCGAACAGCGAGACCCCAATCATGGCGGACACTGCAACGGCGCGGCCGGCATCGAAGCCCGTCACCCTCACCGTGACCGTCTCAAACTTGACACCAGGGGTGTCCTACAAACTGTACCGGCATGCATCAATGCCATCGGTGCCAGATGCACGGTTCAATGGCACGGCCGGGCAGGCGTCCCAGAAGACCGCCTTCACCATCAGTGCAGGCACGACCTACACCACGTCGGTGACGATTGCGTCGAGTGACGTCGCGGTGTTCCGTGCAGTCCACGCATCGGCTTCTTGACTTCATTTAGTGCACCCTAACAGGTGACGTCCTTGCCCTCGCTGCCAAAGACCGCGAGGCGTTCCGCCGGCGTGATCCGGGAAGCTTCGGCAGGAACGTAAACAAACTGCAAGGCACGCCGGCGCATCGGCGACGCGTTCGCCGGGGTCCCGTGCAACAGGTAGCTGTTGAAGAACAGGATCCCTCCCGGGTCAAGCGGGGCCGCTACGACACGCGCCCGTTCGACATCGGTGTCACAGATCTGCCAGTCTCGACGCTTGAAATGCACGACGGCGCCCTCGCGATGGCTGCCGGGTATCAGGTACATGCACCCGTTCGCCTCGGTGGCGGCGTCCAGTGCAATCCAGACGGTCACGATCCGTGCATCAAGCGGCAGGTTCCAGTACGCATGATCCTGGTGCCACGGCTTCTCGCGTCCGAGGCGTGGTGGCTTGATAAGGGCCTTGTCCTCGAAGATGGCCGGTTCGGCACGGATCATCCGGCGGGCCATCGCTAGCAACTTCGGATGGGTCGCGATCGCATGGAGACGCGCATCGTACTGGGTGAACCCGGTCAACTTCCGGACGTAGTCCTGCTTGGATTCGGGGTTCAAGGTCGAGAGGATGTGTCGGGCACCCGCCTCGAACTGCAGGCCCCGGAACCCCGGTACCTGCCCATCGATCAGGGTGACCATGCCTGCCAGTGCGTCTTCGACCTCGGCGGGGGTGAAGAAGTCCGCAATCGACACGAACCCCTCAGTCTCGTAGGCCTCGAGGTGTGCCTCGCTTTCGGCGTCCCACGCATCATGCCCCGGGATTGGGACGATCACCTGGTTTGCGATGTACAGGCCAGGATCGTAGTCCCCCGGTTCAAAGGTATCGAGTCTGCCTCCGGCAACCTCATCCGGAGCGTCCGGTGCCATCGACACAGTAGTGACCACCATGTCCGTGCCCTCCAAAGTACCCGGGCAGTCCAACTTCTCCCCCGCGGGGTCTGTCCCGGAACCAACGGAATGGTACCCGCCCAACAGAATGAAAGGAATTCACCAAAGTACCGGTGGCATCATGTCGTCGTCAGATGCCACCGGATGGAAAGGAGACGGCGCCATGACGGCAACCGCCGACCCGCGCATCGCGCAGGCCCTTCATGCCGGCACCGATCGCTTCACGCTGGGCGTCAACTACTGGCCACGGCGCAAGGCCATGTACTGGTGGAAGGACTTCGACGCAGGCGAGGTGCGCGACGAGTTCGCGCAGGTCCGCGCCGTCGGATGCGACGTGGCACGCATCTTCCTCTTGTGGGAGGACTTCCAACCCGACCCCGCATCGATCGACGCGAAGGCCCTCGCACACCTCGCGGTTGTTGCCGATGCCGCACGCGACGCGGGTATCGGCCTTGACATCACGTTCTTCACCGGGCACATGAGCGGCCCAAACTGGGTGCCCCAGTGGCTTCTCGGTGGCGAGACCTTCCCGGCGCCGGGGGTCCGCCAAGTCGTCTCGGGTGGCGAACCAGTCGTGCCCGGACACTATCGCAACCAGTTCACCGATCCGGTCGCGATCGAGGCCGCCCGCCATCTCCTGACTGCCGTCGTCACCAGGCTGCACCGGCATCCGGCAATCTGGTGCTGGAACCTCGGCAATGAACCCGACCTCTTCTCATGGCCTCCCGACCACCTCACCGGCAGCGCGTGGGTGCGCCAGATGGTGGACGTGATCAAGTCCATCGATGACGTTCATCCCGTCACGTGCGGGTTGCACGTCGATAGCCTCCTGCGGGACAACGGTCTCAGGGTGCCGGATGTCTTTGGTGAAACCGACTTTGCGGTGATGCACGCCTATCCGATGTACGCCGATTGGGCGCGCGGCCCCCTCGATCCGGACCTTGTGCCATTCACCTGTGCCCTGACGGCAGCCCTCTCCGGGAGACGCATGCTGATGGAGGAGTTCGGCGGATGCACTGCCTTGCCAGGTGAGGCCTCCCACACGTGGTCATGGAATGCCTACGGACGCGACCGCACCCAGTTCATGGCATCCGAGGAAGACCTGGCAACCTACCTCGCCGCGGTTCTCCCAAACCTCGTGGAGGTCGGTGCGACTGGCGCCTTCCTCTGGTGCTGGGCCGACTACACCCAGGATCTGTGGGACCGGCCACCGTGCGACCCCAGCGGGGCGAAGCACGAACGGCACTTCGGCCTGATCCGGCCGGACGGTACCCCGAAGCCCCACGCCAACGTCCTTCGTGCCTTCGCCGCGACCAATCCAATGATCATGGCGACACCCCGCCACACCATTCCGCTCGCCGCCATGCCCACCAGCGCCGAATACTACACCGACCCGAAGGGCCACTGCGTCCGGCTCTATTCCGAGTACCTTGCCCTCAAGGAGACGCGAAGATGAGTAGTCCCGCCACACGCGAAGAGATTGCGCGGGTCGCCAAGGGAGGACCATTCGCCCCCGACTGGCCCTCCCTGCAGGGCGTGGGCGTCCCCTCCTGGTACCAGGATGCCAAGTTCGGGATCTTCATCCACTGGGGCATCTACGCAGTGCCAGCGTTCGGCAACCAGTGGTATGCGCGCCAGATGTACCTGCCCGGGCATCGCGAGTACGACCATCACCGGGCGACATACGGAAGCCAGGATAGTTTCGGCTACAAGGACTTCATTCCGCAGTTTTCCGCGTCGGCATTCGACCCGAACGCCTGGGCCCGGGTCTTCCGGAGTGGAGTGCCGGTGCCAAGTTCGTGGTGCCGGTTGCCGAACACCACGATGGGTTCGCCATGTACGACACGGCCTTGTCGGACTGGTCGGCGGCCCGCATGGGGCCACGTCGCGACCTGATCGGCGCACTTGCAACCGCCGTCCGGAACCACGGCATGACGTTCGGCCTGTCAAGTCACCGTGCCGAACACTGGTGGTTCTACGAGGGTGGTTGGCAGGCCCCGTCAGATGTGCAGGTTCCTCGCTTCGCTGGCCTGAACGGTCCAGCACACCCCAAGACCATGCCCCCGATGACGCATTCCTCGATGACTGGCTTCACCGGTCCTGTGAAGTCGTCGACCGGTACGAACCGCAACTCTTCTGGTTCGACTGGTGGATCGAAGAAGCTCCGTTCGCCCCCTACCTGCGAGAATTCGCGGCCTGCTACGACAACCGGGCCTCCCAATGGAACCGCGGTGTGGCAATCAACTACAAGCACCGAGCCTTCCCCGATGGCGCGGCGGTATTCGATGTCGAAAGGGGCCAACTCGATGACTTGCGTGACACCTTCTGGCAGACCGACACATCCGTCTCGCGGAACTCGTGGGGCTACATCGATGCACACGACTACAAGCCTGTCACGTCAATCCTGCACGACCTCGTCGATATCGTCAGCAAGCACGGTGCCCTGCTCCTCAACATTGGCCCCCGTGCCGATGGAACAATCCCTGAAGCGGAAATCACGATGCTTCCTCATCTGGGTGCGTGGTTGGCGGTCAATGGCCAAGCCATCTACGGCACCAGGCCGTGGAAGGTCTTCGGCGAGGGCCCGACCGATGTCGTTGGCGGATCATTCAACGGCACCAAGCGGGTGGGGTTCAGCGGATCAGATATCCGCTTCATGACCCGAGGCGACACCCTGTACGCAACCGTACTGGGCGTTCCCACCAATGAGATCACCGTGATCCGGTCACTCCGCACGCACCTCGCCCTGCACCGGCGTCCAATCCGCGAGGTGACCCTCGTCGGCGCCCCACGTGGCACGGCACCCCTTGCATGGGAACGAACCGGCGATGCACTGCAGATCACCATTCCCGAACCGGTGCGCCGTTCGGTCGGAAAGATCGCGGATGAAGCATTTGTCCTCCGCATCAGGGGATAGCACCGCAACCCTCCACCGGGCGATGCAAGTCCCACCCTTGCCACGCTGACACGGGTATCGGGATTAGGAACGGTTCGGTACGTGCCGCTCGGCCGGGTGACTACTCCACGGCAACGACTGCGGGCATGGAAGGCATCCCGACAGTGCGGTTCTGCCACCCACCCTTGGAAAACCGCCACCACAGCGCCGCGTAGTTCATGAGAGACGAAACACCCAACCCGGCAACGGCACCGGGCAGACCCCAACCGAGTACCGAAGCGCAGACCCACGCAACCGGCAGGATGATGAACCACCCGGTCACGATCGAAGTGATCATCGGGAACCGGGTGTCGCCGACACCGCGCAGGGCACCACCCAGGACAAATCCGGCGCCAATGATCGGCATTGCCGGGATGAAGGCGTAGAAGCCTCGCGCTGCCTCCTCGATGGTCGCGGGGTCGGACGTATACGCCCCGGCAATCGCCGATCCAAACAGGCCGAACAGGACCCCAACGACCACCATCCACCCAGCCGCGAGCTGTTGCGCAAACCGCGTCACGGCGGTGGCACGTGCAAGATCCTTGGCACCCACGGCCTGGCCGACGAGCGAGGTCGTCGCAATCATCAGCCCGATCGCCGGCAACCATGCAAGGGAACCCGTGCCGAAGGCGATACGTTGCGCGCCGAGGACGGTCGTCCCAAGGGAAAGAAGGATGCGACCGAACACGAGGAACATCAATGAGAAAGACAACTGCTCGATCACTGCCGGCAGGCTGAGCGTCAGGAACTGCCGACCGATGTCCAAGTTTGGCTTCCAGCCGGAATGTCCGCCTGGCGCGCCCTTCCCCAGGCGAATGCCCTCGGGTGCGGATGCACGGAAGAGGGCCGAAACCATCAGGATGGCGCCGACCAACCGTGCGATGTTGCCACCCCACGCGGCGCCGAAGATACCCATATCCGGCGCGCCCCATGCACCAAACGCAAGCGCCCAGGCGGCCAAGATATTGATGACATTGACGATTGCTCCGGCAATCATCGGCGTGCGTGTGTCACCGGCACCCCGCATGGCCCCGCCGACTGCAATCTGGATGGTCAACGGCGCCAACCCAAGCATCGACACAAGCAGGAATGAAGTGGCGGTGTCGGCAACCTCGCCCGTCGCTCCTCCCAACGCAACCGCCGGCCCCGCCAACGCAATGCCAGCGATCGTGAGGATGATGCTCAGGACACCCCCGAAGACAACACCCTGGCGCAGTGCACCGGCGGCACGGACGGGAGTACGTGCACCGGTTGCCTGCGCGACGAGGACCGTCGTGCCGATGCCAACCGACATCAATCCGCTGAGTACGACGAAGAAGACCTGCAAGGCCACGCCCGACCCGGCCAGCGCAATGGTTCCAAGGCGACCGGTGATCGCGACGTCCGCGATTGAGACCGCGGTGGACAGCAATTGTTCGACAACCACGGGCCACGCGAGTCGGATCACGTCCCGGCGAAGTTCGCCCGCCGTCATCAGTACGGGAATCTCGGCTTCGAGGGCGGAGCCAGAATGACCGGCGGGAAGCATTCCATCACCCGCAAAATCGACGGCAGTGGGGCTTGGGGCATCATCGGGCATGGTCGCAATGGACATCGGACGCCTTTCGGGTTCCCTTGACGAAGGTGATCCAGGATTGACCCAAACCGGCCGAAGAGTGTACGGCCGGAATTGCCCCGGTGACGCCCCGTGGCCCGGAGCGTGCGCCGTTGTCACCAACCTGATTTGCCGATGCTGTAGGCCCGGGTTTCACCGTGGCATGCAATCATCCACGAATTGGCGCAAGTCCGACCGTGAGGCGTGCCAGAACCGCGGCACGCCCGAGTTTTTGGTATCATTTCCGTAGTAACAATCATTCACATTGCCAAGGCGCGGTGGTTGTCAACCATTCGCCGCGGGCACGCAGGCAAGGAAGGGTCACCTTTCGATGGACTTCAGCGATGTCGGCCTGTGGATCATTCAGGGACTTCTCGGGCTCGCGATGGTTGCGGCTGGCGTCATGAAGGTCACAACCACACGGGAAAGCCTGATGACCCGCATGGCATGGGTTGCATGGGTCCCAAAATGGGCACCGGTTGCAATCGTAGGCACCGAGTTCGCAGGGGGGAGCGGGCTGATCCTGCCGTGGGCGGGTGGCATCGTGCCGGAACGTACAGAGGTCGCCGGGGCCTGCCTTGCCATCCTCATGCTCGGCGCCGTAAGGGTGCACGCGGACCTCAAGGGTGGTATTCCGGCGGGGGTCATGGACCTTCGTGGCATCATCGTCGCCGTCGGACGAGCGATCTGATCAACGTAGGCGTCGCTTGATAGGGTTTCTCGCAGTCGTCCTGTCAATCTGGGGGGCGTTGCACGGCTATGCCTACGTGCGTCTCGTCCGGGACCCGGTCCTTCCGCCGGACGTCGCCCCCGTGGTGGTGATGGCAATGGCTGCCGGTGCGGTCGCCGTTCTCCTGGCCTTCTCGCGCGCCCTGCCCCCACCGTGGGCCGGACGCGTGCACCGCATCGCCTTCACGTGGCTGGGATCGATTTTCATCATCGATGTCCTGCTCCTTATCGGTGAAGTCCTGCTCCTCGCAATGCGGGTGACTGGCGTGGCCACGGCGTTCGACCCGCTCGACGTGGCGCGCGGACGGGCGGCAACCACTGTCTTGATCGCCATCGCCGCGATCTTCACCGCGTTACGCAACGGTGCGACGCCTGTCCCGGTTCGTCGCGTTGACGTCCGTCCGGATGCATGGCCTCACACTCTCGACGGTATGACCATCGCGGTCATCTCAGACCTGCACGTGGCACCAGGAACGTCGCCAGCGTACGTGCACGACATCGTCGATCGCACCAATGCGCTCGGTCCAGACATCATTGCCCTGTGCGGCGACCTCGTCGACGGCCCGGTAACGGCACTCGCGGATGCAGTCCGGCCCCTTGGTGACCTCCGCGCAAGGCTTGGAACCTTCGCCGTAACCGGGAATCACGAGTTCTTTTCCGACGCCCCGGCATGGGTTGCATTCCTGCGCCAACTGGGTATCGATGTCCTTGAGAATGACCGGCGAACCGTCGGGACCGGTGACGCCACATTCGATGTCGCCGGCGTCCCCGACTTCATGGCCGGGCGCTTCGGGAGCGACAGTGCGCCGCGACTTGCGGATGCGCTTGACGGACGTGACATGCGGCTCCCGGTCATCCTGCTGGCGCATCAACCGAGACAGTTCGATGAAGCCGCAGCCCTCGGCGTCACCTTGCAGGTCTCAGGTCACACGCACGGCGGACAGATCTGGCCATTCACGCTGCTGCTGCGCCTCGTCGACCATCGTGTCGCTGGCCTGTACCGGCAGGGGCGCTCACTCCTGTACGTAAGTCGGGGTGTCCGTTACTGGGGTCCGCCAATGCGCCTCGGTGCCCCACACGAGCTGTCCCTGCTGACCTTGTGCACCGCGTGACCCGATAGACGCACGGAGTGCTTGGGCATTCGCACGCTCACACGTCGGTGGTAAACTCACGCACCGCGTCGTGAGGGGAATCGCTTGCGGACAGGGGCCTTCGATGACGATACCCCCGACGAAGGCACGCCTTGTAGCGCGGGTACCGGGCGGGGCGCAGGGGGCAGAGTACGTCCAAGCCCTGCTCCTTGCCACGCAATCCAACGTGCCGCATCCCGGGTGACACCCGATGCAACGGCCCCGGCTGGCAATCCGACGACCAGTGCCAGGATCCACCAGATTGGGTCGGAGGATTGCGGGGTGCGAACCGCGAGGTAGGGCAGGCCAAGGAAGGTGAACCCGACGAACCAGGCAACGTAACCGGTCCAGAGGTCGGAAGTGGACAGGACTGGCATCAGCCACGCGGGAACGGTTTGGTCGGAAGGGCGGCGATGTAGCCACCACCACGCATCGGCAGCCAAGGCCCCGAACATCACTGACATCGCCGAAGCGAGACCCGGACCGGGCGGGACAACCGCGCGGCCAATCATGACCGTGATTCCCTGCACCACGACGCCGATGCCGGCCACGGCCGTCGCCGTGCCGATGCGTCCCGTCACGGTCCGTGCCGCGACCGCGTGGACACTGCCGACAACCACGCAAACCACTGGCCACGCCCAGATCGGGCGGGCATCGACAACCGCACGGCTCCCCGCATCGACGGCCCAGTCCCATTCGGTCGTACCGATTTGCATCATGGACACCTGGCTCGCTGCGATCAGGCAGACGGTCAGGATGTCGGCACGTCCACGCCACGTCCGTGCGGATGCCCGGCTCAACCCGATACCCGCCCAAAGGACGGCCGCCGTCGTGAGGGCGAGCAGCAGGTGCGGGAGACTCCACGCGGTCAGGTCGGGCCCGATGATCTCGTGCCAGAGAAGGTCGGATGGAATTGAGGCCATCTGGCTCATAGCCGTCAAGCCAAGGAAGCCGATCATCGGCTCGGCACGAACCTTCCGACGGATTCCCATCCATCGGGTGCCATTGGACAGACCATCCTCAGTCGCGGATCGGCGGACAACTCCGCCAGCGACTGCAAGACCGGCAACCGCGAAGATGGCATTCAAGCCAAGGCCGGCATACAGCAGCAGATGCGGCGGCCAAAGGAAGTCGTCGGCGAAGCCACCGAACTTCCGGTGCCAGAGTTCATCCCAGCGTGCTCCAGTGATGAAGAGGACCCCACTGGCAAGGACAAGCACGCTCACCCACTGGCGCGCACGGGGCGAGGTCCGCGACGAGGCAGCGCCTGGCATCCCCGGCAGCGGTGAGAAGAACAGCCACCAACCGGCAGCGAGAAACGCCCCGGCCAGCGCTGCCAACGCAACCCATCCCTGCCACTCTGGTGCGCGCACCGGAACCTCCACAGGCAGGATAGCCTCCACTCACCTGCACGGCGAGACGGCCGCCCACCATTGCGGTTACGATGCCGACCCATGAGCCGCTACACCATCAAACCAATCGTCCGTGAGAGCGCCACCCTGCTTGCCCTGACCGACACGCGCACCGGCGCAACCGCGCACCTATGGACTGAAGTCGGGTTCAACCTGCTCGCCCTGCACCTACCAGTCGAAGTACCGGGGCATGGCACCCGCCTGGTGGACACCATCATGGGTCCGCCAACGCTCGACGACCTGCGGGTGCAACCGACGTGGTGGGGAACCCCGCTCCTGTGGCCGTTCCCGGGACGCATCCCTGGCGCGCGCTACACGTACGAAGGAACCGCCTACAAGTTTGGACCGCCGGACCGCCCAGACGACCCGGACCACGGCGAAGGTGCAGGACGGGTGGACATGCATGGGTTCGTGCGTCACCTCCCCTGGCGCGTCACCGCGCAGGTAGCTGACGATACCCATGCGTCGGTGACCGCAGTCTTCACGCCGGAAGACCATCCCGGAACCCTGGAGGGCTATCCGCATCCGTACCACCTGACTGCCACGTACTTTCTTGACAGTGATGGTCTTCGCCTCGACTTCACGGTCCGCAATCCTGGCGATGCCGGCCTGCCGTTCGGGTACGGTGCGCACCCATACATCAGGACACCACTCGGGCCGGACGGCGCGATGGGCGACTGTTCCGCGCAAGTTCCCGCGACCCTCGCATGGTCGCACCGCGATGGACATCCCGAGACAACGGCGCCGGTCTCAGGCGTGCGAGACCTTGTTCACGGCCAACCGGTCGTGCGTGGAACGTATAACGGCATCTACACCGGAATTGATGCTGACGCGGACGGTTGGTGGTCGGGACACGTGATTGACAAAGCCAACGGAACGCGCGCCTTGATCCACGCAACCGCGAACCAACCCTACTGCGTCGTTTTCGTGGCGCCGTGGGGAGATGGCATCTGTTTCGAACCGTGGACATGTCCGGGTGACGTCTTCAACCTGGCCGCCAACCACGTGGATGGACATGGGCTGATCGTGCTGCCCCCGGGCGATACCTGGACGGCCTCGATGCGCATCACTGCCGAACCGCACTTATGACCTTGACGATGTAACCGTTCACGGGGGTAGGGTGCCGGGTGGTATTCCCTCCGCGTTCTGTTGAGTGATGCCATCCGTGATCGCCACCCTGCAGGCAACCATTGCTGAGCTGCGGGCGGTGATCGTTGACCTCCGCGCGGCGAACGCCCGTTTGGAGG
>SHXX01000072.1 GCA_009693165.1 Chloroflexota bacterium
CTGGGCCCGCCCTGATCCCCCGGATTGGAAGACGCTTCGCTGGGCCCGCCCTGATCCCCCGGATTGGAAGACGCTTCGCTGGGCCCGCCCTGATCCCCCGGATTGGAAGACGCTTCGCTGGGCCCGCCCTGATCCCCCGGATTGGAAGACGCTTCGCTGGGCCCGCCCGGACGCTCCGGATTCTTCGGCTTCGCCCCCGTTGTCATCGTGCCCGTCGCATCCTGGCCAATCGTACCGGGCCTCCCCACCCTGATTGACGGCGCGACGTTGGCAGTGCCCGGTCCGTGCAGTACTTGACTGCCAGATTGTCTGCGTTCGTGCCTATACTTGGCGATCGCTGCCGAGTTCCCATCATGCCGGTCTTGCCGGATATCTTTCGGGTGTCGGCAGTTGAAGGAACGGATCGCGGCATGAACGGCAAACTCGTCTTCTCCATTCTTCTGGTGGTGTTCATCGACCTGTTTGGTTTGAGCCTCATCATTCCCCTGCTTCCGGGCTACGTGAAGATGTTCGGGGCGGCGGAGACGACCGGTGGTTTGCTGTTCGCTGCGTACGCCGTCATGCAGATGATTGGCGCACCGGTCCTCGGTAGGCTTTCCGACCAGTACGGGCGCCGTCCGATCCTGATCTTTTCAATCGCCGGTACCGCCGTCGGGTTCATCCTGATGGGCTTGTCGACGTCCTACGTGAATTCCTTGGAACTCCTGTTCGTGGCCCGGATCATCGCGGGGATCAGCGGCGGAAACCTGAGTGTCGCGCAGGCGTACATCTCGGACGTGACCGATGCCAAGAACCGGGCGAAGGGACTTGGATTGATCGGCGCGACGTTCGGGCTTGGGTTCATCTTCGGTCCGGCAACGGGTGGCATCCTGGCTGACCTGGTTGATGTGTCATTCCCATCGTATGTGGCAGCCGGCCTGTGCGTGTTCAACCTGCTTCTTGTGCTGTTCTGGCTGCCGGAGTCGCTTTCTTCGATGGAGCGGGCGGCGCGGCGTCTCGGCGCCGGGAAGCCCGCACCGATCTTCTCGCTGGAGGCACTGACCTCGGCACTGCGCCGACCGTTCGTGGGTTCGCTGCTGATTACCCGGGCTGGTGTGACACTAGCCGGGGGCCTCGTGCAGACCGTCTACGGCTTCTACATGATCAAGAAATTCGAGCTGACACCAAGCCAGATCGCCTACGTGCTCACCTACGTCGGTGTCCTGTCGGTGATCGTGCAGGGTTTCCTGGCGGGTCGCATCAATGCACGGGTCCGCGAGGATGTGCTCATCATGGCTTGTGTGGGTCTGATGGCCCTGGCGATGGTGGGATGGGCACTGGCGCCAACGCTGTTGATGTTCAACCTGAATCAGATCCCGATGGCCCTCTCCCTTGGACTGCTGACAACCTTGATGTCATCCACGCTTTCCAAGTCTGTCCGGCCACAGGAGATGGGCGGAATGCTTGGCCTTGGCACATCGATTGACAGCGCGATGCGTGCGGTGGCACCGATCATTGGCGGGTTTCTCCTTGAGGCGTATGGCACAGGGGCTCCGGGAGGCTTCGGTGCAATCGTGATGCTAATTTCCTTCGGATACGTCTTCACGACGATCTACAACCATCCGTTGGCACTGGAATTGCGCCCCGCCCCGGCAGCGCCGGGGCCGACGCTGGAGTAGCTTTCCTGCCACAACCCCCCGTCGCCCCGGATTGGAAGGCGCTGCGCTTGGCGCCCCCCGTCTCCCCGGATTGCAATATGCTTCGCTCGGGAGATTAGTGACGCGATGGCGGGATGGTTACGTGACCAACTCGCCGCACCATGATCGCCCCCGATTTCGAGGCTTCGCCGATGATGGAGACTACGCACTACGAATTGCCTGCGGAGGGAATCTCCCTGCTTGGCTATGTGGTGCGCCGGATGCACAAGACCCTGTGGCTGACGCCCGTCAGGACTATGGCTGCATCAGGTCAGTCCCAGGAAGCGCTGGCGCGCGTGGCGGTCTATGCCATGCTTTCCTCCACTTCGTACGGCCGGGCGGGTTACCAACCGGTCTTCAACCGTGCCGGTGATGTGGAAAGTGAGGCGGACCCGGCCACGGGTGCGTCAGTGACTGCGCGGGTGGTCGCGTTGCGTCCGCGGATTGCCATCGACTACGACGTGGTCCTGCCGGGTGGCGAGACCTTTTCCGGCAGCGAGGAGATCCTGGGGACGACGTTCGGCCTGCGAGGCCTTGGGATGCCGGCGCCATCCCGGTTCACCTTCACGGCACTCGGCTACAGCGCAACGCTTGACGGAATAATCACCAGTGAGTTGACCTTCGCGATCTTCGGTGGCACGCGAATCCGTGGGCACGGGTCTCTTGCGATGTCGGACAGTGCAGGGAACCGGGGCGAGATCACGATTGACCGTGACCAGAAGATCGGCCTGACGGTGGCTGGTGACCGCTATGGGGTCAATCTGGCAGCCTGGACCGTGGCGCGACCGGCAGAGCCGGTGCCCCGCGACTTGTAACTTTCCACCTGAGGCAGCGCGATCAGGGAAAGACCCCCACCCCCTTCCGCTCCCCCATCGCGATGGGAGAGGGGGGTGACCCGCGCGTAAGCAGCCGCTCATTGTGAACGGGATTGATCCCGGTTCCTTAGGCATCGACCCGTATCGAGAATGGTGGCGGTGCGAGACTCGCGAAGACAACAGCGGACACGTTCGGATTGCACGCAATTCAGTTGCGATCGAATGAGGTTCGGTGCTTGATTTCGGGAGGCAGGCATGAAGCACGTGATCGTCTGGGGTGCAGCCGGTGGCATTGGCCGTGCGGTATGTGAGGAACTGGCGGGAGATGGCGACACGGTCGTCGCAGTGGCGCGTGATGCGTCAGATCTGGCCTCGATCACCCGGTACACCGTTGATGCCAACCTTGCCGATGAGGCGTCGGTCGCACAGGCGGTGCTACAGGCAACCGCGGTGACTGAGGCGTTCGACTTGTTCGTGTTTGCGGCGGGCGACATCACAAGTGCCAAGGTTCCGGAGATGTCTCTGACAACCTGGCATCGGATCCTCGACAACAACCTGACGGCGGCCTTCCTGACCGTTCAGGCGTCACTGCCGTACCTTGCGCCCGGGGCACCGATCGTGCTCATGGGGGCGGTGCACGAACGCCTTCGGTTGCCGGGCCTCGCTGCCTATGCATCGGCGAAGGTGGCCCTGGAGGCCTTTGCGGATGTGCTTCGCAAGGAGACTCGTCGGCGCGTGCTGGTGATTCGCCCCGGTGCGGTGCAGACACCGCTGTGGCAGAAGGTGCCGTTCGCGATGCCGAAGCAGGCGGCCGATGCGCACCATGTTGCGAAGCAGATCCTGAGTGCGGTCGCCGAGGGGCGGGATGGGGTCATCGACCTGTAGCCACTGAGTGTGCTGTCCCGGGGTTGGCGAGTGGTGGCCAGAGGATGCGGGCAAGCGGGCAAGGATGTCTGCTGACCGGACGATCCAGGGGACAGCCGTCCCGGGTTCATTGACTTGTGGGTACCCCGTCTTTACACTGCCACGCGGGGAGCCATGATCTTGGGACAACCGTCCGGATTGCGGTCAACCGGGCAACCTGTAGTGCTTTCCCCCCGCCTCATTCCTCCTGCCCCAAGCGCAGCCTACAAAAAATCAGGTGGGGCGGGGCGGGGTGGGGTTGTGACACTGGTGCAGGACATGAGGATGGCGCTTCTGAACTGGCAAGTGGTGGTCCGGACGGCGGTTGGCGTCTCGGTGACGGCAGGAATGATGCTTGCCGGGTGCGAGGCGCCGACGATTCCCGGAGTGACCGGAACGACGCCTGCGGTTGAGACACCATCTGCTGCGGGCGCGCAAGCGCAACCGACGGTCATGGACAAGACGTCCACGAGCCAGTCGCGCCCGGCGGCCAACGTCCGCACCGGCACGATCACCGAATCGATCAAGGTGCTTGGCCGGGTGATCAGTTCGCAGGAGGCCGACCTGTACTTCAAGACGACGGGGAGGCTGCGAGGCCTCTTCGTGGAAACGGGCCAGAAGGTCACTGCCGGGCAACCGCTTGCGGAACTGGAGACCGGCGATCTGGTGACCCGGATTGGCAAGGCCAAGGCGGATCTGGAGAACGCACAGATCAGGCTGGAGCAAGGTCAGGCCCGAGAGGTCATCGACGATTCGGCGGCCGAGGTGCAGGCGGTCGAGGGTGCCGGGATTGCGTTATCAAGTGCGCGCCTCGCGCGGGAACGCCTGCGGTCGGGTGCGACGGAGAAGGATGTGCGCGATGCCGAGGCGGCTGTGGTGTCGGCGCAGGCGTCGCTCGACAAGGCACGTCTGGATCTGACCGCGCGTGAAGCCGATCTGGTTGCGAAGCGGACCGATCTCGAGTACCGCAAGGTGGGCGCGACCGAGGCTGATCTGGACAAGGCGCGGTCGGACATCGAAGTGGCGAAGATCAAGCTCAGCCAGGCATCGGTGGGGCCGCGGGGCGAGGACATCCGGAGTGCGGAACTGGCCCTGGAACGGGCACGGGTCCGGCTGGCACAGGTGCGTGACACGCCTCCAGTGCGGACCGAGGACATCGCCAATGCCGAACTTGCGGTGCGTACGACCGAAGTGACGGCGGAACGCGTTCGGGGCGAGACATACCTCACCATGGCGCAACGCGAAGCGGCGACCCGCCTCGCCGACATCGAAGTTGAGAAGGCTCGCAACAACCTCAGGAAGTTGCAGAACCAGCAGGTCAATCCGTGGGACCTCCGTCTGGCCGAACAGGAGGTCATGGCCGCCGAGAATGCGGTAGCCCGATCCAAGGTAACGGCACCGTTTGATCAACAGGCGGCGCGGTTGGCGGTCGAGGTGGCGCAGGCACGCCTCGCGCAGCTTGAACAGGGGCCATCCAACCAGGATCTCGCGCCCTTGATGAACCAGATTGATGCGCTTTCCGTGGCCATCGAGAGTGCCCGTGTGGCAGTGCCCAGTGCCCAGGCGGCTCTCCGGGCGGCGCAGGCGCGCCTTGAGGCGGTCAAGCGCGGGCCGACGGAATTCGACCTGCAGGATGCGGACAACAGGATCGAGGCAGCGACCGTTGCCCTTGAACTGGCGCGGGCACGGCTTGATCTCAAGCGACAGACGCTGGACGCGAACCGCTCGGTCATTGGCTACGACCTGCAGTCGCTGCAACTGGCGGTTGGCCGGGCAAAACTTGATCTGGACCAGTTGCAGTCGAATCTCCATGATGCGCGGATCATCGCGCCGTACGACGGCAAGATCGTGAAGACCAACGGCAAGCCCGGCGACAACGTCAATGCCTTCAATCCCGTGATCAGCATCTCCAGTCCGGCGCAGTTGCTGGTGCGGTCCGAGGTCAACGAGAGCGACATGGCCAAGCTTGCGGTCGGGCAGAAGGCGATGATCAGCCTGGATGTCTTTCCGGGGACGGTCCTGAACGGGATCGTGCGCGACTTGCCAAGCACCGTGGTGACGCAACAGGGTGTGGTGGCTGACAAGAGTACGAAGCTGACGGTGGAGTGGACACGTGCCGGTGCCGACATCGGGATGCTCGCGCGGGTGCAGATCATCGTGCAACAGAAGAAGGATGTGCTGATCATCCCGACCTCGGCAATCCGTACCGTTGGCAAGCGCCGGTTCGTCGAATACATGGATGGATCGGTGAAGCGTTCCAAGAACATTGAGGTCGGCATCTCGACCGAACAGGAGACGGAAGTCCTGTCCGGCCTGGAGGATGGCCTGGTCATTCTTGCGGGAACCTAGGCATGTCACCCCACCCCCCCACTTCGCTGGCAGGCCCTGACCCCCTACCCGTCCCCCGGTGTGACGGGAGAGGGGAGCCCGGAGGAAGGGTCAGGGCCAAGCAACCGTGAGCCTTGTCTCGATCCTGACAATGGTCCTCAAGCGGATCATCAATAACTTGAGCCTGATGATGGCTGCCGTGGTGGGTCTGGTAATCACCGTGACCCTGGTAGCAAGCATCCCCCTGTATTCCGAAGGGATGAGCGAGCAGTTGCTGCACCGGCAGCTGACCGCTTCGGTGGATCAGGTGCAACCGAAGAGCGCGATCCTGATGCGCCACTTCGAGGAGGCATCGGTCGGGAACACGTCATCGACAGCGGCGCCCGCACCGGGCGCGGTGGCTCAGACCGGGAAAGCACCGGTGGTGACGGCGTCTGGCAACGCCTACAAGCCCGTCACCATGAACGAGTACGACAAGGCGAACGCGTACCTGGCTGACCAGGCGGTCTCGACGGTCGGCATCCCGCGCACCCTCTACGTTACCTACGGGCAGAGTGATTCGCTGCCGTTGCTTTCCCGCACCGATGACCGAAGCCTGCAGGGGCGGGAGTTTGCGGGGTA
Organism: Chloroflexota bacterium; assembly: GCA_009693165.1. Classification (GTDB taxonomy): domain Bacteria; phylum Chloroflexota; class UBA11872; order UBA12225; family UBA12225; genus UBA12225. The sequence continues at coordinate 6,344 of SHXX01000072.1, forward strand.
CGGGTACATCGCGTTCATCCGTGACTTCGAGACCAAGATCAAGCTGCTTGCCGGACGCCTGCCGAACCCGGAGCCGCTGCCGAATGGCGATCTCGAGGCGATGATGGCGACGGCCGGCCTTGACGAGATCGGCCTGGATGTGGGTGACCGTATCGTGGTGGTCTGGGAGAAGCAGGGGAAACTGACCCCGATCAACATCACCATCACCGGCCGGTGGTATCCGCTCGACACGACCGACCCGTACTGGTTCTACCAACTCGACTACTTCAACAACGCCATCATGGTGTCGGAGAAGACCTTCCTCGGCCACGTCGCGACGACCTACGAGGGGATCCCGCACGAGTTTGCGTGGTTCATGGTCTTTGACGTCAAGTCGATACGGTCGGACAACGTGGCGCGGGTTCTGGACGGGATCAATGAACTCCGTTCGCGGACAGCGACCCTACTGGGTAATGTCCGCATGGAACTCTCGCCGGAGACCATCTTGCTGGATTACGAGACGAAGCTGTTCTTCCTGAAAATACTGCTCTTCGTGCTGTCAGTGCCGGTTATCGGCATCGTGCTCTACTACATCACGATCAGTGCGGGGATGATCGTTGACCGGCAACGGAACGAAATCGCGATCCTCAAGAGTCGCGGGGCAAGCACGTTCCAGGTGCTTGGGGTCTACCTGACCGAGGGTGCGATCTTCGGTGGGTTGGCGGTTGTGGTTGGGCCGCTCCTCGGGATGAGTGTGGCGCAGTTCATCGGGCGAACCTACACCTTCCTCGTGTTCACGAACCGTGAACCGTTGCCTGTGCATATCACCCAACAGACGATGCAGTTCGCCACGGGGGCGATTGTGCTGTCGGTGGCGGCGATGATCGCACCGGCGGTGGGCGCGGCCCGGTACAGCATCGTGGCGTTCAAGCAGGAGGCGGGACGGTCGGGACGCGGGCCGTTCTGGCAACGCTGGTTCCTCGACTTCGCACTGCTTGGAGTGGCCGGATACGGCTATTACATGCTGTCGCAACGCCAGTCCATCCTGACCTTGGGCGCGGCCGGGGATGTCTTCTCTGACCCACTGCTCCTTGTGGTGCCGTGGGTGTTCATCTTCGCGGCGGCGCTGGTCTTCCTGCGGTTCTTCCCGTTCCTGATCGAGGGGATATCCCGGGCGGGAAGTCGCGTCTACGGGGTGAGCATCCTGCTTGGCCTCCGTCAGATCAGCCGGATGCCGGGTCAGTACACGCGTTTGGTGTTGTTGCTGACGTTGACGCTTGCACTGGGCACCTTCGCGGCCTCGGTCGCCAAGACGCTGGACCGCAACTACAACGACCGTGTCATGTACCAGACCGGCAGTGACCTGGCGCTGGTGGAATCGGGCAACTACGACGAAGTGTCGGAAACGTGGTCGTTCCAACCGGTCGTTGAGCATACCCAGGTCAAGGGTGTGCAGGCGGTGGCGCGCATCTGGCGTGCGGTCGGCAATGCAAACGTGACCGGGCGCGGTCGGCCTCAGGAGGTCAAGATCCTCGGCGTCGATCCACCGGACCTCGCACGCGTCGGGTGGTGGCGCGAGGACTTTGCACCGGATTCGCTGGTCTCCCTGATGAACGCGATGGGGGCGAACGAGAAGGGTGCGATTGTTGACGCGAAGTTCCTGACTGACTTCCGCCTCAAGATCGGTGACGCCATCGTCGTGACGATCCGCCAGAAGCCGATTGACCTGATCATCGTCGGATCGGTGACTTATTTCCCGTCACTATGGCCAGACACCGACCGGTTCATGATCACCAATCTCGACTACCTGTTCGATCAGGTTGGCGAGACCCCGTATGACGTTTGGGCGAAGACGGATCCCGGCGTACCGTGGCGCGAGATCGTTGACCAGTTGCGGGACAAGGACTTCCTGGTCAGTCGTGCAACTGATGCACGCGAGACCGCGCTTCGCCTGCGCGATGACCCCGGACGCACCGGGATCTTCGGCATCCTTACCGTCGGTTTCCTGGTGGCGGCGATGCTGACCGTGCTTGGGTTCATGCTCTACTCGTTCCTGTCGGCGAAGCGCCGAATGCAGCAGCTTGGCATCTTGCGCGCGATGGGTCTCTCGATTACCCAATTAATTGGACTGTTCATCTTCGAACAGGGGTTCCTGATCATCCTTGGCACGGCGGCCGGTACGGTCCTCGGAGTCGTGACGGGCAACCTGTTCATCCCGTTCCTGCAGATCAAGAGTGAACAACACGCGGGCATCCCAAGTTTCGTGGTGATGACTTCGTGGGACGACATCTACAAGATCTATGCCATCCTCGGGGTGATCCTGGCGTTTGCCTTTCCGGCCTTCATCTGGATGCTGGCCCGGATGAAGATCCATGAGGCGATCAAGTTCGGTGACGAGACAGGCTGATGGTGAATTCCCAACGACGGGCAAGGATGCGCACGGACCACAGGGATCCGGGGGGAAGGATTAGGGCCACGTGATGGAAAGCACGGCACTGATCCAGTGCGACAACCTCGTCAAGATCTACAAGGTTGCCGATCTTGAGGTCGTGGCCTTGCAGGGGCTTGACCTGACGGTCGAGACCGGTGAACTGATGGCGATCATCGGCAACAGTGGGTCCGGGAAGTCGACCCTGCTGAACATCCTCGGGGGACTTGACCGTCCATCGGCGGGGCGGGTCGTTGTCGGCGGGCGCGACCTGCTGAAACTCGATGATGGAGGGATGGTCGCGTACAAGCGCGAGACGGTTGGTTTCGTGTGGCAACAATCCAGCCGGAACCTGATCCCGTACCTGTCGGCGCTGGAGAACGTGCAGATCCCGATGATCCTGGCCGGCCGGTCCCGTCGTGAACAGAAGGGGTGGTCCAACGAGCTCCTCGAGGCGGTTGGTCTGGCCGGAAGGCGCACGCACCGGCTTTCGCAACTCTCTGGTGGGGAACAGCAACGGGTGGCCATCGCGATCGCCTTGGCGAACAAGCCGCCGCTGTTGCTTGCCGACGAACCGACGGGTGAGGTGGATACAGCCACGGCGAAGGTGATCTACGGCATCTTCCGCCGACTGGTCGCGGACTACAAGACCACGATCGTGATCGTGTCGCACGATCCGGGGATTGCCGCACGGGTGGACCGCGTAGTACGGATCAGGGATGGCCGGACCAGTACGGAGACGGTGCGCCGTACGATTGATACTGCCGAGGGTGATGGCGCCGCCGAGGCGAAGTCGGCACCGGGTTCATCGGGTACGCACGAGGAGTTCACGGTGATGGACGCCGCTGGTCGCCTGCAGTTGCCTCGCGAGATGGTGGAGCAACTCGGGCTTGGCCGACGCGTGCGGGTGGAGATGGAAAATGGGCAGATTGTCGTGCGGGCGGCAACCGCGGGATCGGTAGCCGAACGGGGCACGGTGGAGGCGGTGGGGGTGACGAGTGGTGAGGCATCGGCGGATGCGCCTGGAGGCAAGCGTCGGTGGTGGCAACGCCGGTGACGGGGACGCCGAAGACCGCGTGGCGGGCAGGGATGCCCGCGGACCATGTGGCCGAACGGGCTAGCGTGGGGATGACGACTGGTGAGGCATCGGCGGATGTGCCTGGAGGCAAGCGGCGATAATGGCAACGGTCATGACGGAGAAGTCTACGACCGCGCCCGGTGACGCCATTGCGGTGTGCGAAGGTGTGAGTCGGGTTTACCGGGTTGGCGGTGAGGATATCTACGCCGTCCGTGAGGTGTCGTGCGAGATTCGCGCCGGGCAACTGGTGGCACTGCGTGGCCGGTCCGGGTCTGGCAAGACGACGCTGTTGAACATCCTGAGTGGACTGGACCGGCCAACCCATGGTCGCACGCTGATCCGCGGGGAGGACACGCGCAAGTTGTCAGACTGGCAGTTGACGGAATTGCGCCGGCACGACATCGGGTTCATCTTCCAGGCCTTCGCCCTGTTGCCCGTATTGTCGGCCTACGAGAACGTCGAACTGCCCCTGCGGATCGCGGGTGTGGGTGCGCGCCAACGTCAGCGACGGGCGACGGAACTCCTGGAACTGGTGGGGCTAGCCAAGCGGATGCACCACCGTCCGTTCGAACTGTCCGGTGGTGAACAGTCACGCGTGGCAATCGCGCGGGCCTTGGCGAATGAACCCGCGTTGATCGTCGCCGATGAGCCGACGGGTGCCCTTGACAGTGTCACCGGCCTGGAGATCATGAGCCTCTTCAAGCGGGTCGTCGAGGAACGTGGCGTGACGATCATCATGGCGACGCACGATCCGACAATCTCCGACCTTGCGAACGAGACGCTGATCATGAGTGACGGCCGGATGTCGCATGACATTCCCGACGAACTCAAGGGCGTCGGCATCCTGGATGCCGCGTCGATGCCGGGGACCCTGCACGGCGAGATCGGCATGGTGGCGCGACGGGCCGGCCTGAAGGTGCATGGCGAGGCAACCCCTGGCCGACCATCCGGGGACGCGAAAGTGCCGGGCCAGTGACAAGTTAGTACACTGGAACCATGACCATTGAAGAACACGTACCCAACCAACTCGGCTACGCAGACACGCCCATCATCCCGGAACTCGGGTTCCGAGTCCACGACCGGACCCGCCCGCAACCGCCTGTCGTCACGCCGGGACGCCACCCCGGGAATGCACCCTCCGATGCACACATCCTTTTCGATGGGCACTCCTTTGCCGGATGGACAAGTGTCCGGACCGGTGGACCCGTGGAATGGCGAATTGTGGACGGGGCCATGGAAGTCGTGCCAAAGACTGGTGATATCCAGTCGACGCACGTGTTCGGAGACTGCCAGTTGCACGTTGAATTCCGTTCTCCAGAAGTGGTCAAGGGCCACGGACAGGGACGAGGGAACTCAGGCGTCTTCATGATGGGCATCTACGAGATTCAGGTCCTTGACTGTTACGACAATCCCACCTATCCCGATGGCACGACGGGCGCCCTCTACGGGCAGTACCCGCCACTGGCGAACGTGTGCCACGCACCGGGTGAATGGTCGGGTTACGACATCATCTGGAAGGCGCCTCGATTCGATGGCGAGAAACTGGTCAGTCCGGCGGTAGTGACCGTGATGCTGAACGGTGTCGTGATCCAGAACCATCAGGCACTGCTTGGCGCGACCGTCAAC
>SHXX01000073.1 GCA_009693165.1 Chloroflexota bacterium
CGATACGTTGGCGGACCACGGCATCGTCGGTGTGCCGGTTCTTCTCTGGGCCATCGAGACCACGGAAGTCGACCCCGGTGACGTCGTGAAGATCGAGGACAGCACCATCGACCCGGATACGGTTCCGCCGCAGCCAGTGATCGAACACAACCCCGGCCAGTTCCTTTCCGAAGAAGACGCCGCGGTGCTTGCCCGTTACCTCGTGGCGAGATGGCACGCGCACCCGGTGGTCTTCATATTGAACGGTGACGGGGATTACACGGGTGAGAAGGCCGCACGGTGGCACCGGATCGGACGGGAAGTATTCGGTACCGACGGGAATGCCGGACGTCCGCCAGTGGCCGTGCACCCCGGTGGCATCCAGTGGGTCGGGTCGGAATTCGCCGACGAACCGTGGGTCGACATCATCGGTTACCAGAGTGGTCACGGCGGTGGCATCCTGTCCTGGAGATGGCTGCAGGACGGCCCCCTGACCAAGGAGGCCCACGCAAACGGCCATCAGGCGATTATCAACCTCGAAGCATGCTACGAGGACCACAACCGCATGTACGTGATGATCGGCGTGCCGGCCGGATGGGTGGGACGGTTCACCGCACGTGATACCCGTCGCGCCCTCTATGCGAGCTTCCTGGTCTCGGCACCGGCTGGCGCAACCTATGGTGCGCACGGGGTCTGGGCGTGGGACGAGGGTGGCAAGCGCCCGAAGAGCCATTACACGACCGGTGTGACGAAGTCATGGCGGGAGTCACTCCAGTTCCCCGGCGCCGACGGTCTCAGGCATCTGCGCTCCCACCTTCAGTCGATGCCGTGGTGGGACTTGCGCCCCGCCCAATCGCTGGTCCTCACCCAGCCAGGTGACAACGGACGCTTCACGAGTTGGGTCACGGCGTCACGGGACGTGTCGGGTTCGGTGACTGCGATCTATTTCGGCAGTTCCGAGGGGACCACACTCGACCTCGACGCCATCCGTGGCGATCATGCCGGATCCCTCCTGGGTGAATGGCGGAACCCGCGCGATGGGTCGGTCAGCGACCCGTTCGAGATTTCGGAAGAAGTCACACCGCCGGAAGGCGAAGCCCTCGATGACTGGTTGCTGGTCATCAGGCGATCCTGACGCAAAGGCAACTGCCGGTCAGGGCTTGGCCGGCACGAAGGCTTGAGATCGGGGACTGCAATGGGAACGTTCCGGGAATACTCGCAACTTGACGGGCTAGGCATCGCCGACCTGGTCCGCCGGCGCGAGGTATCGGCATCCGACGTCCTTGAGAGTGCCCTTGCCCGGATTGACCGGTTGAACCCGCGGGTCAACGCGGTGGTCCACCGACTGGATGACTTTGGCCGCCGCATGATTGCCAGCGGCCTGGGGGAAGGGCCATTCCACGGTGTGCCCCTTCTGGTGAAGGATCTTGACGGAGAAGTTGCCGGCACGCCGTACCAGGCCGGTAGCGCGTCATTGCGTGGGAATGTGTCCCGCGACGACAGCGAGATTGCCCGGCGGTGGCGCGCATCCGGCGCAGTGATCTGCGGAAAGACGAACTGCCCCGAGTTCGGCCTTACCTGTGTCACCGAACCAGTTGCCTACGGAACGGCACGAAACCCGTGGGCGCCCGACCGCACTGCGGGTGGGTCAAGTGGCGGATCCGGGATCGCGGTGGCCATGCGAATGGTCCCCATTGCCACCGGCGGCGACGGGGGCGGGTCACTCCGGATACCGGCCAGTTGCAACGGTGTCTTCGGTCTGAAGCCAACCCGCCTGCGCACCCCAGACGGACCGCAGCTCACGCTCCCTTGGCAGGGGTTCGCCACCCGCCATGCGCTCACGGTGAGCGTGCGGGACAGCGCGGCGTTCCTGGACGCCACCCGCGGACCCGAAACCGGCAGTCCATTCGTCGCACCGAACCCGACCGGGACGTACTTGGAGGACGTGACCACCGAACCCGGACGGTTGCGGGTTGCACTGACCACGGTCCCGCTCACGGGTGGAACGGTGCACCCCGACTGCGTCGATGCGGCTCACGACGCCGCCAGCCTAATCCGCTCGCTCGGACACGAGGTCGAAATCGCAGCGCCCCGGATTGACGCGATTGCGTTCAACCGGGCGTTCCTGATGGTTGTCGCAACCGAGGTTGCCGCACTGATCCGCCAGATGGGCACCTTGACGGGGCGGACATACACGTGGAGAGATGTGGAAACCGAGACGTGGGCCCTCTATCTCGCAGGAAGCCAGATCCGCGCCCATGAACTGGTTCAGGCCCAGCAGACGCTGTGGAAGGTGTGTCGCGAACTCGGTGAGTTCTTCACCAAGCATGACGTCCTTTTGACACCAACGTTGACCACACCGCCGCCGCCTCACGGGGCGATCGGACCGCAGGGGTTCGAGGCAATCCTCTTGCGTGCCATCGTGCGCTCCAATGCCGGACCGGTGATGCGTCTGGTCAATGCACTTGAGCGGAACGCCGAAACGGTCTTCCAGTTCGTGTCATCGTTGACACCATTCAACGTGTCTGGCCAGCCAGCAATGAGTGTGCCCCTCTCCTGGAGCCAGGCCGGGCTTCCCATCGGCGTGCAGGTTGCCGGACGGTTTGGCGACGAGGCCACGTTGTTCCGGTTGGCCGGGCAGCTGGAACGTGCGCGCCCGTGGGCCAACCGCATTCCACCCGGGTGCGAAGCCGTCTGAGGCCCTTTGACGCGGGTATACTCGCCATCTGGCAGACGCCTGATTGGGCGACGCCCAACCTACCCGCAGGAGAGTGGTTCATGAGCGTTGCCGGTGAGTGGTGCTTCTTCAAGGGGCAATTCATGCCGTTTGTTGACGCCAAAGTCAGTGTGATGACCCATGCGCTCAACTACGGGACCGGTTGCTTCGAGGGCATCCGCGCCTACTGGAACCGCGGGCACGAAGAGTTGTATGTCCTCAAGGCCAAGGCGCATTTCGAGCGCATGCACCGGTCCTGCCGGGTGCTCCGGATCGACTTGCCGTTCTCGGTGGAGGAACTCACCCGGATCACGATCGAGCTTGTCCGGCGTAACGGCTATCGGGAGGATGTGTACATCCGTCCCCTCGCATTCAAGAGCCGGGAAATGATCGGCGTGCGTTTGCATGACATCGAGGATGGCTTCTGCATCTTCACGGCCCCGATGGGGAACTACATCCCGATTGATGATGGCATCAAGTGCGGCGTTTCTTCGTGGCGACGCATGGACGACAACATGATCACGCCATCCGCCAAGGTCACCGGCCTCTACGTCAACTCGGCGCTCGCCAAGACCGAAGCCATTGAGAACGGGTACGACGAAGCCATCATGCTCACCCAAGCCGGCAACGTGTCCGAGGGCAGTGCGGAGAACATCTTCCTGGTCCAGGGCGACACCTTGGTGACACCGGCGAAGGGTGAGAACATCCTCGTCGGGATCACCCGGAACGCGGTGATGGAACTCGCACAGCAGGAATTGGGCTTGCCAACGGTCGAGCGGAATGTCGGGCGATCCGAGCTCTACAACTCCGATGAGGTCTTCCTGTGTGGAACCGGGGCGCAGATTTCCCCGGTGACCGAGATCGACCACCGCAAGGTCGGGACCGGTGCGGTTGGCCCGGTCACCCGGCAGCTGCAAGATGTGTACTTCCGGGCAGTCCGCGGTGAGGACCCCACGCGTCCCCATTGGGTCCATGCCGTCTACGGCGGTGCTTCGGCAGCCACCCATGCGGTTGCGGAGGCCTCGCACTGACCGCCGAGTCGACCCCGGGCGACCCGTTGGGCCGGCCTACGGGTCGGTTCCGCGTCCCCATGCGCGCCGGATCCGGCCCGATCTGGCGCGACAAGTGGTCAGTCCTTCTCCTCCTCGGCGCGATCGCGCTCAATGCCGGCCTGTATGCAGCGTTGTGGCAGCGCTTTGATTCGTTTCCCGAACTGATCGCCATGCACTTCAATGTGTATGGCGAAGTGGACAGCATTGCTGCAAAATCGGAAATCTACCGGTTACCCATCTTTGGCCTGATCATCTGGGCAGGCAACGCCGCAATCGCCACCGCCATTGTTCGGCGTGACCGTGTGCTGGCGCGCACTGCCCTCGGGATGGCGCTCGCAGTACTGGTCCTGTTCTCGCTCGCCGCCTGGAGGATTGTCTCCTGACCACCGGGCTGGCCCGTCGCGGACGGCGAAGCACCCCTCCAACGCCACGCCGCTAGCGTGACGTCGGCGTCGGTGACCGGGGCACTGCGGTCGGTGGGACGGACACCGCTTGCACCGGCGTTGCGGGTACTGTCACCGGCGCCACCGGAACCGCCGGGGTGGCGACGGTGCTGGGTACCGTGGTCGGCACAACCGTCGGAAGGCGCGTCGGAACTACCGGGACATTCGTGGGGCCAAGGGGAAGGGTCGCCACCGCGGTGGGAGGTGCAACCGCACCGCCAGCGGGGCTCTGGGATCCGGCATTGGAAGTGACGACGGTCACCACTACGGTTCCGGCAGGCAAGGCAGGGCCACGGACCACTGTCCCGGCGGGTCCGGTGACGGTACCCGCGGGCGTCGCGACGCTTCGTGTTCCGACCGCATTGGGCGATGAGGTTGCCATCGGGATTGTCCCGGTACCCGTACCCATGCCGGTCACCGCAGCGCCGGATCCGACCGGAGTGACCGTCAATGGCCCCCTGAGCAGGTTCACCGGTGTCACAGACGCCGGCATGCGGGTCGGCACAACACTCGGGGTGACAAAGAACGAGGCGGACCGGCTACCGGGAAGGTCCATTGGTGTGGCCGTTGGCCCCCCCGGTGTCGAGGAGACGGGATTGATGGCAATGGGCGCGTTCAGCACGTCTGGCGTCGACACAACGGGCGGCGCCCGCATGACAGGAAGCATGGGCAACTTGGCGGGCGTGCCGAAGACCTCCTGAACGACCTGCCTGATTGCGGCCGGTTCAGGAAGAAGAACGGCAGCCCCACCAGGCGTCATCCACGGGTTCACCATCGTTTCATCAACAGCGCGGCTCACGAGTTTGGACGTCTCGACATCCTTTGCCACGCGCGCCAGTGAAAGGATCTCCGTGGTACGCAGGTCCGTCTTGACACTATCCATGAGTGATGAAAGCATCGCGGGCGCCTTCGTGATCATGTTCAATTGCAGCGCTTGCTGCCGGACGGCCAGAAGGAACTGCCGCTGGCGACGATTGCGACCAAAGTCACTGTCCGCGTGGCGTGATCGCACGTACCACAGGGCCGTCTCACCATCCAGCACCTGCAAGCCGGTCTGGAAGAGGATCCGCCTGGTCCCAAAGTTTCCTGACGGGAACTCGTCATCCCGGAATGGCCGCTCCACATCGACGACGACCCCGCCGAGTTGGTCGACGACCTTCCGGAAGCCGGTAAAGCCGACCAAGGCGTAGTGGTGGATTGGCACCCCAAGAAGCCCTTCAATGGTCTTCCTGAGCAGCGCAGGCCCACCTCCCTTCTTCTGGAACTCACCGATCTCGAACGCCGAGTTGATCCGCTCATAGCCATAGCCCGGAATGTTTACCCACAGGTCACGAGGGAGCGAAAGGACTCCGGCAGACTTCGTTACCGGATCGATCGAGACGATCAGCAACGTGTCCGTCCGCGTGACATCGGGTTCGTTGTCCCGGCGGTCGGTGCCAAGCAGGATGATGTTGACCCGTTCCTTGCTCGACCACTCCGGAACGTCGAGCTGGGATGCCTCGAACCGGGGCGCCTCAGGGGCCGGTGTTCCCTCTGGCATCGGGGTTCCCGCACCGACGGGCTCTGGCGGACGATCGGACGGCGAGGTGACCCACGCCGTCATCATCAGGACATCGAAGACGAGGTTCGTGACATCACCCGATGCCCGGTAAAGGCCGGCACCGATCCCGATCGGGACCAGGACGAACAGCAACGACACCATGGCGAAGGTGATCCGCCGTCGCCACGACCACCGGGCCCGGTCAGGCGGTTCGCCGAAGCCAGGGGGAGGCTCCATGACGACCTCGCCAAAGCCGGGAGGCCGCACGACCTCCTTCGGGCGGGGTGGAGGGTTGATGAACGGTGGAAGTTGAAACACGGTACCTGTCAGGAGGCGGATCAGAGTTTGACGATTGCGGCACGCGTCCCATCAGTTGGAACGGCAGGCGCGCCAACATGACGCAATGCGTTCCGGGTGTCGATGATCAGCCGGGCGGTGCGCACCACGACATCCCAATCGTAGGCGGTGTGATCGGTCGCGAGCACCACGCAGTCGCTTGTTGCCAATCCTTCGATCAGCTCGGAACAGTGAAGGGTAATCGGCACACCGTGGATGTCGATCGTGCCTGGTGCCTGTACCGGCACATGAAGGACAGGTATGAACGGATCGTGATAGGTCACAACGGCACCGCGCCCCGCAAGCAAGCCAAGAATATCAAGACTCGGGGATTCACGGACATCAGCCACGTCGCGCTTGTAGGTCACACCCAGGACAAGGATGCGCGACCCACGGACGGTCAGTCCGCGTGCCTCAAGTGCCGTCGCGACCTTTGACACGACGTGCGCGGGCATCGCGCGGTTGATTTCACCGGCGAGTTCGATGAACCGCGACGGCATGTTCAGGGTCTTGAGTTTCCATACCAGATAGTACGGATCGACCGGGATGCAATGGCCACCGAGGCCGGGGCCAGGGTAGTGCGGCAGAAAGCCATACGGCTTCGTGGCGGCCGCGTCGATTACTTCCCAGACATCGATGCCAAGGCGGTCGCACATGAGGGCGACTTCGTTGACGAACGCGATATTCACCATCCGGAAACTGTTTTCCACAAGCTTCGCCATCTCCGCGGTGCGCAGGGACGAGACCGGGACGAGACGATCCACGATTGACGTGTACAGTTCCTGCACATGCATTATGCACGCCGGCGTCGCACCCGCCACGAGTTTCGGCACACTGTGGACCGTCAGTCCGGGGCTGCTTGTCGCGCCGGGGTCGATGCGTTCCGGCGCGAACCCGATGAACACATCGACGCCGACGCGTAGCCCTCGCGCCTCGACCCGGGGCTGGATGATTTCCTCGGTCGTGCCCGGATAGGTCGTGCTTTCAAGCACCACGAGCATGTCCGGGTGCAGGTACGGTGCCAGGGCATCAACCGCCGATTCGATATAGGTCAAGTCAGGGATGTGTCCGGGAAGCAGTGGGGTGGGAACGCAGATGGTGACGCTGTCGGCCGCTGCCAGAGCGGCGTACTCGGTCGTTGCCTCGAACTTTCCAGAGGAGAGGAGTGACGCGAGCACGCCGTCGGGAACGTCCGCAATCGGAGAGTGCCCGGCGTTGATCGCATCGACCTTCGAGGCATCGAGGTCAACCCCGATTACCCGGAATCCCGCGCCCGCAAGCGCGACACCCAACGGGAGCCCCGCGAACCCGAGACCAATGATTGCAACCGTTGCGGTCCGGTCATGCAACCGCGACAGAAGGGTGGTTCGTTCGGAAGTCGGTGCGTCCGCGTGGGAATTCGTGGACAGACGGGCGGCGGGGTGCATGGCTGATTCCGGATTGACCGACAATGTCTGAGCCTTCTGCGGTGAACCGCGATAGTGGCTTGCCACCGATGCCACGGATCCCGCGACTGATTCTCGGCGTCCGTATCGACGACGTGTCCTATAACGAAGCCATCGAGTACTGCGCGTCAGTGATCCCGGCGTCCGGGATTGGCCCCGACCGGCCGACTGGGCCGTGCTACGTCGTGACCCCGAACCCCGAGTTCGTGATGCTGGCACGTCGGCATGCCGACTTCAGGTCCATCCTGGGACGGTCGTGCCTTTCGATCCCGGATGGCGTCGGTCTGCGGATCGCCGCCGGTCTGGCCGGCACACCCCTCCGGGAGCAAGTTCGAGGCACCGACCTCGCGTACGGCCTCGCGGCCCTGGCTCCGGAGCGAAACTGGCGCGTCTTCCTGCTTGGCGCCGCGCCTGGCATCGCCGAGGAGGCTGCAGCCCGTCTGGGACGACGCTTCCCGGGGATCGAGATTGCGGGTACGTTCGCAGGCGACGCCTCTCCAAGTGGTGACTTGGCGACACGGGAGGCTATCCGGCAATCCGGCCGCTGCGATCTCCTGCTCGTCGCTTACGGCGCACCAAAGCAGGAACGCTGGATTGCACGAAACCTGGATGGTCTCGATGTTGGCATCGCGATCGGGGTCGGTGGCGTTCTCGACTTCATGGCCGGAAGGGTCCGCCGCGCCCCGTCGTGGGTCCGCGATGCGGGTCTGGACTGGCTCTATCGCCTGGTCAGGCAACCATCGCGGTGGCAACGCCAGGCCTCAACGTTGCCTGCGTTCCTGATACTGAGCCTGATCGAGGCAGCCCGATTGCGCACCTCGCGTGCCTTCGGACCTGGAACTCACCCGGGGGCCGCCCGGCGGTGGCGGGAATAACCTACCCGACGCGTCGCGGGGCCGTGACTGTCCGGAGGCGCACGAAGGCAAAGAGGCCGGCAACCGCGAGGATCAGCGCACCGAACGCATAGAACTTCTCGACCCGGACTAGCGCCGTTGCCATTGCGCCGCAGAGGGCACAGAGGGCGTAGATCAGCAATGCGATCTGGCGCGTCCCGAGGCCGGCCATGCGCAACTGATGCACCAGATGGGCATTGTCGCCACCCCGGAACGGACTTCGACCACCGGCCAACCGCTGCGCGATCACGAGGACCGCATCGAGGACGGGCACGCCAAGGACGAGCATCGTGCTGGCGAGTTTCGCGCCACCGATCAGCCCGATCACCCCAAGCGCGTAGCCCAGGAACATCGATCCGGTGGTGCCCATGAAGACCCGGGCGGGGTGGAAGTTGTAGGGGATGAAGCCCAGGCACGCGCCTGCGAGGGCAACGGGCAGCAGGGCAATGGTTTCCTGCCGGAGGCCGATGCAGACCACCACCAGGAAGACCGACGCGATTGCGCCAACCCCGCCGGCGAGGCCATCCATGGTGTCAAGCCAGTTCATGCTGTTCATCATCAGCACGAGCCAGATGATCGTTGCCGGCACGGCGACCCAGGAAGGCAACGGGATTTGCCCGCCGAAAGGCGGGGGTGCCAACGGATTGGAAATACTGCTCATCGTGATGCCGAACAGCACGGGAACGGATGCGCAAAGGACCTGCGCGAGGAGTTGCGGGAAGGGGCCGAGGCGCCGGAAATCGTCCCAGACCGCAAACGGGACAAGCACCGCGATCCCGGCCACCAGTCCGCCAAGACGGATCCACTCGCGTTCCTCGCGCGGCGCGATCAGAACACTGAACGCCACCGCGGCAATGAACGCGATGTAGATCGCGTGACCACCGGCGCGGGGAACACTCGTCCGCTGGACTTCACCCGGTCGCGGATGGTCGACCAACCCGACCACCACACTCCACCGCATGGCGACCGGGGTCAGGATCCCGGCGGCCGCAACTGCGACCAGAAAGGTTGTGGCCAGCGATTGATACCCGCCGAGGAAGTCCACCAACATGCGACGGGGCTACTGTAACGTCCACGTATCGGTGAACAGGGCGTTGCGGACCGCGTCGTCGGTTGCACCGACGGAGAGCAGGTGGGCAACGCTGCCAACGGCGGCACCAACCGCCCGCGCATCGAGTGAGCGGATTGCCCTCACCGCAAGCAGTCCCGGCAATGGCACCCGCTCAAGTACCTCATGGGGTGCGACGAGCGGCTCGGCAAGCCGTTCGCCCGGACGCGCCCCGGTAACCCGGACTTCCGGGGAGGGTTTCCCGGGCGCAATCTGCGCGCCAAGGCGTCTCACAATCTCCATCACCTCGATCTCATCTCCAGCATCCGGGGCCACGATGACCGCGTCCTCGGAGAGGCACCCCCCATGCAGGAGAAGAAGCGTGGCGTGCGCGGGCGTGATCCAGTACCGGCGCATTGCCGGGTCGGTAACCGAGAGCGCCTCCCCCTGGCGGATCAGGCGGGCGAACGTCTCAGGCGCCGACCCTTGGCTGCCAAGGACATTCACGAACCGCACGATCGTGCAGGCAGGTCCACCGGAACCGGCAGCGACCCGGAGCTGCGCCTCGACAAGCCGCTTGGTCGCGCCGTAAAGGCTGGGTGGATCAATCGCCTTGTCGGTTGACGGGTAGACGATGCGCGCGACCCCGGCTGCCGTGGCCGCACCAATCACGGCATGGGCACCCAGTACGTTGACCGACGCGAATGCCGATGGATCTTCCTCACCCCACGGGACGTGCTTGTACGCCGCAAGGTGGAAGACCACCGCAGGGCGCACCGCGGCGAACACCCGAAGCAGACGGGTCGCGTCGCGCACGTCGCCAAGGACTGCCTGCACGGGAACATCCGGCGCAACGTTCACAAGTGCCTGCCGAAGGCGGAACAGGCTGCTTTCGTGCCAGTCGAGGAGGACTAGCCGGGACGGCTTCGCGCGGGCGATCGCCATCGACAACGGCCAGCCCAGGGATCCCGCGGCCCCGGTCACGACGACCGGACGCCCGTGCAGTGCGTCGGCAACGGCACGCTCATCGAGGACCGGTTGGTCACGGCCAGTCAGCATGGCCCAGTCGATTTCTTGCGACACACTCACGGACAGACGCCCCCAGGAGCCGTTCGGCTAGCGGAATTCTCACTCACCTGGTCACCATGCAACCGTGCCGAGGCACCGGTTGAGGGACGCCTGCATGCGCCGCTTCTCAACCGCATTGTCCTCGTCACCGTCTAGTGGTTCGGTCACGAAGGTGGAGACATATGGCGCCAGGTAACGGACTACCTCATCGAGTTCGGCGTCGCCCTGATCGTACGGGAGCCCCTCGTCAAGCAATCCAGCCGCATTGGACACATGGACGCTAGACGTGACACCAAGCAGTGGCGTCACGAAATCAATGAGGTTCAACGGTCCGCCTGCCTCGCCCCGTTGCCGGTAGACGGCACCGGCAATGGCAACGCTTTCGGGCGAACCCTCCGGCGCAGGCACCCCGCGCAGCGCGTTTACCGCGAGCTGCGCGTGAGAGGTATCCACCGTCAGGCGCAGGCCCGGGACCGCATTACAGAGTGCCAACAAGTCACCCGGTTCGACACCGTGCGGCGTGAATACGAATGCACCGCGACGCATGCGGCAGATTGGCGGGACGTTCTCGATCAACGGGGCGAGGCCCGCGTTCCGGCAAATATCTACATACCAGTCAAGAAACGGGATGGCCTGCCCGATCGCCTGGCTTCGGGCGTCATCGGAAACCACCAGCGGATCGTGTGAACCGTCGACGGCGTGGATGTTCACCGCCCACGCCCCGAT
>SHXX01000074.1 GCA_009693165.1 Chloroflexota bacterium
GTGGTGGGTCATCACTCAGGGCCATTGTCACGAAACAGCCTAAGGACCCTGAAAGGCATTGACCGATCCATCAAGGCACTTTTCGAAACCGGCGACCGCGCTCCTCGTCCATACCGGTTCGTCATCCTCTCGGATCACGGGATGTCACCTGCCGTTCCCGTCGCCGAAGCCTTTGCCACCGACTTCGATCAGTGGTGTCACGACCAATGGCAGGAAAGGACCGTCATTGCCGACGGCCCGAGATCGGGTGAACGGCTGACTGTTGAGCCAGGCGGCACTCTACGCACTCCATCCGGTCGGATGCCTCGCTCCGGAACTACGTGGCTGCGAACCTGGGGCCGCATTGGGGCGTGGGCACTGGAACTCGGCACGTCCGGGGCGATACGTTTGGGAGAACGCATCCTCGACGAGAAGTCGCTGTCGCGCGGCCAGGAAATTGTGGTCCTCTCATGCGGGCCTCTCGCCCAAATCTGGTTACGCGGTGCGACCGCGCCAGTTTCACGCGACGCGATTGACGCAAGGTGTCCAGGCTTTGTTGATGCAGTCCTGCACCACCCGGCGGTGGACTTTGTGATGATCAGATCTACCAACCGCTTGCACGTTATCGGCCGAAATGGGGAAGTGACCCTTCGAATCCTTGCCACGGTCCCTGATCCCAGTCGGCCAATGCCGGACGTGGTGGAACAAGTCTTCGGCATCAGCCCCCTCGCGCACCTCGACGAACCCGAGGTTGCAGCTATCCAACTCGCTCGGCTCGGTGCGATGGATGCGACCGGAGATGTGCTCTGCTTCGGCGCGTCATTCGTGCCAGCGACAACGAGAATTTCTGTCCCGGGATCACTTCGCCAACCACACTTCTGGAGTTTTGAACGCCAACTGGGGACACATGCGACCCTAAATGGCGATCAAGCCTATCCGTTCCTGATCACACCAAGTGACTTGGATGTCACCGTCAGCAAGGTCACCGAAGCGTCACAACTTCATGATCTCCTTGGCGCGATTTCACGTGGGAACGCAGGACAATTCAAGGTGGACGCGCAACGGGAGGACGAACGTGGGACCGGGAGATAGCCGCACCAGAAGTCTGCACCGCCGAAGCCAAATGAGGTGGGTACCATGCACTGACCAACCTTCAGGGAAACTTGCCGGTATTTCCCAAAAGCGGGTGGCGGAGTTCAATGACATGAACGCGACGTTCCTGGCACAAATCGCCGACTTGCTCGAGCTGCCCGAACTCCGTGAAAGCCAGACGCGTCGACACCATTTCACGTTCACCGAGTACGACCACGTTGTGGAAGTGGCGAAATGGGCCTTCAAGATCAGCAAACTCTTGCGGTGCGACGCGCGTACGTGCGCTCGTGCCGGCCTGTTGCACGATGTTGGATCCCACTGGTTCGACACGCGTGCACCAGTCGCTTTGGCGCGTCGCCTCGCCGAAAATGACGCTGTATGCCATGCAATACAAGCACACACGATCATGCCAGTACCACCACGGACGATTGAGGCGGTAGTGGTCGTCATTGCGGACTTCCTCACCACCGCTAGCGAATGCGCCCGGGCGTGCCTCCGAATCCACCGCGCTTTTCCATCGCCATTCCGGCGCCGCGATGGCGAAGTCTCGGCGGCGTAGGTATTGCTGAAACCGAACGGGTAACGTGCCAATCCCGAAACAAACAGAATTGCTACCTACCTTCACCAACGTGCACTAATCAAGGAGTCACCGTGTCAGGACAAACACCCGTCTCGTGGAAAACCGGCAAAGATCTCGCCGATGAGATCCGTGCGACAGTCGTCCAACAGGGGACGCTCGCTTTCTGGCACCTTGGTCAGGCGTCATTCATCGTCAAATCCCCAAAGGAAACAGTCGCCTTCGACCCGTATCTTCAGCCTTCGTCAAAGACTGAACATCGAACATTCGAACCACCGCTGCACCCGTCAATGCTCGACTGTCTCGATGTCGTTTTCTGTAGTCACGATCATCTGGACCACTTGGATCCGTTCGCAGTCAAAGGCATCGCTGAGGCATCCCCGGGATCGGTCTTCGTGGTACCTGAATCTGCCGTCCCCCAAGCAACGGGTCTCGTTGGAGACCCCAAGCGAGTTGTCACCGCACAGGTAGACGCGACCATAAAGGTTGGTTCTATCTCCGTCCATACCGTCCCGGCAGCACACGGAACCGGACGAGACCCGGTTGCCGAGTGTGTGTGGGAAGCCGATTCAATCGTTGGATGGCGCTTCGTGGGGTTTGTCGTCGACATCGGAGGTACTCGCGTCTACCACGCGGGCGACACGTCGATTTATCCGGGAATGGTCGAACGACTGCAGACACTCGGGATTGATGTGGCGCTCCTTCCGATCAATGGACGCGACTGGTTCCGGGAGCGTATGGGAACAATCGGAAACATGGACGAACGCGAGGCGGCTTACCTGGCGAATGCGATCGGTGCCAAGGTCCTGGTTCCGATGCACTACGACATGTTTGAGGGAAATCCCGGTTCACCGGGACGGCTTGCAGACTTGTGTGCAAAACACTTCCCGACTCAAACCATCGTCATTCCAGGACGATGCCGCCGGTGGGTTCATCACCCATAGGAACAAGCCCGTCCACTTCTAAGGCGTCGTCACCAAAGAACCGTGTGACGCCCCTATCTTGGTGGACGGGCTCGCCTTACCGGTCCGCCGGGTCTGGGTGCATCGTTGGGGCCAGCGTTACCGCCACCGTTTCCTGCCTCCCGCCCGGGAGAAGCTGCACTGTTCGCATCCCTACCCAAGGCGCGGTAGGTGCCTCCACGGTTCGAGGTAGCCGCAGCCTGGAACCAGCGCCCTCGCATCGCACGGGCCTCTCGACGCGCCACCTCTGCTTGACGCGCTAGCTCTTCGGGTGACTTGCCAAGGGACCTGAAATTGTTGTTCGCGCCAGAAGCCATGCCACCGGTCGCAGAGGGCCCTCGATCTCCGGGGCGGACACCCCCCAATCGGCCGGGACCACCAAGCATCGACGTCGACGGCGGACGAGGCCCCAGCCTGGTCACGGGCCTCCCTGCGGGATCACGGTTTGGGCCTTGAGCGCCAACGCGACCCGCAGGCCGCGGGCCTTGAAAGCCCGGACGCGGACCGCCAGCTGGACCACGGGGCCCGGATCCTTGATCACGGGGTGCGGGAATGTCGGAGCCGCTTCGCCGGGGCCCACCACGCCGATGCCTGCGCCTGCCAAACGCATCAGAGACTTCCACACTCGCTTGTTCCGGTTCAGCGACCGCATGAGCCTCGATCTCAATGAGTGGCGCCGGGTCGGTCACCACCAAACCTTCACCTTCAGAACCAACGTCAACGAGTAGCGCAAGTTCCCCGCTAAACCCATCATCTGGCTGATTGTCAGGAGTGCTCGGTGTCTCATCGACGGCATTCTTGACGATTACAGTCGTCCGTCGCCGTACAGGCTTCGGACGGTTCGGGACCGAGGATTCGGTTACGGCATCATCTATCACTAGGCCACTCCCGATCCAAAGCACGGCGACGGACGACGCACGACATGCTGATCAAACAAACAACCCCGAGAAAGACCGAGCACTCAACACGGCCGTGCACGACGTCCGTGCTGACGACGAACCTGACCTATAGTGGCCAGCGGACGCTGCGGAATGGGGCATTCCGGAAGCGCGTCCGGCATCCGTGTCTGCAAGTGTAGCGCGCGTGACACCCTCTTGAAGTCACCCCAAGCAGGCTATCATTCGTTAGACCTTCATGGTGCGAAGCATCTAGGGTGCGACTGCGATCGCATCTTGTGCGAACACTGTTCGTTCATCGAGCGCCAAAAACGAGAAGAACAATGAACCGCGACACAAATCCGACACCCCGAGGCCGAGCAGGACGAATTCTTGCCGGCGGAGCCGCAGCAGTGCTCGCATTGTCAATCGGCGCGCAATCGTTTACCTCAGTCTTCGCCGACCAGCCTTTTCCAACAGCGCAGTGGTCACAGTTCAAGGGTGACGCAACGCATCAGGGCACGACTACGCTAAACGCTCCCCAGAACCCGGGCATCCTTTGGGCATCAGGACAAGGGGCAGCCATCGTCAGTGGCCCGGTGATTACGACAGACGGCACCGTGATCGTTGCGACTGACAACGGGCGCATCAGGGCAATCCGCCCTGATGGGCAGGAGCGGTGGACACGCGAAGTATCTGGAGTGTCGTTCTTCACCCACCCATTCATCAACCAGAGGGGACTTGCGGTCTTCGGCGGTTCTGACGGCAGCGTCCGTGCCTTCAAGACCGACACTGGTGAGGAAATCTGGAAGTTCCCGACCAATGACGACGTGTCCAAGGTCACTACGTATTCGACCGGGAGTGCCGCCGCTCGTGGGGCGCCGGTTTCGTCGAAGGCATACGGCCGTACCTTGGTGGCGTTCGATGGTGGCGCGGTCTTTGAGATCAATGAGGACGGGGCATATCAGGGCGTCCGCATGGCCGAGGATTCGGTCAGGGCATCGCCAATGATCACGCCAAATACCTTGATCGTCTGGGCCTCAACCAACAAGAAGGTGTACGCAGGCAGTTCTTCTGGTGGGGATAGGTGGGTTGCAACCCTCGATGCACCCATCAACGCCGGTCCGGTTGCCGGACCGGACAGTACCGTCTATGTCTGCACCGACGCAGGGTCACTTTATGCCATCGAGCCAGACAAGGGTCTCATCAAATGGCGGGTCGGTGTCTCCGGAGGGCCAATCAAGAGCACTCCTTCAATGGGCGCGGACGGCGTTCTCTACATCGGTGCAGATGATGGCAAGTTGTATGCCGTCGACACGAAGAGTGGTGGCACCATCAAGTGGAGTTATCCGACCGGGGCACCCGTAACCTCATCCCCCCTGATCTCTGCAAATGGCTTGATCTACTTCGGTTCGAACGACAGTAATCTCTATGTCCTCAATCTCAACGGTCAATTGGTCAAGGCGATCAAGACCGAAAAGGGCATCGACCAGTCTTCTCCGGCCATTGCCAGCGATGGCACCGTCTACATCGGGTCCAAGGACGGGCGTCTTTACGCGTTAAAGCAGGATGGTCCTGTGGTCACTCCGACATCGGTGGCGCCGCCGACCCCAGTTGCGACGCCTGTTCCGCCAATGCCGACGCCCTTGCCGAACCCGACCGATCCTGTTGCCGAGAAGCCGGGCTCGACCTTTTTCAAGGAGACCGGCCACAACGTCCAGGGTGCCTTCCTGATCTTCTTCAACAAGTACGGCGGAATTGAGCAGTTTGGCTTTCCCCGCACTGAAGAGATAAACGAAGACGGCAAATTGGTCCAGTACTTCCAGCGCGCACGGTTCGAGTACTTCCCGCAATTTCAAGCCACCCCCTATGAAGTTCAGCTCCAACTCCTTGGGGATGTCCTGACGGTCCCGCGTCGGCCATTCCCGACATCGCAACCCGTCGAAAGTGGGCCAGCGATCCGTTATTTCCCTGAGGTCCAGCACACGGTGCGTGACGTGTTCCTGAACTACTTCAACGAGAAGGGCTCGCTCGAACGGTTCGGCTACCCCATCTCCGAAGCGATGCAGGAGACAAACAATGATGGTACGGGCCGAACTTACACCGTGCAGTATTTCCAGCGCGCGCGGCTGGAGCATCACCCGGAATTAGCTGGCTCTCCCTATGAAATCCAGCTCGGGCTCCTGGGCGATCAAGTCCTTCGCGAACGTGGCCTTCTAAGGTAGGTTGCGACCCGGATAGCCATGATGCCCGCGCAGCTCCGCAGACGCGGAACTGCGCGGACTGATTGTTTTAGCGGGTCGTGCCCTCTCAAGCGTCTGCCCAGTCTTGTTTGCGCAGGGACACCCGGATAATGGCAGAACTCGTGCTGGCGGTCCTATTTGATCGCCTATTCGGAGAGCCACGAAACGCGTTGCACCCGGTGGTTTGGCTAGGCCGGGTCATCGCATGGTTCAAGAGGCGAACGCCAAGTCATAGGCCAGTCCTCGGGGGCGCGTGGGGTGTTCTGACGGTGGTCTCCGCAGTTGCCCCGTCCATAATTGGGCCGATCGCCATTGCCCGGTTGACCCGGCGGATGCCCTGGCCCCTTCAACTTGCCCTTACGGCCGCGCTTCTCAAACCAGCGTTTGCGTGGCGATCACTTGATGAACACGTCTCTCGCGTGATTGACGATCTTGAGAACAGTGATCTCGAAGCTGCGAGGCATTCATTGGCGATGATCGTCAGCCGGCCAACCGCGACCTTGGATGAACCTCGGGTCATCGCGAGTGCCATTGAATCGCTTGCCGAAAACACCTCTGACAGCATTGTCGCCCCACTATTCTGGTACGCCTTAGGTGGCACGACAGCCGCGTGGGTCTACCGAGCAATCAATACGGTCGATGCGATGATCGGGTACCGGACCGTGGAACTCGAGTGGGTCGGGAAAGCCGGCGCACGCCTCGACGACGTTGCGAACCTTCTACCAGCCCGTATCACCGCAATGCTCTTCCTGGCTGCCGGCGCTGTCCACAACGGGAGGCACGCGCTTCAATCGGGCATCATGATTTGGTTGCACGATGCTTCGGCGACGCCAAGCCCGAACTCCGGCCACCCAATGGCGGCGATTGCCGGAACACTCGGAGTCGAACTCGAAAAGCCAGGACACTACGTCCTTGGGCGCGGAAACCGTCTCCCGTCCCTGACTGACGCCAGGCAGGCCATCAAGCATGCGCAGACCGTCGCGCTGATTAGCATCGTGCTCTCTGGAGCGGTCAGGTCAGTACTCTTGCATTGGTATGACGATGCTCATTCGCGACGTCGTCAAGGGTCGACGCAAAGGCAAGCCCCATCGCCTTGGCATTGAACCGGGCTTCAAACGAGGCTCTGGACCGACGGGAAGCCTCCTCGCGAAAGACGACATCGGTTGCCAAACGACCTAGCCGGTCCGCCACGGCGCCCGTGTCATTCGCCGGATACGCGAGCTCGCCAAGGCCGGAAGCGCGCAGAACTTCCCCTGAACCACCCTGATCCGGTGCAACGATTGGCAGTCCACAAGCCATAGCCTCACTGATCACCATTCCGAATGGCTCAGGACGGATAAACGTGGCAAGAAATGCATCAGCCCCTCGAAGGAATGCCGCCTTGGCGCGAGAAGTGTTCGCCGAGGTCACCACGAAAACACGGTCTTCAAGGTCGAGCCACCGTACCTTCTGGTGTATCAAAGCCCCCAGCATCGACCCCGGCATCTTCTGGCCCACCAACCAAAGGATTGCATTGATACCCCGGTCCCGAAGGCATGCCATCGCATGCAGCGCAAGATCGGGACCCTTCTCTCCATCAATGCGCGAAAGCCAGACCACGGTAAGCAGCGCGGCGCCGGCGGCGCGAACCGTCATTTGGTCTGATGCGAGACCCGCTAGTCGGAAATGGTTCGCAACCCACGCCCGAGCGTCGGAGACCGGCATCTGCCAGTCGGGATCATCAGCAACACCATAGGGAACCACGTCGGTACGGAGTGGGCCGCCGATGTGGCCCCAGATGGGAACAAGATTGTCAGCAATATTCGCCTCCGACCCGGATACGACTAGCGAGATACGGTCACGAACCTTCCGGATCCCGGGCAACAGGGGTACCCCTCGCCGCCACACCAACTCGAATCCCTGGGCGGCTGCCACAAGTGGCGATCTTCGAACCGGAAGCTTGCCTATGAGCGGGACGAGTGACAAGTCGCACGCGTATTCAACATCCGGATCAAATGCCTCCCTGATCTGACTGATCCGTGCGAGGTCGTCTGGATCCGTACCCAACAAGAGGCGAGTGAGGAATGCAGCCTCTTGACCAGATGTCCCGTCAATGCCGGCGAAAGCGTTGAGGCCGTGGTGAAGTCGCCTGAGGAATTCTGAACCGAGACCACTCGCAGGAGTGTCGGGAAAGGCAAGCGCCAGCAACCGCTCGATCACAGGTTCGGTGCACCACCGGACAAGGCGCGGAAGGTTAAAGAGATACCGGCTTGCTGGAGCAACGACGTGATAGCCAAACTCGAAGGGCCGGAACCGCACCGTTCCGACATTCAACATGAACGACCTTGAAACTGCCCGGTGTGGCCCGACATCCGTCGACACAGGCCCACCAACACTTATCACAGCGACTTCATGCCCCATGCCCACTAGTTCGCGCACAAGCAGCGCCGACAGGTTGCCAATCCCACCAAGCCATCGCTGGCTACTCACATACATCAGAACCCGCATTTCACTCGCCCCCGCCAATCCAGCTTCCACCACACGATCAGATCCTGCGTCGATATCCGAACAATCCTGATCGTCGACGTGGCGTTGCTACACTCGGCTCAATGGACACGAAGGGTCTCTCGGCCACTGCGGTTGCCGTTCTCGAAGCAATAACCAATCGTCGGAGTATCGGGCGTCTGACATCCGAATGTCCTGACCAGCATCTCGTAGAACGCGTCATCCAAACGACGTTGTTCGCACCCAACCATCGTCACACACAGCCATGGAGGTTCCTGGTACTTGCTGGCGACGCCAGGATTCGCGGTGGGGAAGTGCTCGAACGTTCACTCGTCCGACGCCTCGAAGACCCGGAGGCACCGTCGTCGCTAGAAGCCCGGCGATCAGAACGGGCCAAGTTCTTGCGAGCGCCGGTAATCATCATCGTGGCGGTCGAGCCATCGAATGAACCGAATGTGTCTCTAGACGAGGAGATTGCTGCCGGCGCGGCGGGCGTTCAGAACCTCCTGCTTGCGTCCCACGCCGTCGGCTTGGCGGCGGTGTGGCGGACTGGTGACTCGGTTCGGGATGAGGTTGTGCCAACCGAGTTCGGGTTCGCTCAGTCCTCCGTGATCATCGGGTACGTCTATCTCGGCTACCCTGATCCAGGGCACGTGGTGAAGCCTCGTCCCAATCGATTGCCAAGCAAAAATACAACGCGTTGGGAAGGTTGGAAGTAGACGATCCAAATCGCGACGGTCGCTACCGACAGTATGCGGGCCCCAACCTGATCCGGCACCACCAGATCCGAAATTGAGGTTTCAAAGAAATGAGCGCAGAACCAATTGGCGTCGGCGTAATTGGAATGAGCTGGGTCGCGGGCGAACACATCAAGTCGTACCAACTCAACCCGCACACCAAGGTAGTCGCGCTTGCGGGTGCTGATGCGAACCGTGTTTCGTCTGTTGCAGCCTCGCATTCATTGACCAGTGTCAAGCAATACACGCGGTGGCAGGAACTTGTTAACGATCCAGCCGTAGCCATCGTGAGCATTTGTTCAACGAACGAGGCACACGTTCCGCAGGCGGTAGCAGCCGCGAAGGCCGGCAAGCACGTCCTGATTGAAAAGCCGGTCTCTCTCGATCTCGACGGCTTCCGTCAAGTTGAGGCGGCGATTGTGGCTTCGGGGGTGAAGAGCCAGGTCGGGTTCGAACTTCACTGGAGCCCCTACTTCCAGTCAGTCCATAAGATGATTGACGCTGACCTGTTTGGGCGCATCAATTACGCCGAGTGTGACTACTTCTCGGGCAACTGGGAGCAGTGGTACGGTGGATATCACTGGGTCAAGAGCAGGGAACGTGGAGGCTCGGCGCTTGCCGCTGCCGGTTGCCACGCAATCGACGCACTCCGGCAATTCATTCGGTCCGAGGCCGTCGAAGTCTTCGCCTATAGCGCGAACTACACAGGCGTGATGGAATGGGACGCCACCATCATCACGATGGTCAAGTTTGCAAATGGTGCGATTGGCAAGGTCGGGTGCGTGCTGGAGGGTAACGTCAAATACACCTTCAACATCCGCCTCCACGGTGCCAAGGGCACGTTGGTCAACGACCGGTTCCGGTCAACCATCTTGGACCCAGGCCTTGAAGGTTGGGCACACTTCCCGACAATACTTCCTGACACACCAGAAGTCACTCACCATCCGTTCCCCGGCGAGATTGACGACTTCGTGGAAGCGATTCGCACTGACCGGCCAGCCCGAGTGGATATCCACGACGCGGCGAAAACCCATGAGATCATGTTTGCGGCGGAACTGTCGGCACGCGAGGGGAAGCCTATTGTACTCCCAATGGCGCGGGCCTGATCGGGCTTGCGGTCGTGGGGCCGTTTCCTAACCTCGCTACTTGGCGGGCCCAACTGCGTCGATCATTCGCCTGATGGTGGCGGCGCTGTGGTCGCCATCAGCGCCGAAGCAGTTGTTGAACAGCATGTGTATTCCATTGACTTCGCTGGCGAGGCGACGTATGCTGGGCAGCACGTCGCCCTCAAGTTCGCTATCTGAGTAACGGTACTGGAACCGGGTTACCGCGGTGGCGTGACGACCCTCCCACGCCGCGGAGTTGCGTCCATGCAATCGGAGGACTGCCAAACCGGGCGTCGTCACTCCGTCAACCGGTGGCATTGCCGACGCAAAACCCCCAGGTGCATCGACGGCCACGATCGTGATCTCCAAATCCCGCAACTGATCGAGCGTGCGCGCCCAAACATTCAGCCCCGCCCAGTCTCGATGCCTGAACTCAACTGCGATTGGCAAGACAGGAAAGTCAACACGTAACCGCTCAATTGCTGCGTACGACGTCGTGTCAGGCCGGAATGCCGACGAAAACTGGAAGAGAACCGTGCCAAGCCTATTGACCTCGACCAGCGACGCAACCGCATCGTTGAAACGGTTCCGTATCTCAGCGAGAGCCTCGGCGGAAAGGTCATTAGCACCCAAGGTCGGACGGTTCCGTATTGCCGGGGGGAGGCTGTCGCGGACTGAAGCCGGCAATCGCGATGCGACCACCGGGTGACCGGTTAGGGAAGGGCTGCACAAGGCACGATTCGCGTCCAGTGCGAGGCGCGTCTCCGGGAGACGTGGCCCGTGCGGCTTCCTCCAGCCCCGTTTTCGCCCCGGAACCGGCCTCCCGAAGGCGTCCCTGGCCCGCGGGCGTGGCGTCCGGTGCGCATTCGGGCACGCGGCGGCCTACCCCGCCAGCAGCGTGCGCCGTGCCATCCAGAGGGTGGAGAGGGCGAACAGGGTCACCAGCTGCGCCCCGTTCTTGGCCAGGCCCCGGTACCGCGCCTTCACGTGGCCG
>SHXX01000075.1 GCA_009693165.1 Chloroflexota bacterium
ACCCGGAAACCGACACCGCCGACATCGATCACGGCGACGCCCGGTGCGGTGTGGTCGAGGATTCCGCGCAGCGAGACAAGCATGACCGGATGGTACTGGAGAGGCGCTATGGATCCGCCGAGGCACCGGCACGCGCAAGGCGACCGGCGGCGAGGCGCAGGTGGGTCAGGGCAAGCGCCAGTCCATCAGCCGCGTCGTCCGGGCGAGGAATGGCGTCGAGTTCCAGCAACACCTGGATCATGCGTTGCATCTGCGCCTTTGGCGCGCGACCGAACCCGGCCAGCGCACTCTTGACTTCAAGCGGGGTGTATTCGACGACTGGCACACGCGCCTGGGCCAGGGCAAGCAGGATGACCCCGCGTGCCTGTCCGACCGCCATCGCTGTTGACGCATTCCGCCCGAAGAAGAGTTTCTCGACCGCCGCCCCGGACGGCCGGTGATGGCGAAGCAGCAGAGAGACCCTGTCGTGGATGTAGGCAAGCCGTTCAGGCGTGGGTGTCTCCGCCGCCGTCTCGATGACCCCGTGCGTGCGCGCGACATACCGCCCATCACCGCGCGACGAACCTGAGACCACACCGTAGCCCGTCGTCGCAACTCCGGGATCGAACCCGATCACGACCGCATCGCCAGGTTCCGTTGGCACAGCCGACCCTCGCGCACTAGCGGCAAAGGGCACATGGCGCACTGGCTCAGCAATCGACGGGACTGCACCGGTCGCGGCGATGGTTCGCCGCGCACGGGCCGTGAGTTCGTCAAGCCGGGACCCGGTCACGACATAGCCGCCTCGACGTCCCTAGGCCGCAAGGGTCGCGAGCAATTCCGGCGTCAGGCAGATGTTGCTGTACACGTTCTGCACGTCGTCGAGATCCTCAAGACGTTCGACCATTCGAAGCACCTGCGTGGTCTTCTCGACATCCAGGGTCACCTGGGTCTTGGGCACGAATACCCGGTCGGCGGTGTCAATCGTCAGGCCACCGGCCTCGAGCACCTTGCGGACGGCCTCGAGTTGATCGACATCCGTGTAGATCTCCACGGATGTCTCGTCGGCATTCACGTCGACCGCACCGGCATCGATTGCCACGAGAGTGAGTTCATCGACGTCCGCACCATTGGTTGGCACCACCAGAAGGCCCCGGGGTTCGAAAATCCAGCCCACCGAACCGGTCTCACCAAGGTTGCCACCGCCTCGCGTGAACACGTTGCGAAGTTCGGCAACCGTGCGATTGCGATTATCGGTCAGTACTTCCACGAAAATCGCGACGCCACCAGCACCGTATCCCTCGTAGATGACCTCATCGAGTGAACTGCCGTCATCACCGGTACCCGTCGCACGGGCAATCGCCCGGTTGATGTTGTCGGCCGGCATGTTCATGCCACGGGCACGCTGTACCGCAAGGCGAAGCCGGAAGTTCGTGTCCGGATCCCCGCCTCCCTGGCGGGCGGCGATGGTGATCTCACGGGCCAGCTTGGTGAAGATCTGCCCGCGCTTGGTGTCATTCGCGCCCTTCTGGCGCTTGATCTGAGCCCATTTGCTGTGGCCGGACATCGTTGTGGTTCCCCATGTGCCCGGCCAGGCGCAAGATCTGCGGAGACGGCCGGCTACTCCCGATTATAATCTGCGGACATCGAATGCAGACAGACTGGCAACCCCTGATCGGCAGCAGCTTCGTCAGTTTCCTGTTGTCATTCATGCTCATGAAGGCATGGCTGCCTTTTGCCCCCAAGCGCCCGGGCGAACTCCTGCTTGAGGTGCGCCTCACCTGGATGCAGCGGCTGATGGTGCATCGGACACAGGGCATCATCCTGTTGCTCTACATCGTTCTTGGAAGCCTGCCGGGCACGGAAGACCAGTGGTTCCTGCCGGGCACGCAACCGGCTGGTGTGGCGGCCCTCGTCGCGATCCTCACGCTTCCCCTTCGGTACGTATTCACCACCAATGGCGTGGCCATCAACAACGGCACGACATGGGGATGGAAGAGTTTCCGGCGCTACGACATCCGGCAAGGCAAGGCGCCGCTTGGCCGAACGGAGTTCGGAGCGACGTCGACCATCAATCTGGTCGGTCGGCCGCTGGCCAAGGGCACGGCACCTGGGCGCACCCTGTACGTGCCAAGCACGTCGACAACCGAAGTCGCGCGCATCCTTCGAAAGTGCGTCAGGTAGCGCCAACCCGAGACATCGATGGTTGGCGCTCGAGCCAGTCTTGTCCGTGCCGGTCAATTAGCCAAGTTCAACGACCTGGGTGTCGTACGCAAGCGCAAACGTCGCGGGCAGTGACGCATTCGTGCGCTCGTGCTCCAGTGCGTGTGACATGTGCGTGAACAGGTTCCTGGTCGCGCCAAGTTCCTGGGCGACCGAAACCGCCTCCGACAATGAAAAATGGGTCGGGGACAGGTTCGGGCTCAGGGCATCAAGGATCAGAAGGTCAAGGCCCCGCAATCCGTCCATCGTCCTGGCGGGAATGCCGTTCGTATCGGTCACGTAGGCGAATGTCAGGCCGCCATCGAGTGCGGTGACGCGGAATGCCGTGACGATGTCTATTTCCCGTCCGTGCCTCACCTCAAATGGCGTGATCCGCAAGGAGCCGTGGGTGAACGGACCGTCAACCGGGCACAGTTCGATCTTTGGCTTGCCTCCACCCTCCGGGCCATCGGTGAACACATAGTTGAACCGGTGCCGTACTTCGCCAAGCGTGGCCGGGGACCCGTAGACCGGCATCGGGGTTCCCTGGCGCATGGTGAATGCGCGGACGTCATCGAGGCCCATGATGTGATCGCTATGCGCGTGGGTCAGCAACACGGCATCCAGCCGGTCGAGGCGCGCGCGCAGGGCCTGCAACCGGAATTCCGGACCCGTGTCAATCACCACGTTGGTGCCGTCGTGCTGGATCAGCAGGCACGTGCGAAGCCGGTGGTTCTTCGGATCGGGCGAGGTGCAGACGTCGCACTGGCACCCGATCATCGGAACACCGTGGCTGGTCCCGGTCCCGAGGAACGTCAGGCGCATCGCAGGTGGGGCCTTGCCATCAGGCAGCGATCATCCTGAGGATCGTCGGGATCCCCTCCACCAGGAGTTCCCACGTCGCACCGTCGTCGGTCGAGACGAAGAGCTCGCCGGAAAACAGCGGAAGGAAGAACCGCCCGGGCACCAACGGATCCGCGACGAGTGCCGGGGTCGGTTGGAAGTGTTCCGGGAGGCCCTGAACCGGCATCCAGTTGAGACCCCGGTCGACGGTGCGCATCACCCGGGCGCCGGTTCGATGCGCCTCACGTCCAAAGAACCCACTCGCGCCCCACGTTGCCACGGTGATTGCGATGTCCGGGTCGGACTGGTGAACGGCGATCGGCCGGCAATAGAGGGGGTCCAGCGAGTTCGACCGCGCCTCCCACGTTGCCCCGGCGGTCTCGGAGACATAGACCCCGTCGGGTGTGGCCGCGTACACGACGTGCGGTGCGCCCGGACAGATGGACAGGCCATGGATGTCAGGGTGGACCGTTGCGCCAGGATTGGTCGCGCCGATCTCGTGCCAGTGGCAGCCGCCATCGGACGACATGACCACGCCACCAACCTCGATTCCGGCGTAAAGGAACATCGAATGGGTTGGGTGAGGCACGATCGTCATGACGTGCGCGGTGTGGGGAGGAAGCGGATAGTCCCACCGTGACGCCCCGGGCAACCCGGACAGTGGCGTCCCTTCGGCCCACGTGGCACCAAGGTCGTAGCTGTGCAAGATCGATGCCGGATCGGTGCCGGCAATGAACGCCCCGGCACCCCACGCCAGTGCCGTGACCTGCGCACTCTCCAACATGCCACCGCACGGTGCCCAGTGCCGGCCGGCATCGGCCGAGCGCATGACTCCGCGCCCGTGGGAAGGGTGCAGCGGCGCCCGCATCGGCATGCCGTAATCAGGCGTGATCGCCGCGAGAATCGTGTCCCCGTGCACCGCCACGGCCTCCACGCTCGTGTCGAGAGGCCCCAGTCTGGTCACGATGCCATTGTCGGCATTGACCTTGAACACCCCTTGCGTCGTGCCGGCGTACAGTCGCATGTCGTCGCGAAACTGTACAAGGTTCGAGGTCCGTTGCTCGCCCGCCCCGAACTACTGCTTCATGCGCGGGTCAAGGGCATCGCGGAGGCCATCGCCCAGAAACGTGAACGCCAGCAACAGGAGAGCGACACAAAGTGCCGGAGCAATGATCAAGGTGGTCTGGCTATAGATCGAGGAAAGTCCGTCCTGCAGCATGTTTCCCCAGGATGCCGTCGGCGGGCGGACGCCCAAGCCGATGAAGGACAGTCCCGCTTCCCCAATGATCGCCGAAGGCACGCCAAACGCGAGTGAGACGATCACCGGGGCAAGCGTGTTCGGCACGATGTGCTTCCACATGATCCGCGCGTCGGTGGCCCCGAGTGTCCTGGCCGCCTCGATGAACTCCTTCTGCTTGAGCGAGAGCACCTGTCCGCGGATGAGCCGGGCCAGACCCTCCCATCCAAAGATCGCAAGCGCGCTGAAAAGAAGGAGCAGCCCACCCATCTGCTGGCCGAACCATGTGTCCCGGTACGACGCCGCCATGATGATCGCGAAGAGGATGTCCGGGATCGCGTAGAAGACGTCGGCAATCCGCATCAGGAAGTTATCAAGTCGCCCACCGATGAAACCGGAGACGATGCCGATGACGCCACCGAGCACGAGTCGGATGGCGACCGGAACGAAGCCGACGATCAGCGAGATGCGCGAACCCCAGATCAGCCGGCTGAGTTCGTCGCGCCCGACGGCATCGGTGCCGAGGATGAACGACCAATCACCGGTCTGCCAGACCGGCCCGACGTAGACCTTCTCGTGATACTGGTCATTCATCGAGTACGGCGCGACCAGCGGGGCAAAGATCGCGATCAGGGCGAAGAAACAGATCGTTCCAAGCCCCGCAACCGCCATCCGGTTCTTGAGCAACCGTGCCCACGCATCGGACCAGAGCCCACGAGGCTTGGTCACCCTCATGCCAAGCGCCGCTGCCGACGCCCGTGGAGATACCGCTTGTCCGCCTGCGACCGACTGCGTCATCTCCGCGTCGTTCCCCTCAGATTAGTCACTTGTACCCCGGCAGGATCAAATTTGACACGTGCAGACACGCAGATGGTCCTACTTGTACGAAATTCGCGGATCAAGCCAGGCATACACGATGTCAACGGTCAGGTTCGCGACCGCGATCAATCCGGCGTACAAGAGCGTCGTGCCAAGGATGACCGAGTAGTCGCGCTGCCCGATTGCCTGCACGAACATGCGTCCCATCCCGGGAAAGCTGAACATCGACTCGATGAAGAAACTCCCGGTCACCAGACCGGCCAGGGCGGGACCGAGCACCGTTGCGACCGGGATCATCGAGTTGCGAAGGGCATGTCGAATGACGATGAGGTTCTGGGACAAGCCCTTGGCCCGCGCCGTGCGGATGTAGTCCTGACGCAACACTTCAAGCATGGTCGCGCGCGTCAGGCGGGCGATGAACGCCGAAAGCCCGACACCGAGACAGAATGACGGAAGGAGCCAAGGTTGCCACGTGTTCCACGTGCGTGCCGCAATCGGCAGCCACTTCAGCCACAGGCCGAAGATGATCATCAGGAAGATTGCCAGCACGAAGCCCGGGGTCGAAACAAAGAGGGTTGACACGAAAAGACTGACATAGTCGAGCCACGTGTTGTGACGCACCGCCGCAAGGATGCCCAGGGGCAATCCCAGAGCCACGCCGAAGATGAAGCCGAACATCCCGAGGGTGGCAGTACGCCCGAAACGGCTTTCCCACAGCGAACCGCCGACCGACGGAGGCGCGAAGATGATGTCCGTCACCCCGCGGCCCTTGTACTGGTAGGAAGGTCCGAGGTCTCCCTGGAGGACGCCCTGGAAGATCGGCGCGCCAGAAGCGTCGTTGCCGGTCGGCCACGCGCCAATGTAGATCAGGAATTGCTTCCAGTCCGGTTCGTCCAGGTGGTACCGGCGCATCAGGAGTTCCTGGGTCTCCTTGGGCATGTCCCGTCCACTCGACGTCACGTCGAACGGTCCACCCGGGGTGGACTTCATCATCACGAACGTGATCAGGGAGATCGTGATCAGGACCGGAACGATCCAGAGGGTTCGCCGGAAGACAAATTGCAGCATGAAAGCATACTCCGCGGTGAATGCAAGGCGTGCCTTGCCAGCTAACATTACAGGGTCGGAGCCGTCAGGCCGTTCCGGTGGTTCCCGATGCCGTGTCCAACGCATCCGCGCGGGGCCGGATTGCGGCGTTCATCACCACCCAGAGGATCGCTGCCAATACGACCACACCCAGGTAGTCGATCGTCGGGATCCGCACGACCTCGTTCAACTGGGCAAGACCCCGGTCGGCATAGACGATCGCCAACGCAACAACATAGACGCCACCGATGCCGGCCCTGGCGACACGGGACAGGCCAAGCCCGTGCATCTGCGTCACGATGAACATCGTGGCGAACCCGAACGCAAACATCGGCCAGATCCCGGTCTCCTGCCAGTAGGCGACGATGGCGCCGTGGACGAGTACGGTCACTTCGAGGAACACCATCCACCACCGGTTCACGTGCATCCGGGTCAGGAACAGGCTGCCTTGCACCATCAACAGGAACATGTAGAAGAACCCGATCAGATGCCCGCTGGTCGCCTCCATCGGGTGGTACCAGAAGGTGTAGACGATGGCCCACGAGAAGTAATAGCCGTGGTACTTGCGGGCAAACTGGATCAGACGGCGTGAGAAGGGCAATGGCTTCGCGAAGAAGAGGCCCCGGCGATTGTTCTCCATCAGGAGGACCCAGATCAGGAGGATGGCCACCGAGCCCAACGCACTCCAGATCGAGACGTCCTGCGCCAGACCGTCGTACCAGACATGGGTCTGCACGAAGTGCAGGGCGATGAACCCGGCATTGATCCCAAGCGCCGCGACGTTGACCGGATGCAGTCCGCGAGTGTATTTCCGGACGCGAACCTGCGCGTGGTAGATCAGTGCCCACTGGGCGATCTGGTGTGCGGCGTAGAACCCCCACGCCGTGGTGCGCGACCAGAAGGTTGGTTCGGGAAGGATCCAGAAGTACCACGACGCCCCCTGGTCTGGCACGTGGGTGATCGCCTGCAACCGATCACTCGCAAGCCAGATGAGCCCAGTGAAGGCGGCGCTGAACAGGATGCCGGCAAAGATCACAAGGTTGCCGAATGTCTCTACTACGTGCCCGGGAACCCGCGAGGCATTCGGTAATGCCCCGGATCCCTCGTCAGAACCGGACCCCTGCAACGCGACCATTCGTTGCCTCTCCTTCTCGATCAGTCATACGGGCGTAACCGAAAATTTGTCAGACCCGCACGGTGCATTAGGCACCCTCTAGCGTACCGGGAGACTGTCATTGCTTCCAATATGAAGGCAACGCATCGGTTGGAATTCCACTGGCTACCATTCAACCATCCGGTTCCAACAGGGGGCAGCGCAATGACGGATCGTGGTGTCGCGCCAGGCACATCGGGCTTCCGGGCCAATGGCGTTCTTTCCGGTCAGGTCGCCGTGGTCACGGGCGCGACCAAAGGGCTGGGTTTGGCCATTGCCCGCGCATTCCTAGATTCGGGCGCTTCGGTGATGATTGCGTCCCGGCGCGAGGTGGCGGTGAATGAGACCGTTGCGTCCCTCGGCGCCGCCTGCGGCGATCCGGCGCGTGTTCGCGGCATGGCCGTCGACGTTGCCGACCTCGCCCAAGTCGAGGCACTTGGCAAGGCTGCCATCGACTGGCATGGCCATCTGGACGTCTGGGTCAACAACGCCGGGATCACCGCGCCGTACGGCCCATCGATGGCCCTGGACCCTCGCCAATTCACCGGCGTGATCCACACGAATATTCTCGGCACCTACCACGGAAGCCTGGTCGCCCTCCGGCACCTCGTACCCCGCGGACAGGGCAGGCTGATCAACATCCTTGGCCGAGGGGACCGGCAGGTCGTCCCCTACCTGGCAACGTACGGGGCGAGCAAGGCGTGGGTCCGCGCCTTCACGCTCGCACTTGCGTCCGAGTATCGCGCCACGGGTGTTGGCATCCATGCATTCAACCCGGGACTGATGCGGACCGACTTCATGACCGGGACCGAGGCGATTGCCGGGTTCGGTGCCAAACTCCGGGCACTGCGCGTGGTGCTGCGACTGATCGGGACCGACCCGGAAGTTCCGGCCCGGACGGTCCTCTGGCTGGCGTCACGGGCGACCGAAGGCAAGACCGGCCTCGACAAGGCGGTTTTCGGGAGGATTGGCCTCGCGGGTCACGCCGCCCGCGAGGGCATCGCCTGGGTTCGCGGGAAGGTCGGGCCGGTGGAACTGCACATCCGGGAGGTTCCTGCCACCGGACCATCCGCCCCGGTTCCCGGTTGACCCCCGACGGGAAACGGCACGGCCGGACCGTGAACGGTCCGGCCGAGGGCAAGTGGGTGGTCCCGATCAGGCCACCCACCAGAACTCGCAAGTGCCTACTTGGCAATCTTGAAGTTGTAGAGGTCGTGTTCGCCGACGAAGTACTCGAGCGGATCCTCACGGTACCCCTGGATGCGCGACTTGACCAAAACCCACACTACGCTGTGGTAGAAGAACGCCACCGGAGCCTCGGCAAGGAGCAACTGGGCCGCCTGACGGTAGTAGTCGGTCCGCTTCTTGACGTCGAGTTCCTTGTCGCCAAGGTTGCAGAGCCGGTCGTACTCCTTGTTCTTCCACGAGGTATGGTCAATCGATGAATCCGATGTGAACACGAGGCTGTACCAGTTCTGCGGATCCGCGTAATCCTGGCACCACCCGAGTATGAACATCGGCGGGGTGGTCTCGGGCTTCTTCAAAAGAGCGGTGTAGGCACGCGCCTCGACCGGGTCAAGTACAACGTCAATCCACAGGACCTTGCGAAGCATGTCGGCCAAGGCTTCATTGCGCGCCTTGTTCCGCGCGTTGGAACTGTAGGTGAGTTTCAGCTGAGGAAACCCCTTCGCCCATGGATAACCGGCTTCAGCAAGCAACTTCTGGGCCAGTTCCGGGTTGTACACCTGCTCCTCAAGTTCGGTCTCGAAGTGCCCAGGGAAACCTGGGGGGAGGAACTGGCGGGCGGGAATGCCCTGCCCGCCGAGGATGTTCTTGACGTACCCGCTGCGATCTACCGCTGCGGAAAGCGCCTGACGGACCTTCATGTTATCGAAAGGCTTTTTGGCGTTGTTGAAACCAATATAGAAGGTGCAACTGCCAGCGAACTGGTGGAACTCCTTCGAAAGAACCGGGTCTCCGTCAACCCGGGCCTTGTCCTCCCGCTGAACACCAGTCCCGTCAAGTTCGTTATTGAGGTACGCCGCGAACGCCACCGCCGGTTCGTTGATCATCGCGTAATCGATCGTCTCGATCGGCGGCGCACCCGTGTGGAACTTCGCGTTCGCCTTGAACTGCATGCGGTTCTGGTGTTCCCACTGGGTGAGGATGTACGGGCCGTTCCCAACGTAGGTTGCGGGTTCCGTCCACGTCTCCCCACCCTTGGTGACCAGATCCTCGCGCGAGGGCAGTCCGCACCAGGTCGCGAGTACCGACATGAACCATGGTGCCGGGTCCGTCAGGGTGAACTCAAGGGTGGCGTCGTTCAGCGCCTTCACGCCCACGGCATCGCGCAACTTCTTGAGGTCGTCCGCGGACGTCTTCTTGAGGTCGGCGCTGTTGTACGCCTCCGCACCCTTGATGATGAACCCAAGTGATGCATATTCACCGGCAACCACCGGGTCAAGGTGACGCTTCCAACCGTACTCGTAGTCCTTGGCGGTGAGCGGCTTGCCATCGGAGTAGGTCAGGCCAGACTTCAGCGTGAAGGTCAGCGTCTTGCCACCATCTGAAGCCACCGGCAACGCCGCCGCCTGGTCGGGAACCAGTGTAATGGTCTTGTCGAACTGGAGCAGGTTGCGGAAGACCCGCATGATCTTGTCAATCTCGTCGACGAATGAAGCCTTCTGGGGATCGATGGTGTCCGGTTCGTGACCCGCATTCAACCGAAGCGTGGTTGCATCGGTTTGGTTCGCGGGTGCCGCGAATGCCAACGAGGCGGGACTGCCAGCAATGAATGCCCCGGCAACAACCGCACCCGTCCCGGCACGACGCCAAAGCGTTCGGCGCGAAAACCCGTCCTCACGGGTCGCCAGATCTGTTCTCTCGGCTACCACCTGCAATCCTCCTTCGAAGCTGTCCGATCCCGCACCGGGCGGGTCCACGCGAATGTCAACCGGTACCGAGTGCGGTGCCTCCCCAGAACTCCTTGATGGTCCGAAGTCCATTTAGAAGACCGTGCAGGGGAACGCGCTCCCCAAGGGAATGCACGTGATCCGCCCGACATCGCACGCATAGTAGGCGTGATTCGCGCAAACGTCAATACGTGCCAGACGCGATCACGGTGTGCTGGATGAAGCGGGCGCGCGAAGACCCTCCAGGCGCGCGCGCAACCGGGCCTCGACGCCCCGGTCACTTGGTTCGTAGAACCCTCCAGTCACCCCATCCGGCAGGTATTGCTGGTTAACGAACGCGCCGTCATGGTCGTGCGGGTACACGTAGGGGCCACGACTTCCAGCCCATATACGGGGCGGTCCGTGACCGTCCCTGAGGTGCGGAGGTACCTCGAGGTTCGCTCCCCCGTCGATCGCCGCCTGTGCCGCCCAGAGACTGGCGGCCGAACGGTTGCTCTTGGGCACGGAAGCGAGGTAGGTCGTCGCCTGGGCGAGTGCGTAGCCGCCCTCGGGCATGCCGATGCGTTCGACCGCCAGTGAGGCTGCGGTCGCGACGAGAAGCGCCTGCGGTTCGGCATTGCCGATGTCCTCGCTTGCCAGGATCATCAGGCGCCGGGCGATGAACCGCGGATCCTCGCCCGCTCGGATCATCTTTGCAAGGTAGAAGACGGCCGCATCGGGATCGGATCCGCGAACACTCTTTATGAAGGCGGAAATCGTGTCGTAGTGGTCATCGCCATCACGGTCGTACCGCACGTGACGCCG
>SHXX01000076.1 GCA_009693165.1 Chloroflexota bacterium
GTCTCCGACTTGGTGGCTTCATCTACCACTGTCTCGGGCACTACGAAGACGCTTGGCAACAACCCCACGCAGGGGTTCAATGTCGAAGGACGTCTCAACCGTGGTTCGACCCGGCGTGTCCTGGTGACGGGCAGTGGCTTCGTGCGCGGGTCATTCGCGCCGATGGTCGATCCGAGCATCAGTGCCGGTGGCTCGTCGGCAGCGTCGACCAGCGCTTCAAATGACAGCGAGTGCTTGAGTTGCTTCGGTATCCGGAGCGTCAATACGACGTACGCAAACTCGGCGCGCAGCTCGACCATCACTCCCAAGATCGAGTTCAGCAACACGGGTGTGTCGGTTGACCCGCTGCTGACCACGGTTGTCAGGGATGCGGGCACTGACCTGAGTATCCAGACAACTGCGGGCCAGTCAACGGATCTCGCGCAGCCCTACATCGCCACGCAGCGCCTGACGGCGGTCGTGACGATTGCTCCGGGTGCCAGTGCCGGTCCGGTCACGATGACCATCACCAATCCAGACGGTGGCAAGGTCATTGTCCCGAATGCGTTCATCGTTGACGGTGTTCCGACCATTGACGTCACCCGCAATGCGGTGATCACGGGTTCAGCAATCGTGACCGCGAACGATGCCTCCATCAAGCAGGGCGAGCAGAAGTTGACCGGCAATGCCATCTTCATCTATGGCGCGGGCTTCTTCAACTTCGAGGGGCGCACGCCTGAGGTCCGCATCAGCGGAAGCGGTGTGCGGGTCCTGAGCACGCGCCTGAGCATCGTTGCTCCAGGCACAGCGACTGGCCAAACGGTGACAGACACCGACACCAACCTGTTCGACACGGTCCTTCGGGTCGAGGTCGCTGCCGAAACCACGGCAGAGGTTGGCAACCGGAACGTCACGGTAGTCCTGCCTGACGGGCAGTATGTGATGGTCACCAATGGATTGGTAGTGACCACACCGTAACCACCTCAATCACTGCTCCGATCCAACTGTCCGTTCCGGGGAACCGGGGCGGACGGCTTCGGGGTGGGATGGTGGGGGGCACCGGTTCGCAGTGTTCTCCGGGACATGGTCCGATCAGTCCCGGGAACGGGTCACAGTCAATCGAACCGCAAGATCAATCGAACTTCATACAGATCCAGCTGGCTGGACGGCTGGGAGGGGGCGTGAGAACGCACCGTCTCGGCCGTCCATTCGTTTTTGTTGCCGTCGGGGACGTGCCGGAGACGACAGCCGGCCTGGTGGTGGGGAATGACCAGTGGACCGGCTTGCGATCTACTGGGCAGGATGGGACCCCGGGTTCTTCCCGATGCGTGGTGTGGGGGCGCCGTCCCGGGCTTTGGGAACTTTGCCAGGGACGCGGCGTTACTATGTCTAGGGATTGACTGCAAAAGGTAGCGGCGGCGGGGCCTGACCGGGAATCATGGTGGCAGGAACCAGTTGAGTCTCGCGAACGGTTTCGAACGATCCACCAAGCGCACGCGCCGGCAGGCCTTCCTCCAGGAGATGCTCGCCGTCGTCCCGTGGGACGCCCTCGTCGCCCGGATTGCGCCCTTCGCCCCGGCGGGGGC
This sequence comes from Chloroflexota bacterium, assembly GCA_009693165.1. Lineage (GTDB taxonomy): Bacteria > Chloroflexota > UBA11872 > UBA12225 > UBA12225 > UBA12225. The sequence goes on from SHXX01000076.1 coordinate 1,566, forward strand.
CACGGGACGCCCGCCGTACCCGGTCCTGCTGCTGCTGCGGGTCCACTTCCTGCAGCAGTGGTTCTCGCTCGCTGACGAGGCGGCCCGTGAGGCGTTGCACGATATCCCGGTGTACCGCACCTTCGCGGGCATCGACCCCGGCACCACCGGCACCACCGGCACCACCGGCACCACCGGCATCCCGGACGCCACCACCATCCTGCGCTTCCGCCACCTCCCAGGGCGCCACGACCTGGCTGTGGCCCTGCTCCAGACGGTCAACGCGCTGCTCGAGGCGCGTGGCCAGATGGTCCGCCGGGGCACGCTGGTCGATGCGACGATTGCCCGTGCTGCGAGCTCGACGAAGAACCGGACGGGCACGCGTCCTCCATCGGGCACCAGACCCGGAAGGGGAACCAGTGGTTCTTCGGCATGAAGGCGCACATCGGTGTCGACGCGGACTCCGGGCTGGTCCACACGGTCGTGGCGACACCGGCCAACGTGCACGACCTGGTGGTGGCGGGCGACCTGCTGCACGGTGACGAGGCGGTCGTCCACGGGGACTCCGGGTACCGGGGCATCGCCCGATGGTGCGACACCCCCGACGTGGATGGTGGCCATGCCACCGGGCAAGCGTCGGTTGCTGGCGCCAGGGTCGGCTGAAGCGGTGGTGGAACGGGCCAAGGCCTCGGTCCGCGCGAAGGTCGAGCACCCGTTCCGCGTCATCAACCGGCAGTTCGGCCACGTCAAGGCGCGGTACCGGGGCCTGGCCAAGAACGGGTCGCAGCTGGTGACCCTGTTCGCCCTCTCCAACCTCTGGATGCACGGCGCACGCTGCTGGCGGGGTAGGCCTCCGCGTGCCCGAATGCGCACCGGACGCCACGCCGTCGGGCATGGCGACGCCTGAAACCCGGTTCCGGAGCGGAAATGACACTTGACGAAGCCTCACCGACCGCGATTCCCGGTCACTTGCCTCGCACTGGACTCGAAACGTGCCTTGTGCAGCCCTTCCCTATGCGTCGTAGGATGGAATGTCGCCCGTCATCTTCCCTCCGCCGCGCCTACACGCCGCAGCTGGAGAACCCCCAGATGTTGAGTGAGGTAGACACCGCCCAGACCGGCCCGAACTCGGTCCCCACGTTCCGGCCATGGCGGGACATCCGAGGGTGCCCGCCGAGCCAGGGGAAGTCGGCGTGGTTGAAGTTGACGAGCGAGCCTTCGCTTCAGAGCAGGCTATGCGGACAACGCCTGGGCCATTTCCTTGAAGGAGACTTCGATGGGGGTCTGCTTCCAGTCGAGCAGCTCGAACGTGGCGCGGTTGTCGTACGACGCCTTCTTGCCGAGGAACGGCGCCAAGGCCCGCGCCTCGCGATCAAAGAGGCCCATGAACCGCAGCAGGAAGCTTGGCGCCCGGCGCGACGGCACCTTGCTGTAGCCCGCGCTCTTGAGGACGCTCGCGAGGCTGGCCATCTCGACGGGCTCCGCGCTCGCGGCGATGAAGCGCTTTCCGGCCACGCCGGGCGCCGTCAGGGCCTTGACGTGCAGGCGCGCGACGTCGCGCACGTCGATCATGCCCATCGCGAGGTCGGGGATCATCGGAATCTTCCCGGCGATCATGTCGGTCATCATCGCCACGCTCTTGCTTTCGAGGTTCGCGCCCAACGGCGGCCCGTAGACGGCCCCTGGATTGATCACGACGAGTTCCATCGTGCCACCCTCGGCGGCCTTCCATGCGGCGCGCTCCGCGAGCGTCTTGCTCTTCGCATAGGATCCGATCTTGGCGTTGACGTCGGACCACGTGTCGGGCCCATACTTGCCGGTCTCCTTTCCGGCGGTGACCGCAACGATTGACGAGGTGAGCACGAGGCGCTTCACGCCGACGCGCTGGGCCGCGGCGATGACGCGCTTTGTACCCTCGACGGAAGGCGCGATGAGCTCGTTCTCGTCTTTGGGCTCTGCCATCGCGACGGGCGACGCGACGTGCATCACGAAGGTGCAGCCCTTCATCGCCTCGTTCCACCCGGAATCCGAGAGGAGGTCGGCCTCCGCGAAGCTCAGACGGTCAGTCGCCGTCGCCTTCGCAAGAGCCGCTTCGGTCGCGTCCGCCTTGGACCGGGATCGGATCGTCCCGACGACTTCAAATCCTTGTCGCAAAAGTTCAGCCGCGCAGTGCTGTCCGATGTAGCCGGTGATGCCTGTCAGAAGAACACGCTGATTCATAACGCCTCCCTCGGAGACTCGATAGAGTGGAGTCTGCTAATCATACCGAGTGATACCTCAACACCAGCCGACGAAGCATGCCCCGTCAAGTGTGAAGTACCGATTCACAGTTGCGGCCCCCGTGCGGGCATCAAACGCGGAGCCGTCAACTGGGTCCCGGTGTCAGAGGGTCTCACGGTTGCCGGGATCGCACGTGACCCAATGGTCTACTGCCCCGCCGGCCCCAATTCACGAAGTCGCGGAAGCCGATGGCGGGCGCCCGCCGACCGGCACGACCCGGCCCTCGTCCAGATCCATCAAGTCGAAGCCCGTGACAATGTCAGTGCGGCCCCTCAGACCAATCCACTGGGACTCGTGAAGCCAGTCTGCGCCCTGCGTGTCGCCATCGGGCCAGCCAGACATTGCGAGATTGCACGCCGCGATCTCCCCTGAACTCGGATCGTGGATGGCAGCAAGGGCCGAGAGGACCCCTTGGTCGGAGGCGTGCGTACGAACGATCTGTTCAAAGCCCTTGGCGTCCGTTGCGAAGAGCGTGAACACCATCGGGGACATTCCAACATGGGACCGATAGTCCCCGACGGTTCCCGTCAGGAAGCCACGCATCTTGTCGATCGATCGTGGCAGCATGTAAACGCCACCCAAGGTCTCCCAGGGACTGCGAGGTGAATGCTTGGTCAAGTCCATGACTGTTTCCCCTTGGCGTCGACAATTATTTCCGACAGGTCAGGTCCGATGATGGACAGCATAGTGCAACTCTGACCATGAAGTAGCGCAGTACGCACCTAAAAGGCGGCGAAGAGGTTTCACTACCCCCGTGCTTGGCATCGCGCATGCGATATCGTGGCAGTGTGGAACCAATGTCTGAGGAAGAGATCTGGGCCAGGCGGGCAGCGGCCGAGGCCGAATACGAGAGAGTCGAGACGCAGGCGAAGGCCACGCGCGACCGCCTGATCACCGAGGCCGGTGAAGAGTTCGAGCGCTTCACGGTCACGGCCCGCACCGAACGGGACAGGATCATCGCGCAGGCAGAAGCCGCGTACGAACGCGTCCTGGCGCCCGCTGACGCCGAGTACGAACGACGCTACGCCAAGGCTTGGGACGATTACAAGCGCATCCACAATGATGCGAGGGCGGCTGTGGCGCGCGTCAGGGACGCCTCCACCCTTTCAGGGAACGTCGAGTAACGGGTCCCGGAAATTGTCCGAGGCACCCCGCGCGTGCCACGGATACGATGGCCCCACCTTGTGGACCTCACACTTCGTCACGGCAAACGGCCTGCGGATGCACTACCTCCGGTCGGGTGGAAGCGGAGTGCCCCTGGTGTTGGCCCACGGCGGAACGGCAAACGGGAGAAGTTGGACGCGGGTCGCAACCGCACTCGCCGACATGTTTGACGTGATTGCGCCTGACGCCCGTGGGCATGGCCTCACCGATGCACCGGCCGGCGATTACTCGTTCACCACCCTCGGCAATGACCTGGCCGCGTTCATACAAGCCATCGGCCTCGACCACCCGATCGTCGGAGGCGCGTCGCTGGGTGCGAACACTGTCCTGTCATCCGTCACCGATCACCCGGACATCGCGCGGGCCGCCGTCCTCGAGGACCCGATCTTCTTCCTGCAGACACCCGACGCCACGCAACACTGGATCGCCACCGCCCTCGCAAGTCTGCGCACCGAAGCGCACATGATTGCGAACCTCGGCCTTGACGCCATCGTGGAGCGGTTCAGGCTATCCAATCCACATTGGAGTGATGCGGAACTGGAAAACGCCGCGACCGCGAAGTTGCAGGTGCGAGACATCTTCTTCACGACCTTCCAGGATCGGTTCGACTGGCAAGCGTTGCTGGGCAAGGTACGCTGCCCGACCCTCCTCATCACTGGTGATCCCGCCCGGGGCGCCCTCGTGACCGCCGACGCGGCTTCGGTGGCCGAACGCTGCTGCCCGACCCTGGAAGTCGCCAACATTCCCGACGCCTCCCACAATGTCAATAGCGACCAGTTTGACCACTACCTGCCCGCGGTGCGCGATTTCCTGGTCCGAGTTTCCTGATCCGGGCCGGGAAACCCCGGTTCGTAGTCCTGATACCAGATCACCTCCAACCCCCGTCAGGCCTCCACACCATCCACGAAGGCAATGGTTGCCTTGGAGTTGGCGTGCCGGATCGCATCGAACAGAGGCCGAAAACGGCTGCCATGCGCACGTTCGTGACTGAGGCGTCAGATGCGGGAATGGTGCTGTGATCACTCCGGTTCACGCCGTTCGACATCCTTGGGCAACCCCGGGCCTAACCATGGCGGCATTCCGGCGTCAAAGTGACGTTGAAGCCAATGGCGTAGCCGCCGGGACGACGCTTCCGGAGATTGACATGGAGGCCTCCTGTCGTCAGGCCGTGATCGACCACCTCCCACACCGGCTTCGGTCTCATTCCTGAAGCCAAACTGGCTTGGTACGACGCGACAGACGAAGGAGAAGCGCGCCGGCAGTCCACAAAAGGCCACAGCAATTGGGTTGCCTGGCTTTGGAGAGGTTGGTTGCCACCAACGCAGGCGTTGCCGGGTCGCCCGGAGGCAAGTGCCAAGTAGCCACTTTGTGCAGTCAGTGCTATATTCGCCGGCCAAAGTTCTTCGTCACAGAAAGAGAGCCAACATGCCACGCTTTGAACGACGCTCTCGAACCACCGTGTCGCGCCGCATGATTATGGCGAGTGCGGCAACCATCATTGGAACCGGGCTTCTGTCGGTGTCTTGCGGGAGCGATGCCACACCGGCCAGCCCGGCATCCTCCAAATCGGCTCCTTTCCCCGAGAAACTGGTGTTCTGGCCGGAAGGCGGGGAGACGAACGCCAGCTACAAGGCTTGGGTCGCACGGATTGCCGACTTCGAGAAGGCGTATCCCAAGACGAAGGTCGAGATGACCGACACCCCTGACCGCGACGCAAAACTCGTGACCGTGGTCGCAGCGGGCACGCCACCGGACGTATCGGTCTTCGACCGCTACACCATCTTCGGCGCGTCGCAGACGAAGCTGTTCATGGACATGGGCGCGATGGCGAAGACAGCCGGCATCAAGGGCGATGACCACCAGCCATGGTGCTGGGATGAGGTTTGGCGAGACGGCAAACTCTGGGGGATGCCCTACTCGACTGACACGCGGATGATCTACGTGAATGCCGAGCATCTCAAGAAGGCAGGCATCCCGGCAACTGCCCCGAAGACCCTTGACGACTTCGACAAGATTGCCCGTCAACTGAATGTCGGGGTGCCAGGAAACATCCAGCGTCTCGGGTTCGTTCCGTGGGGAAGTTGGAACAACTGGCGGCTCTATGGCTGGGGCTGGATATTCGGCGGTGACTGGTACGACCCCAAAGCCAATCAGGTGACCATGGACAAGGCGCAGAACATCGCTGCGCTGGAATGGGAAATCGCACGTGCCGGGGAACTTGGAGGCTATGCGCCCGTCGAGGCATTCCGAAAGGCGCAGTAGTCCAATGTTCCGATGGACATGTTCAAGGCTGGCTTCCTGAGCACGATCATCAACTCGAATTCGCAGTTGTCAGGAATGTTTGCAAAGAAGGATATGGAATGGATCGTGTGGCCGATCCCACCGGCAACCGGGACGACACGGTCGCACACGTGGTCGGGTGGGTACGCAACCGTCCTGCCGGCCGGTGTCAAGTCGCCTGACGCATCCTTCATGCTCGCAAAGTACCTCTCTGACGACGTATTCCAGCTTGTCCAGAGCCAGACAGGAGGCGGGAGGCTGCCCACGATCAAGAAGGTTGCGGCTGACCCGTACTGGAACTCGGTGGACAGCAGGATCATGCAGTTCATCGAACAGCTTCCGAACTCACACATCCGTCCGCCGATCGTGCAAATCCCCATCCTCAATGCCCAGCTCGACGGGCCCGAAGGTGCGGAGACGCTCGCACTGCAGGGCAAGGGCAGCGCAAAGGAGCTCCTGGCTCAGGCGAACCAGCGCGTGAATGCTGCTATCAAGGAGGGCCGAGCGAGCTAGGGTTGGCAATCATGACTACCGCAATTTCGGAAAGTGCGATGAAGAGCGAAGTCCGCATAGCGATGATCGGGGCTGGGCGCATGGCGAACTCGGTCCACTACCCGTCACTCGCGTCGTTTCCGGACACACGGATCGTCGGGATCAGCGACCTCGACCCATCCGCTCTCGCCCGTACCGCCGACAAGTACGGCATCGAGGAACGGCACCACGATTACCGGAAAATGATCGAACGCGTGTCACCAGACGGCGTATACGTCATTGGCCAGCCCCACCTGATGTACGACATCTGGACCTGGTGCCTTGAGCATCGATTGCCTCTGTACATAGAGAAGCCAATGGGCCTGACCATTCATCAGGCCCGGATGCTCGTACATCTTGCGGAAACCGCGGGCGTCGTGACCCAAGTGAGCCACCAGCGCCGCACAAGTCCACTCCTGATTTCGCTGCGCGACCGAGTGCGCGCGACTGGAGAGGTCAACCAAGCGATGGTCCAGTTCTACAAGCCGGGCCCTTCAGCCATGACGGGTGCGCGCGACCGAATGATGGACGACTGCGTACACGTCATCGACACTGTCCGCTGGCTCTGCGGGGGCGGCCCCGGCAGCCACAGTGGTGCCGATGTCATCCGCGTGGAGAGCAGGTGCCGGCGGATCGGGACCCCGGACATCAACTGGGTGCACGCCACCTTGGAGTTTGCGAACGGTGCAATTGGCTTCGTGCAGTGCAACTGGGCCAGTGGCCGGCGCATCTTCAGGGTTGAGATGCACTCACCTGGAGCAACTGCTGAAGGGGACCAGGAAGGGACGATGGCCTTTCACTCGGCCTCTGTGAGGGGGGGTAGGTCCCAGGAGTTCCACGCGCACGTGGTCGCCGGAAGCGCTGAGACATTCGTTTCCGGGGGATTTCAGGCAAAGAACCGGGAGTTCATCGAATCGCTCAAGACTGGGCGGGAAGTTACCTCGTCACCATTTCGCGATGCGGTGAAGACGATGGAGGTCGCCGAGACGATCCTTGCCCAGGCTCTCCTAGCAAGGGTCTGAGAGCAATCAATCAATGTATTGCAATCAGAGTTAGGAAAGTTGTCGATGGCTCAAAGGCTCAACGTTCTGTGCTTGCTCGTTCCACCACTGCGAGACCACCTCATGAGGCCGTCATCAGTGCGGAGGCTGGAAGCTGTTGCCAACGTCAGTTGGTTGCCGTCAGGAGCGGTTTCCAGCAAGCCGGATACATGGGAGACAGACCGTGGTGACGTACACGTCATTATGGGAAGCTGGGGCATGCCGCGGTTCGACAATCTCCTTCTTGATTCGCTGCCCAGGCTTGAACTGGTCGCTCACGGTGCAGGGTCGGTCAAACCATTTGTCACCACTGGGTTCTTTGAAAGGGGAATTCGGGTAACGCATGGTGCAAGTGTGATCGCGCAGTCGGTCGGTGAGTGGTGCCTCATGGCAGCCTTGGTGGGCCTACGCCGTGCCGTCGCCTTCCACGAGGTGATGCGAGAAGACGGATGGAAGGTCTCACAGGACGGTCACGGGGATGAACTCGCTGGCAAACGGATTGGCCTGCTTGCCATGAGCCAGACTGCCCGAGCGTTTCTGAAGCTACTCAAGCCGTTCGGGTGTGATGTTCGTGTGTACGATCCATATCTGGCAGACAATGACGCGATCATGCTCGGTGTCGTCAAAGAGCACTCAATCGATGCCCTGTGCGCCTGGGCGGACATCATCTCTAACCATGTCCCTGCAACTCCTGAAACCTCAAACCTGGTCGGAGCAGAGCAGTTCGCACGGATGCGTGACGGCACGCTGGTCATAAACTCGGCAAGGCCGGCTGCCCTCGATTATCCGGCCCTCATAGCCGAGTTGCGTTCAGGGCGCCTCAGAGCAGCACTTGATGTCTTTCCAGAGGAACCAGTCAGTCCCGGCGACCCCGTGCGCTACCTTCCGAACGTGTTGGTGACCCCGCATATCGCCGGAGCCACGTGGGACGGGCGTGTGCGATTGGGTGAAACGATGGTCGATGAGATCATCCGATACTCGGTCGGCGAACAGCTGCGCCATGAGGTGCATCCTAACCGCCTGGCGACTATGGCGTAGAGCAGCCACCAAAACGATCCTGTCCCGACCGGCGCCGACAGGGAACTTCCATGACTAAAACAAAATTCACCGTATTCACCAAGCCATGGCGGTCCCACTCACTTGAGGATCTCGGAGCGCTTGTGGCACGCCTCGGCTTCTGGGGTGTCGAACTGCCAATCCGGCCAGGCTTCCAAGTCGAGCCGGAACAGGTCACGGCACAGCTGCCGGACGCCGTAAGGATCCTCGGAAAGTCAGGGGTCACAATCCATTCAGTCTCGCCACCAATGAGGTCAAAGATTACCTCGGAACTGGTTCATGCATGTGCGGATACAAATGTTCGGATTATCCGAATTTGCATCGGAGTACCCAAAGGGACTGGGTATTTTCAACGCATCGCCGAAGTCCAGAAGGAGTTCCATGCACTCCTTCCAGTCCTGGAGAACGGCGGTGTCGCGATTGGGGTTCAGAATCACAATGGGCATGATCTCTCGCACGCGATGGGTTTGCGCGAATTGCTGAAACCATTCGATCCGAGACAGGTCTGCGCGGTCTGGGATCCTGCCCACACTGCGCTAAGCGGCGAGATACCCGAACACGCAGCAGAAATAGTCTGGCCCCACCTCAGGATGCTCAACCTGAAAAACGCCTACTGGAGGCGCTTGAATGGCCCTGAATCTCCAGCCGCCAAGTACGGCGTCCACTGGACAAGTGGTCGTCAAGGGTTGGCACCGTGGCGGGAAATCGTGGAGATCGTACGCGCGCGCGGTTACACAGCTCCCGTTTGCCTACCAGCAGAATACTCGGACGAGACTGACCTTGAACGATTGATCGGCGACGATCTGGCGTTCGCAAAGTCGCTCTTCGACGTCATCTGAGTAGGCGCCCGACTGGCACTACGATTGCGAAGCACGGAAAGACCCCTAGGGAAGGGCTGCACAAGGCGCGTTTCGCGGCCAGTGCGAGGCAAGTGACCGGGAATCGTTGCCCGTGGGGCTCCTCCAGCCCCGTTTTCGCCCTGAAACCGGCCTCCCGAAGGCCTTCCTGACCCGGGTGCGTGCTGACCGGTGCGCATTCGGGCATGCGGCGGCCTACCCCGCCAGCAGGGTGCGCCGTGCCATCCAGAGGTTCG
>SHXX01000077.1 GCA_009693165.1 Chloroflexota bacterium
TGCGTGGTCAACCTGGCGTGCGGGTGATAGTGTTGCATCCCAAGGCCTCCCTGGCGGGTGTGGTGTCAGTACCCAGCACCGTACCGGGCGAGGCCTTCATCCCATTCTCCCCAGCCCCTGTAACCAATGTCGTGAGAGACGACAGCTAGTCGCCCTGCCCTCAGCGAGGTGCGTCAGGGGCTTCGTGCGACTGGAAATATCCGTGGCGCTGTTAAAAGGAGCCTGCACGCACCATGATTGGCTTGGTGATACTGTTCGAGGGGCAAACAAGAAGAGGCGGTCAGGATGTTCGAGCATCCTGACCGCCTCGATTGATCGCTGAGCCCTAACGATTAGTGCTTGGCTGCTGGTGCCGCTGCTGGTGCTGCACCGTGAGCATCTGCCGCGCCTGCGGGCTTGGGTGCCGCCGGTGCCGCGCCATATGCGTCGGCGGCTGCCGCCGGTGCCGCGCCATGTGCGTCGGCTGCTGCTGCCGGTGCCGCGCCATGTGCGTCGGCTGCTGCCGCCGGTTTGGCACCCGCAGCGGGAGCTGCGCCATGAGCGTCAGCAGAAGAGGCCCCATGACCGCCCTTGAGACCCCCAGGAACACTCTCGGAGATCACTCTGCCGTACAAGGGCTGGACTGGCCGGTTGGTATTTCCCTTGAAGAGTGCCTTGAATTTCTCAACTTGAGGCTTCGAGACACTGATCGGCTCCTTCATAACTAGCCAAGTGACCGTTTCCGAGCATGGTGGCGTTGTCAGTGAGCCCTTGTACGTGTAGAAGGTACGGTCGTTGGGAAGCGCATCAAGAATGCTGAAGCCTCCTGACCACTCGGCCTTCTTGCCCTCTTCAGCCGGCATCGAATCCCAGAATTGGTCGAGGATTGGATTGTCAGGGCCAAGCTTGAGCATCACCCCGATGACTGCCAGTCGGTTCGCGTCGGCGGCGTGAACGAAGTGAACTTCCATGTCGGTGTTCATACCGACCAACGTGTGCTCGCTGGGGGAATGGAAGTGCCACTGCTTGAGCTCGTACCAGACTTTGTTGTAATTCAGCCAGTTCCCGCGCTCAGGCGTAACCTGGATGGTGTGCCCGTTGTTCAGCACGTCGAGCTTCTTGGTGCCCTTGTAGGCAAACCGCAGTTCCTCGAGCCATTCGGCCTGCAGAAGCTTTGCCGGTGCGATGTCAATCGGCGACTGCGTACGACCGTTTGAACACGCTGACCAATGCGGGTCAAGTTCTGCCCACCTATCTGGGCCGTCCTTGCCGGCGTAGGACCAGTGGGCGTGCTTCACCACCTCTGTCGTGGTGGCTTCTCCAAGCATGACGCCACCGATGCCGCAACCGACCAGGGAAATGCTCAGCATGACCGCACTGGCGATCGCGCCAAAACTTGAACGATGCTTCGTGCGTGGTGCCATTTCGGCACGCGCGACGCCGCCACTGATGCGCGGCTCGTGGTCCGGGGTTCTCGCCATCACTATCGATACCTCCCTTTGCCCGTTCGCTCCGCACAAATCTGGCCTTCAAGGTTGGCCTGCGAACGGACTTACGCTACTCCGGTAAGAGTTGCGTGAGTATCGCATGACCGGCTATGCCCGTGCATCTGTCAAGCCGTTCGGTCGTCGATGATCTCTGGAAGAGTGTTGCGGCATCGTTTAGGCGCTTGGGCAAACGCGCCTGTCAGGCTCGCGCCAGGGCGGACCAGCAAGCCTCACAGAGATTTCTTGCGATGCTTGGCTGAGCGTGACCATGAGTTTCTCTCAGTTGGTTCCAGACGGCGTACAACGACCTGTATGCATTCGTGCTAGTGGTTGTTGGCAATGGTTATCAAGTACAGTTAGGAAGCGTCCATCGCGTACACGTACGAGGGCGGGGAGGTGGCGAAACTATGACGGTTGAAGAGATTCTGGAAGCAGCTCCGGGAACATTGCAAGCAGCGATGCAGCGGGCACGTGCGATTGCAACCCGCGCATCTCAAGAACGGCATCAGGCTGAGCGCGCTTATGAATTGGCGCTTGTTCGCATTGAAAACTCGCGTGCAAATGAAATTTCGGCTCGGGAAGCCCTTGAAACGGCGAAGCAGGCTATCACTGACGCTGAATTGCGCGTGCCTCTCATGACCACCGAGGTCGTCGAGGTGTTGGTTGCTGCGGGCCTCAGTGCATGGCAACGTGGAACCGCCGACGGTGCCCGAGTTGACCAGAGGGATGCCGCACATGTCTTTCTTTGGCATGCGCCAGCTTCACGCCCTAAAGATGCGAAGGCCTGGCGTGAGCACGCAACGGAAGTGCTTGCCCGATATGAGGAAGTCCTGAGGGCGCACGGGTGCGTCGTAATCAAGGACCCGGAACGCGCACTTTGGCGGATTGTTCGACGCCTCAGCGTCCTTGACGACGACCAGCCTGCCCGCCAAGGGTTCTAGGCGTTAAAGTGCGGATGTGCCAGATTGGCGCACCCGCAGTTTTTTGCCCGAATAACCGGCATGAACACCGTCACTCGACGGTTACTTCGCCGAGGTAGACGCGGTTCTCGCCATCGATAACCCCAGTTTGTGGACGGGTTCCATCGGTTGGCCAACTCGGACCCTGTCCGTTAGCGGCTGTAGCTGGCATCCGCTCCATTGTCACCAGGTCGTACATGCCCACGACCAGGCGGTATGTTCCGGTTGGCGTGCCAGACGGCACGCTTATCTCGCAGCGGTCGGCGATGAAGTCACCGGGACGCCATCCCGTGGTGGGCTGTGCGCCATTTCCGGGCCTGCTGTCACGCTGCGCAACGCGCTCCCCTCCTGTCGGATCGACGCCAGAAATCAGGTGGGCAAAGACTGTCAAGTCCTTCGAGAGCCCCTGTTTGGTGGTCCAGTAAAGAATGACCCTTGCATCTGATCCCGCGCGTACTTTGGGGGTGTCAAGGCGGAAACCCTCCAAACGGATCGCAGCGTCGAGCAACGGTGTGGCGCCACTGAACACGGTGTCTGGCGCCGGGGGTGTCCAATTGACTTGGAACAGCTTGAATCGGCTGTGATCTCCGGGTTTTGGGATATCTAGAAGCTGGCGCGCGGTAGGGTTCAGGGAGATGAACCTCCGTTCCTGCTCGCCGCCGGGGGCATCGGTAAGCGCGTAGTAGATCGGTGCGCCTCGTCCTGCTTGGAACGACGCGCGGTCGGGATCCGCCGAGAGACGGTCGGCAACCGCCCTTGTCTCGTCGACGTATCCGAGAGTGACGCCCGGACGATGCCGCAGGTAGGCAAAGATCGCGTCCCTCGGCATTCCTGTCGCGGTGCGTGTGATCACGACGATCCCGGTTTCCGGGTGTTCCATACGGGCTTTCTCCAGATAAGCCAGGAGTTCCGCAAGACCGTATCCCGCATAGTTGCTCTCGATGTACTGGAACCGGTCGGTGATGTAGCGCCGGTCGTTCATCCATGGTGCTTCGGCCGGTGAGTTGATCAAGGGCCAGACGAACGCGCTGCAACTGATCACGATGGCGCCCGCCCAAAGCGACCAGATAGATACCTGCAGCAGGTTGCTGAGGCGATTTGCCGGGTTTGGCTCTCCCGGTGTCAAAAAGAATCCGCGCCAATGCGCAACGGCTCTAGCTGCCCCGATCGCGGTTGGGATCAGTGTGCTGATCAGGACGAAGACGAGATAACGGGAATAGATGAGCTTGGCGGTAAGCACGAAGGCAGCGACCGGAACCACAATCCACATCGCCATGATGAATGCAGCTCGACCGCGATTGGAAGGTGCGGGGGAAGTAATTGCTGCAGGATGTTCAGCGTGGCGGAGCAGGGTGATCGCCGATGCGACGCTCGCTAGGACGAGCGGAAGACCGAAGTATGTGTCAAAGGTTCCAGCGACAAACACGGCATTCGCCCACCATAGGGTCACTGGAAACTTCACGACCTCCCCGACGGTCAAGCTGTACCGCCCGAAGTTTCCATCGGCGAGGTTGTCCACAATCGGGCTCAAGTAGAGGATCGAGTAGGCGCCTGCACCAATGAAGCCAGCCTGTGCCAGTTGCCACCACTGCCGTTTGGACGCTGGGTTCCACGCCACGGCCACAACGGGCACAAGACCGATAAAGAAGAGTGCCGAAAGCTTCGTGAGGACTGAGACGGCGATTGCAAGTCCGACCAGGATGATCCGCATCCAACTGGGGCGTTCGGACCAGTGGATGGTGGCAAGCAGCACCATGAGCGACGCTGTAGTGACAAGCGTGTCGTACAGGGCCATCCGATCATGGACGACGGCAACTGGTGAGATGACATAGAGTGCCCCGGCAATAGGCCCGGCAAGTCTTGATGTCCGATTACCCCACGGTTGCCCCAAGCGCGATGCAACCGACCACATGAGCGCCACATTGACCGCCCCGCACACAATTGATGTCAGGCGTCCCGCGATCAGTCGGTCGGGAATGGCGCTCAGGAACGGAACCATGAGCCAAGCGAGAAGAGGTTGCTTGCCGTCCTCAAGCGAGGCTAGCCAGTCTGAAAGGTCTCGGGCGTGCCACGCGCGGACGCCCCAGTCGATGTACGTCCCCTCATCGCTGACCATTGGAAGCGCGCCAAGCTTTGAAAGCCGGATACTGAGATACGTCGCACCGAGAAGAATTGCGCACGCGAATGGCCAACGCCCATGGAGGTCGCCGTGGTTGGGAACGACGGCGCTCGACAGGTTTGGATCGGACCGCTCATCGAGGGTCTTCAATGGCGTGACCTGCCAGCGAAACACGGGAAAGTGATTGGGTCTGACGCAGACGTCATCGCAAGGATCAGTCCCGAAGCCAGTAGCGCACGAGCGTGAACCACGCGTGGAAGGCATCCGGCCACCGGATCTTCTTCCCCTCATTCCCGCCCCGCCCGTGATATCGGATCGGCACTTCAATCACTCGAAGCCCACGACGAAGGACCTTCGACGTGACTTCGGGACAAAACTCAAAGCGTTCGCACCGCAAGTTCAAAGTCGGCAGGACCGGCGTCGCGAAGACCTTGTAGCAGGTCGCCTCATCGGTGATCGAGCGGAAGAATAGGATTGACGCAGTCCAGGAAAGGATCTTGTTTGCAACCCAGTTGGTAGGGTGCATGCCAGTGGGTCGGCCCAAGGGCCCGAGGTCGAGGAACCGGGATCCGTAGACGACGCGGGTCTGTCCGGCGAGGATCGGTGCAATCAGTGCAGCGTAGTCATCAGGGTTGTACTCGAGGTCCGCATCCTGGATGAGCACGACATCACCTGTGACCCGCTCAAGGCCAGTGCGAATTGCTGCACCTTTCCCCCGGTTCCTCACGTGTCGCAGGACGTGCACGTCGGCGAATTTTGACTGTCCGGCTTCCCCGATGAGGAAATCCACACCACCGTCGTTCGAGCAGTCATCGACGACGATGATTTCGAGTGAGACTGGAACGCAGTTCCAAGAAAGTGACTGGGCGCGAACCCGTTCAAGGAGTTCCGGCAGGGTATTGCGCTCGTTGTAGACCGGCACGATGACCGACAACTGGTGCGAGGCACCCCGGTTGTGACCGGTGTCGACAGCGGCCGCGCCGGGTGACCTCGGGTCGTCAAGCGCGCCATTGGTGGTGGTCACAACAAACCCCAACGGATGGCGCGTGCCACAAGTGCTTGCGAGACCGTGGTGCCATGCCCATGGTGGCCCGGGCGGTGCCCCGACCAAAGGACGGCTTACGTTTACCAGACGCTGTCAGGAAGCCTTCGGGGTTGTCGGTACCGTCCGGGCGGGTTCGTTGTCACCGAGACGGAAGAGAGTCGGCAGGTGCTTCGCGACAACGACCCCGATCCAGATTGCCGATAGGCTGGCCCAGTAGTCGAGAAATCTTGACGTTCCGCGACGCGCGGCCCACCAAAGGTCGAAGCCATACGCGCGTTCAGGCGCCTCTGGCACCAGTTCCGGGAACGCCATGGCCCACGGGTACCGGTATCGGTACGGATTTTCTGCCGGCTTGTGAGACGGGCCGAACACCTCGAACAGCGACGCTTGGAGCAACCATTGGTGCCCCAGGAGTGGGGAGAACGGGGGGACAGTGCGTGCATCGCGGACGTCGACGCCTCGGCCCAGTTGGTTCCCTACGACGCTGTAGTACGCGCCGTAGTCAATTGCCACACCTAGGACGTTTACATAAAAACCGAAACCAGCGACGGCAATGGCCACCAATCCTGTGACGGTCTTGAAGGTCCAGTGCCATCTTGGCCACGCGAGAAGCGGTGCAATCCAACCAAGCATCAGAAAGGGCACGGTCACGTAGAGGTATCTCGGACCCCAACTCCAGTCCCCGTGCCACGCCCACCATCGAGAGAAGTACCAGAGTTCGGTGCCGAACACGGAAAGTGCGACCACTGCGATAATTGGCTTTCGACGAACCAACCACACTTGAAGGAAGCAGCCGACCGCTGCCGGAAGGGCGAACCACACAAGTCCCTTGCCGGAACTCCATAGGAGAAGCCCGATACCGTCGAAGAGTGGGGTGGTAAAACCGGTCGAGGGTTCATCTCCGTAACCGAACTCGAACGGATTGCCAAAGCGGTGCCAATTCAGCAGCGCCTGACCCGTTCCGGCGGCCGCTACCGGCAACCCGACCGACGCAAGGAGTGCGATGGCGCCGGTCAGTCCGCGTCGTGAAGGAGTTGATGTGCCGGCCAGAGCCAGGTACCACGCGGTCACTAGCACGGGAATCACGATTGCGGGCGCGAGAATGAGTGACGCGGCCTTTGTCAGGAACGCCACACTAATCGCGGACCCAACCGCGAGCCCCCACTTGGTGGTTGATTTTGGCCCCAGTCCAGCCCTGGTCCGATTGCCCAACACCTTTTCGTGAAGGATGAGACCAGCAAGCAGGGCGGCAAGGAGGGCGGTTGCCTGAAGTGGTTCAGCGAAGTCGGCCCGGGAATAGGGCCAAAGCAAGGTGGTTGTTGCGGTTGCGAGGGCGATCCCGGTTGCACCGCGCGAGCCACTTCCATTTGACTTGGCGATCATCCACAGAATCCCGATTCCGACAGAAGTAACCAGGACATTGGTCAGGCCCACGAGAAACCGCGCTGGAAGGTCGGGTGGTGACTGAGGTGGTGCTATCACCGCTATCAGGCGTCCGGCCATGACAAACGGAGCTTGAACGACTGACTGCCCCAGACCGTATTTGCTGAAGTAGCGGCCTCCACGGCCAACCGCTGCTTCTGGCCTTTGATCAATGGAAAGTTGTTCACGTTCCACCATCGCGCGGGTGGTCTGGAACATCGTCTCGCCGTCGCCACTGACGACGCGACCCGCCATCGTCAGCGCGTACAACGCAAAGACCCACAAGACAAGGCGGATCACGGTCCGTCTGTCGGCTGCGGTGACGGTGGTCACTCATTGTCTCCGTTGACGGAGTGCGGTGCGACCGAGGCGCGACCGCCAAATCTGCGCCAATTCGTGACGCATGTCGTGGTGGTCAACGCGAAGAATGTAAGGAAAGTGATCCCGAAGCCCACGATGATGGACGTTGGTGCAAACCAGAACCGGATTACATGCGTGCCGGGTGGGACCACAACCGACCGGAAAAGCCCGTTTGCCCGGATGATCGGTGCCAGTTGCCCGTCGATGGTGGCGTGCCATCCGGGATAGTCGGTTTCGGTCATGACCAATAGGGCGGTACGGTCTGAAGAAGTATCCACGGTGATTTCGTTCGCCAAGTAGCGCGTGACCTTGGCAGTTCCAACGGGCGCCGAAGTTGGCGCGCTCCTACGTTCCGGGACGCCTTGAATGGCCCGCTGAATGATCGCAGTGTTCGAAAGGTCAGCGAATGCAAGGAGGGTGATTGCCCGGTCATCATCCGGTTCCACGATGACGTTCCCAACGAGGAGCGCGCGTGATGCTGGAGGCAGGTTGTTGTCGTGCCACCAGGCGGCACCGGGTGCTTCATCGTTGGTTCGCCAGTTGTCGCCCGGAGACCCGTTCCTTCCGTCTGAGATCACGGCACCGATCCCAAGGGAGGCGTACCTGGATGCGGTTGCCTTCCCTGATGCTTGTGCACCGAGAGTGAGATGTGCAACTGACGGTTCCGCGCCTTGAGGGAGAAGTAGCGCCTTGAACCTTGCATAGGACCGCAATGGGAGGAGGCCCCCGTCGTAGCCGTCGATGGTCGCTAGTCCGTATACGGCCCCAAGGTTGGGCTTGAGGGCATCCTGCATTGCGCGGTAGCGAACCGTTTCACCGTCAGTAGAACCCGCCCATCTTGCGAGCCGGGTTGTATCCAGATGCTGTTCAACGGTAAGGCTCACCAATCTTCCTGGCGAGGCATCAGGGGCACGGGATGAGAGGGTCCGTATCGCGTGAGCGGTGACCGGTGGTGGGTTGGTGTAGAGACCTGGGTCGCCACCGAGGGCGTACTCCATCCGATGCCCGGCAAGGAGTAACTCTCCACTGATCAGTCCAACAGCGGCGCATCTACCGAGTGCGTGAACGGTGCCCCGTGCCTGCGCCAGGAATGACACCAGAGCAATGGTCGTGGCCCCGAACCAGAACCAAGTGAGTGCTACGCGGCCCGGCGGTAGCCATTGGACGCCACCGACGAGATAGGTCCGCAGGATTACGAGACCGATCACGACGCACGCGACGGCGGTGACCGATGCGATCCGTGCTGACTGATCGGTCGCATTCGCGAGAAGTTGCCGGGTCGTTTTGCCGATACGGCGCGCCCGAAGGGCATCGAGACCGTGAGACGCGAGACCAGCGACGGAGAACGTCCAGATCAGCAACCAGCGTCCAGGTGCGCGGAAACTGGCGAACATGGGTGCGAAGCGATGGAGTGCATCGAACACGGGCGTATAGACACCGACGCCAAGGATCAATGCACCTAGCGCAATTGCCCCGAGGGCGAACATCTGGCGTCTGGCGCGCGCCGCACCAAGTGCAGCGAATGCGAAGGGTAAGGCGACAATTCCGGTGTAGCCGGTCACTTCCTGGGCGGGGAGGTTCCAGTACGTCGGAAGAAGGGCTTCAAGGATGTGGGTCCGGTCGATTGCGTAGCTTCCGGCCTCGTCGAGAGACATGCCGCCGCCGCGGTACCCGTAGTGGGTGAGTTCCAAGGTTGGCACCAACTGGGCCCCGGCGAGAAGCATTCCAAGCGAGGTGATGACGCCGACTGACAGAAGGTGACTTCCGCGGACTGGAATCCGCGTGGGTGGCGCGATGGTGAAGATCGCGGCTTCAGCGCCGATGGTCAGGAGTGCGTAATACGTCTCCTGGGTGTGGCCGGCAGTGAACAGGAGAGCAATCACAACTGCACCACCGGAAACCCATAGCGACACCTCGCCAAATCGGTTCCAACCCCGAGGCGCGGGTTCCGTGGTGGTCGGGCGAAGCAGTCGCCCAAAGTGGTGTGCAGTGCCATGAACTGTCAGGACCAGCCAGGGAATCCACGTTGCGGCATGGACCTGGTTCAGGTGTCCCATGTGCGCACCAATGAACCCGCTGCCGGCGAATATCAGGGAACCGGCAAGGGCACCAATGTGACCTAGTCCCCACCCGCGTCTTGCCAGAAGGAAGAACCCAACCCCTGCCAGGAACAGGTGGACGGCCTGGCTTGCCGCGACCGCGCGTGTAAATGGAGCCACCAGGAAGATGATGTCCGGCGGGTAGAGGACAGCCATCTGGATATTGGCGAGGAACGGTGCACCGAAGAACGTGTCGGGGTTCCAGAGTGGAAGTTCGCCTCGAGACAGGGCGTTTCGCAGGAAGGTCTTAGCCGGAAAGAAATAGACAAAGAGGTCGTAGGACATCATCGCCTGCCCACCGAGAGGCACCCGTAGAAGGACGGCGGTGAAAACCCCGATGATGGCGATGGCCAAGGTAGACGGCACGCGACGGCGCCAACCCGTGGCGGCTCCGGACGACGAGGTTTCTAACGGTGCCTCTAGCGACCCGCCATTCGTCGAAGGCTCCAGTGGGTGGGAAACGCTGGTCACTGGTGGTGCCACTCTGACGACGTGTGGCAATCGCGTGAATGCTTCCGCCATGTGCTGTTGTGGATGTAGCGGCGGAGGGGTGGTCGCATGGCTCCTCGGTCGAGAAGGTCACCGTCGTAACGGTCAGGTTTAGCCCGTTGTTTGGATTTGCGGCCGTCGATGCCCGGGCCGATGCGTCTCTTGGTCACCGTTTCAACGCGTGGACCTGTCCTCAGGATTACCCGCACAATGATCCGTCCTTGCTGTCGCGGGTTCTGCGCGAAATTGAACGCTCCACCATTCGCCAATTTGACGAAGCGCGCCCGCGAGGCGGTCGCGGTTTCCAAGTCCGTAAATCTATGCGCTGGCACCGGACGGATGAGGCAGTGGAATGCTGGTGATCCCACCGATATCGAGGGTCTTGCCGATGACTTCCGAGAGGACCGTGCGACCGGTCATGGCGTGGATTGCCAACTGGCCTATCGGAATGATGAGTGATGGTCCCAACAGATTTCGTTCGTGTTCAAGCCATGGACGACACAGGGAGGCCTCGAACCGGGTTGGTACACGGTCGCCTCGCCCGGTGGCAGATGGTCCTGGGTAGCACCGGGTCACGGCAGCGATCAATGCCGATGACCCTATACCGGCCTCATCGATGCCAGCGAGCGCAAACCAATCGAACAGGGTCCGCCCAGCCGCGCCGATGAATGGTTGGGTTCCGGTCGCCTCGGTTCGGCCGGGTGCCTAAGGAAGGGCTGCACAAGGCACGTTTCGCGTCCAGTGCGAGCCACGCGACCGGGAATCGTGGCCCGTGCGGCTTCCTCCAGGCCCGTTTTCGCCCCGGAACCGGCCTCCCGAAGGCGTCCCTGGCCCGCGGGCCCGCCGTCCGGTGCGCAC
>SHXX01000010.1 GCA_009693165.1 Chloroflexota bacterium
AGACGACACTCGGCCCAAAAGGCCGCAATGTCGCCATTGACAAGAAGTACGGCGCACCGACGGTGAGTCATGACGGTGTGACCGTCGCCAAGGAAATCGAACTTCCTGATCCGTTCGAAAACATGGGCGCGCAGCTCCTAAAGGAAGCGGCGACAAAGACCAATGACGTGGCCGGTGACGGCACCACGACGGCAACGGTCCTCGCCCAGGCAATCGTCCACGAGGGCCTCAAGAACGTCGCGGCCGGCGCCAATCCCATGATCATCAAGCGAGGCCTCGACAAGGGCTCCGCTGCGGTTGTCCAGGCAATTCGCAATGCTGCTACCGCCGTCTCCGGACGTGACGAAATTGCGAACGTCGCAACCATCTCAGCCGCCGACTCCGAAATTGGCAATCTCATTGCCGATGTCATGGACAAGGTCGGCAAGGACGGCGTAATCACCGTCGAGGAAAGCAAGGGCCTCCAGTACGAGACTTCGTACGTCGAGGGCATGCAGTTCGACCGCGGGTACATCTCCCCGTACTTCGTTTCGAACCCCGACCGCATGACTGCGGAGATCGAGGATCCCTTCATCCTCATCACCGAGAAGAAGCTCTCAGCCATCGGCGACATCGTCCCAATGCTCGAAGCAATGATGCAGCAGGGTCGCAAGAACATCGTGATCATCGCCGAGGAGGTTGAGGGGGAGGCTCTCGCGACCCTCGTCGTGAACAAGATGCGAGGCGTCCTGAACGTCCTCGCGGTCAAGGCACCGGGCTACGGTGACCGCCGCAAGGAAATGCTCAAGGACATCGCCATCCTCACCGGCGGTACCGTCATCTCCGACGAACTCGGCCGGAAGCTCGACAGCATCACCGTTCGCGACCTTGGCCAGGCGCGCCGCGTGACGTCCGACAAGGACAACACGACGGTTATCGAGGGCCGCGGGTCGTCGGACGAGATCCAGGCACGCATGAAGCAGATCAAGGCGCAGATCGAAGACACCACCTCGGACTACGACCGCGAGAAGCTTCAGGAGCGTCTTGGGAAGTTGTCTGGTGGGGTTGCGCTCATCAAGGTCGGTGCCGCAACAGAGACCGAACTCAAGGAGCGCAAGCATCGCGTCGAGGACGCCCTGTCTGCGACCCGGGCGGCCATCGAGGAGGGAATTGTCCCGGGCGGTGGTGTCGCTCTCCTGAACGCCGCGGCCGCGCTTGATCATCTCCATCTTGTTGGTGACGAGGCCACCGGCATCGCCATCCTCCGCCGCGCGCTTGAGGAGCCGATGCGCACGATCGCGTTCAACGCCGGATACGAGGGTTCGGTCGTCGTTGAAGAAGTCCGTCGGCGCAATTCAGACGCGGGTTCCTACACGATTGGGTTCGATGTTGTTGCCGAGGAATACATCAACCTCGTCGAGAAGGGCATCATCGATCCGGCCAAGGTCACCCGTTCCGCCGTCGAGAATGCTGTCTCTATCGCCGGGATGATCCTGACGACCGAGGCACTTGTGACCGACATCCCGGAAGACAAGCCAGCCCCGCCAGCCGCGCCCCAGTACTAGCATCAACGTTGTCCGCACCGCGGACGGCAGGAACACAGAAGAAGGGGGAGATCCGTTGGACCTCCCCCTTCCGTTTGCCCCTCAAGATTTCACGGACACATCAGGTCGTCGGGGTTGAAATGGACTTGCCCTGAAGGAACAGCAGCAGGTAATCGTGTCCACCCGCCTTGCTGTCGGTCCCGGAAAGGTTGAAGCCTCCAAACGGTTCGACTCCAACGAATGCTCCAGTGCACTTTCGGTTGAGGTAGAGGTTCCCGCACTGGTACTCCTCGACTGCGCGCGCGAGCCTGGCTTCGTCGCGTGAGAACACAGCTCCCGTCAACCCGAAGTCGGTGTCGTTTGCGATGCGGATCGCGTCATCAAAATCGGTCGCGCGAATGACCGACAAGATTGGTCCGAAGATCTCCTCCTGGCCCAACCTGCTTCGCGATGCAACCTCGGTGACAATGTGCGGGGCAACATAGTGGCCGGTCGCCGGAACCGGCACGCCCGGCCCGTACACGACTTTCCCCTCCTCATGCGCGATCGCGATGTACCGTTCCGCAGTCCGCTTCTGGTCGGCACTTGCCAGCGCTCCAAGGTCGTTGTTGAAGTCCCTCGGGTCACCAATCCGGATTTGTTTCGTCCGCTCGATCACGAGTTCGACCAATCGGTCGTGCACGGAGTCAACGACGATCAGGCGTGAACACGCGGAACACTTCTGTCCGCCGAACCCGAAGGCACTGGCTGCCACTGCTGTCGCAGCCGCGTCAAGATCGGCCGTTTCGTCAAGCACGATGGCATTCTTGCCCCCCATCTCTGCCACCACGCGCTTCAGCCACTTCTGCCCCGGTGCAACCACTGAAGCCGTGCGGTAGATCAATTCCCCGACTTCCCGGGAACCGGTGAAACTGATGAAGCGCACTCGCGGATGCGCCACCAGTCCCATCCCGACCTCTTCACCCGGACCGCCCAGGAAGTTCACCACTCCGGCAGGCAAACCCGCTTCGGCGCACAAGTCAACAAACCGCGCCGCGATTGCCGGGGTCAGGCTTGAAGGCTTCAGGATTGCCGTGTTCCCCGTCACCACCGCGGCCATCGTCATCCCCACGGCGATTGCCAATGGGAAATTCCACGGGGGAATGATGACCCCTACCCCGAGCGGAACATAGACGAACCGGTTAGAGGTCCCAGCACGGTGGGCAACCGGTTGTGGCCCGCCCAGTCGCAACGCATCACGCAGATAGAACTCGCAGAAGTCGATGGCCTCAGCGACGTCGGCGTCAGCCTCCCCCCATGTCTTCCCTGCCTCGATGACCATTGCTGCCGCGAACTGGTCTCGGCGGTCACGGACCAAACTGCTTACCCGGTGCACCGCGGCTACCCGGTCCGCCACAGGCACTCGTGACCAACTTGCAAAAGCCGTCTCAGCCGCCACAACCGCACGTTCGACGTCCTCGCCGGACCCGGATGCAACCCGACCGACAACACGCGACGGGTGGTTCGGATCGGTCGACACGACCCATCGTCCCGTGAAAATCGACTCTCCGGCAATGGTGATCGGACGTTCCCACTGCGCGCCAACCTCGGCATCGACCGAAGCTACCGCCTCTGCAAAAGAACGGTGCCGTGCGGGGTCATGGAAATCCCCGAGAGGTTCGTTCACAAATGGCGGGTATTCGCCCATCCCGTGCAATCCGTCAGTGTTCATCAAGCCAATCCCTTCGCGACAACCCACCTAATCATGGCGCCGCCAATGCCGAATGTCACGCGCCTCACACTCCATCGATGTGCCCTCAGTCAAAGCGACATCCTCGCAAGACATGAGATTTGGGGAGCGGGTCGGTCGGAGACAACTCTCACGGTGATTCTAAGGAAGGGCTGCACAAGGCACGTTTCGCGTCCAGTGCGAGGCAAGTGACCGGGAATCGTGGCCCGTGCGGCTTCCTCAAGCGCCGTTTTCGCCCCGGAACCGGCCTACCGAAGGCGTCCCTGGCCCGCGGGCGTGCCGTCCGGTGCGCACGTGGGCATGCGGCGGCCTACCCCGCCATCAGCGTGCGCCGTGCCATCCAGAGGTTGGAGAGGGCGAACAGGGTCACCAGGTGCGCCCCGTTCTACGCCAGGCCCCGGTACCGCGCCTTCACGTGGCCGAACTGCCGCTTGATGACCCGGAACGGGTGCTCGACCTTCGTGCGGACCGAGGCCTTGGCCCGCTCCACCACCGCCTCGGCCGACCTTGGCGCCAGCAACCGTCGCCGGCCCGGTGGCATGGCCACCATCCACGCCACGCCGGGGGTGTCCCACCAGCGTGCCACGCCCCGGTATCCCGAGTCCCCGTGGACGATCACCTCGTCACCGTGCAGCAGGGAACCTGCCGCCGCCAGGTCGTGCACGTTGGCCGGCGTCGCCACCACCGTGTGGACGAGGCCGGAGTCCGCATCGACACCGCTGTGCGCCTTCATGCCGGAGAACCACTGGTTCCCCTTCCGGGTCTGGTGCATCTCGGGTTCCCCGTGCCCGTCCGGTTCTTCGTCGAGCCCGGGGCCGCGACGATCGTCGCATCGACCAGCGTGCCTCGGCGGACCATCTGGCCTCGCGCCTCGCGCCTCGCGCACGTCGTTCACCGTCCGGAGGAGTGCGGTGGCCAGGTCGTGGCGCCCTAGGAGGTGGCGGAAGCGCAGGATGGTGGTGGCGTCCGGGATGCCGGTGGTGCCGGGGTCGATGCCCGCGAAGGCGCGGTACACCGGGATGTCGTGCAAGGCTTCCTCGACGGCCTCATCCGCAAGCGAGAACCACTGCTGCAGGAAGTGGACCCGCAGCAGCAGCAGGACCGGGTACGGCGGGCGTCCCGTGGCCCCCGCCGGGGCGAAAGGGGCAATCCGGGCGACGAGGCCGTCCCACGGGACGACGGCGAGCATCTCCTCGAGGAAGGCCGGCCGGCGCGTGCGCTTGGTGGATCGTTCGAAACCGTTCCCGAGTCGCAACTGGTTCATGCCACCATGATTCCCGGTCAGGCCCCGACGCCGCTACCTTTTGCAGTCAATCCCTAACTGCGACACTCTGGAATCCTTCGCCAACCGCGTGCACGAGGCCGAGCGGTTACTTCTGGTATCGGTCATCACAAACCTGATTGATCGCAGGGGGGTTAGCGACGAACGCGCTCATTGGCCAACGTCCCGGAGAGACCGGTCAAACTGCCAGCGTGACCGAGTGATGCACCCGATCTTTCATCATGACGCTGGAAAAGTGAGTAGGGCTGCGTCCGCTTCAACCAGGTCGACCTGGACAGTTACGATCATTTCTTCGTTCACCGGACCGGCGCGACGGACCCCTCGGACGGGGGAGGCATCGATCTAATCAAGTCCCACCGAGACGCGTATGTACGCTTCGGTGGGATATACGTCATTCGCGGGATCAAAGCCCACCCAACCCAAGCCGGTGACCCACGCCTCGGCCCATGCGAGGCTTGCAGTCGCGACATCATGATGGCCCGGCCAGAGGTATCCGCTGACGTACCGTGCAGGAACCCCGAGAGATCGAGCGGCGGCGAGAAAGACGTGCGTGTGATCCTGACATACGCCCGCACCCCGGATAACTGCCTCATCAGCGGTTGTCGTGACCGAAGTCGCGCCGATCACATAGCCAACCCGGCGACGCACTTCATTCATGAACCGGTGGACCGCGCCTAGATCAGCGCTTCCGTCCGATTGTCTGTCCAAACCTGTCCGGTGGTTTTCCCATGCTGACGCAGTCAATTCGCAGACAGGTGGTCCCGCTTCAGTCTGCGGGGTCTGCTTGAGCCAGAATGCAATTGGAAGATCGTTGTCATCAAGTCCAACGATGCCATCTGATGGAGTGGTTTGGACAACTCCGGTGGCCAGGATCGAAGACCTGGTGTGCCTCCGGGCGATGCTCAGCAGGTGTGTCCCGATTTGGTACCCGTCGGTGCCTTGAAGGAGCCGGACCGCGACCGGCGGTGATGTCGGATCAACCGTCGCAAAGGCTTCGACAGACCACTTCTCGACGGACTGCCCACCGTCAATCCGGGGTGAAAGCCGGATTATCTGGGAGGAAGAAAGGACCGGCGTATCTAGGGGTACGAAGTCAGGTGACGGATCGCCAAGCGCATCGGAATGGTCAGTCGCTTTCCGTGTGTGAACAAGCCTCTTGGGGCTGGTGGATTTGCAGTGTGTACGCCATGCTCAGGCTTCGCAGGCATCGGATACTTCGGGCGTGGTGCGGATGCCTACAAGTACTCCCGTCGGATCTCAATGCCAATCGGGTTCGTGGCGGTGATGAATTCGGTGAGGTACTCGTGAAGGCCTGCAGCAAAGATTTCCTCCACCGTTGTGCGCTGAAGCGATTCGTCGAGCGCGGGTGCCATTGCCACCGATGTGTGCTGAAGGGCTCCGGAACCTGCCAACGGGGTGACTGATATGTCATCGGCCGCCATGTCGGCGGTGTCAGTCATGAACGCGGTTGATGCGGTCCCTGGAGACCCGTCGCGGATGCGTTCGAGGTAATAGCGGGCCTGAGACGTGCAACTCAGGAGTGACCGGGGCATCCCGGACCGAAGGATGAGCCGTTCAGCTACTCGTCGGGCATCCAGACGGTCGCGATATCCCCAGTGGTAGGCGCGCAATGCCGAGACGGCGCGCAAGACAGCTGCGCACTGGTAGTAGTCATGGAGGCGTCCGACACCCTCGGCACGAGGCAGCAGCACGTGACACTTGACGTCGACGAGGCGGACAGTGTTCTTGGCGCGCTCCAGAAAGGTTCCCAATCGAACCCACCAGTAGGCGTCACGGCCCAGCATCGTGTTGGCTACCGCACCCCCAAATCGTTGTGACCGCTCCTTCACCCAGTCAAGGAGGCGGGGCAGTCCTTCCATCGTGAAGTCCTCGTCGCGAAGAGCCTGGGTCTCGATCCAAATGCTGTTCACGGCATCCCAGACATCCGCTGAGAGGGCGGTTCGAACAGCGCGGGCCTTTGAACGCACGGTCCCGAGCGATGCGACGATGGACGAAGGATTGTCGGCGTCGCGCACGAGGTGCCTGATCACGCTTGCGGCGTCGGCCACCCGGTACCGCGCCTGGAGTGAGGCTTCGCACCCGGCAGCTTCGATCGTTGAAGCCCACTCGGACGCTGCCCCGTCAGGGTCAGGAAGAAGGCTTGCCATCCGACGCCCGACGTCGAGAAGACGCTCGATTCGCTCGGCCCGTTCGATATACCGTGCCATCCAGAACAGGTTGTCGGCAGTGCGGCTCAGAAGCATCGCAAGTCATCTCCTGATGACCCATTGTCTGGACGGGCCTGATGAAACCTGTCCAAGGAACCTCACGCACCGGAGGAGAGGTATGGAAGTGGCACGTCTGGAGGAGATGCAGACCGACGGTGTTCACTGATCCACCACCCATGTGTCCTTGATTCCCCCGCCTTGACTGGAGTTGACCTCCAACGATCCATCGGGAAGGGCAACACGCGTAAGTGCACCCGGAACCAGGCGGACGTCAATGTTTCCGTCCGGGCCTGCACCGCAAAGGACGTACGGGCGCAGGTCGATGTGTCGTAGCGCGACGCCGGTTTCCACGAACGTCGGGCATGTCGACAGGCTCAGGGTGGTTGTGCACTGTATCGGGCTGGGGATGCGACGATCTTCTGGCGAGGCTCGGCGATTGTCTCTCGAGACAAGTGTGGTCCGACGAGCATCCCATGACCACCTGACCCATTTACGTCCTTCACCACTAGTTCTGGGAGGTGCTCCAAGACGTAGCCGTAGTCATCCTGGTTCCCGCATTGCCACGGTGGAAACTTCTCCAACAGTGGTTCCTCACCGAGAACGAAGCGGATCATCTGGGGCACGTAGCAATAGATCGCTTTGTCGTCGGCGGTGCCGGTGCCGACGGCGTTCGCGATGGTGACGTTGCCGGCGCGGTAGGCCGCCATCAACCCCGGAACCCCCGACATCGAGTCGGCACGGAATGCGAGTGGATCCAGGAAGGAATCGTCAACGCGGCGGTAGACGACATCCACGCGCCGGAGACCGCGGGTCGTGCGCATGTGGACGAATCCGTCGTCAACGATCAGGTCAGGTCCCTCGACAAGTTCGATTCCCATTTCGTCAGCGAGGAAAGAATGTTCGTAGTTGGCGCTATTGAACTGGCCTGGCGTCAAGAGAACCACAACTGGGTCGTCCTGAGTCTTTCGTGGGGCTGCTGAACGGAGGGTCTGCAGGAGCTCCTCGGGATAGTGCGCTACTGGCCGGACCCGGTGGGTTGAGAATAGTTCCGGGAACAGGCGCTTCATCACATCGCGGTTCTCAAGCATGTAGGCGACGCCCGAAGGCGTGCGGCAGTTGTCTTCGAGGACCACAAAGTTGCTCGGCCCGGTGCGGACGATGTCAATCCCGGCAATGTGGGTGTAGGCATTTCCCGGCTCCGCAAGGCGGATCATGTCGGCGACGAACTCTGGGTTCCGCAGCACCAACTCGGCCGGGATGTGACCGGCGCGTATAAAGTCGCGCGGGCCGTGTGTATCCGCAAGGAACGCATTGAGTGCCCGCACCCGCTGCGCGAGGCTTCGGTGCAGAAACTCCCATTCCCTTGCGTCGATCAGTCGGGGAATGATGTCGAACGGGATAAGCCGGTCAGGGTCGCCCCCTTCGCAGTAGACGGCAAACGTGATCCTGGTCCGCCGGAAGACGAATCCTGCGTCGTGCCTTCGCTGCGAGAGGAACGATCGGGGTGTTCTCTGAAGCCATGCGTCGACATCACGGTATAAGGGTCAAGCACTATTGGAATCCGTCAACGGCGCCGGACATTTGGTCGTCGACGGATGAGTTCACCGGCTTCCTCCCGTTGCAAACCCGTCCCGGGTTCCCCATGTTGTGAACACGATACAACGGGAGATCCAGGGAGAGTATGGGCGGGTCTTCCACTAGACCACCTGCCTGATCTGTTCACCGTGTACGAGAATTCGTCGCCATGGGTGGGAGCGTCGGTATTGCGCCTTAGGCAGTTTGCAATGGGGTCTCGAACCAACGTGGTGTTTCATGAACCTCGGTGCCCCGATCCGATCGAATGACGGGGTACCGGCCGTTTTAACGTGTGGTTATTCGCTCTCGATGATCCCGATGGCTGCCCGCATCCAACCGAGGGTGTAGGCGATGCCGGCATGCCATGGTGCGCCGCACGTCATCTCGGGCGCGTGGTCGGGGATAAGGACCCCGTCGAACCCATTCTTGTGGTAGATCCGCAGGGCCTTCACCATGTCGACGTCACCGGTGTCCACAAACTCCTCGATGTAATTCGGGACCGTACCGCGGACGTTCCGGAAGTGAACGTACGCAATCTTCTTCTGGGCGGTGTACGCATCGATGGCCTGGTACACGTCCATCTCGCCGTTCATTTCGGCGATGGTGCCCTGGCAGAACTCGGCGCAGTGATGGTGGCTCGGGTAGAGGTCCAAGAACTTCTGATACTGCTCTGGTTTCCACACCAGCCGATGCGTACCCCGAAGGACGCCGAACGGCGGATCGGCGGGATGCATCGCGAGGCGGACGTTTGCCTCCTCAGCGACGGGGATCATGTCGTGCAGGAAGCGCGTGTAGCGTTCCCAGAGGACTTCCTCGCTGACGGTCCCGATATCTCCCTCGGGGGCACTCGGGTCATACTGAACGCTCCAGACGGTCCCCTTTGGGATGGGTGTCTGTTCGGGTGCCTGGGCCTCGAGATAGGCTGGGGTGCGAGCTCCGCCTCGGGCGTACGGGCCGTGGACACGTCCCCAGACATTGGCGTAACTGAAGTTGTAGCCCATGACCTCGATGCCGAGACGTCCCATGGTGCGGAGGAGCTCCTGCAAGTTTGCGATCTGTTCGTCGCGTTTGGGACCGTCGAGGAGGACGTCGTACCAGTGGTCAACTTCGAAATTCTCAATCGCGTAGAACTCGAGGCCTTCGGCGTTCAGGGCCGCCTTGAGGCTAGCGAGTTCCTCATAGGTCCACATTGCTTCGGGTGGTAATGCCCGGCCAACACGCTTGGCCCATCCGGGCAGGTGAGCGACCACGTGGGTGGCCCCCGCCTGGGCCGCGAACTTGAAATTGTCAGTGGTTAGGAGGTGTGGGTACAGACCGATGCCAATGCGCATTGCCATGATGCGGTTCCTTCTCCGGACGCCTCGTGCGTCGCGCTCATCATTGCATGAAGCGGGTGGGGCGAGACGGCTTGGACGCCTCGACCGACGGAATGATTGCGGGTATTGGAGTACAGTGCGCCCCAATCGCGTTAGGAACCTGTGGCGATCACTGATGGAGGCGAAACGATGACGGAACTGACTCGGCTGGTGATGGACAGTCCTGACCGGAATGGCCTGGACACTGACCGATTGCGCCGCGCCTTCGGGATTTTGGATGGATGGATCCAGGACAGGGTTGTGCCGGGCATCGGCGCCATCGTGGCTCGTGAAGGCCGTGTTGTCGCGGAGGCCTATTTCGGAACTGCCGATCGTGCGACCGGCCGGCCCGTTGATGATGAAACCATCTGGTCCGTCGCCTCGGTGACCAAACCATTCACCGCTGCGGTCGTAATGCGTGCGGTCGATGCCGGCTTGCTCTCAGTAGATGAGCCGGTCGCGACGCTCGTGCCGGAGCTTCTTTCGGGTACGGCGGAGGATCGGGGAGACTTCGTTCATTTCCGAGAACACATTACGATCCGTCATTGCCTGAGCCATTCGTCGGGCCTTCCGGGGTTCAGTGCCGCGAACTTCGACCTGCGACGAGGTCACCGGCCGCTATCCGACTTCGTGCAGTCGTTCGCACGTGCGCCTCAGCTGTTCGAGCCAATGACGGCGCACCTGTATTCCAACTGCGGCATCTTGATGGCCGCCGAAGTTGCCGGGCGGGTGTTGGCGAACCGCGAGGATCCTGACAGGCCTGTCACGTCGGGTGTGGCGGCATTCCACGAGGGCTTTGCAAACCTCCTTACCGATCTTGGGACCACGTCAAGTTCAATCCTTCCTCCTCCAGAGTGGGCGGGGCGCACCGCGACGGTCGTTGACACCGGGCAAGAGGGCACTTCATGGGAAGCGGCGAACTCGGCCTACTACCGGAGCCTCGGCATTCCGTGGGGTGGCTTGTTCACTACTCCACGCGAACTCGTGACGTTCCTGGCAGTCTTCCGGCCCCGCCAAGGCGGGGCGACGTCCACGGGTCAACGCATCCTATCGGTGGCGGCGGTGCGTGAGATGGTCAGTGTGCAGGCATCGGGTCCGGACTTTGGTCGTGAGATTGCCCCTGAACTTCGGGACAGTGCCGCCGGGAGGTCACTTCGTTCGGCGGTTCCATGGGGTATCGGATGGGATGTCAAAGGCGGAAAGCCCGCTCATCCAACCGGTGACCTGACCTCGCCTGGAACCTGGAGCCACACCGGAGCGACGGGAACACTGGTTTGGTCCGATCCGGTTGCCGATGTGCAGGTCGTCCTGTTGACCAACCGCACCCTCGGAAGCGGATGGACGCGGGAACGACCCCGACAGGCACTGTTCAGCAATGCGGTAATGAGCGCCGTGCGTTAGGACAGCTCTCAACCAGGTCCAGTGTCCGCCGGGTCTCGGCCTTTCTGGGGGCGTGGCGCCTATCGAATTTGGTTCCGAACCACTGTGTCGTCAAGTCGCGCCAAACTGGACGTGCATCCGACGCGCCGTCAAGGTGTCAGTGGGTAGAGGCCCACGCTTGGACCTTTGTGACCGCTTCGACAATCTCGTGCATGGCGCGCTGGTCGCCAAGGAGAACGGACTGCCCGAACCACACACCTTCCTCACGGCTCGCGCGGTCGGTGACCGGGAGGTTCTCCGCGTCGGGATTGTCCGGACAAGTCACTTGCCGTCCGCACTCTTTGGCGTGCGTTGCCCACTTGCGTCGTTCCGAAAGGACCGCGGGCATGCGGTGCAGGGGAGTTTCATATCCGGGCGAACACGGGATTCCTTCGGCGCGTAGCGCGGAAAGGAACCACGCACGGGGACGGCCTCCAAACGCGGGCGGGTCGTAACGCGACACGTAGAGGTGATGCGCGTGTCCGGTCACCCGTTCGTCGCGTGCCTGCGGTGCGAACCCTTGAACCATTGACAATCCTTGGTCGAGTGTCCGTGCATTCTGTTCCCGCAGGTCAAATTGCGAAGGAAGGCGGTCGAGTTGCGACAGCAGAAGTGCGCCTTGGATCTCGGTCATCCGGTGATTGGATCCGGCAAGTTCGTGGTGGTACCAGGCCCCAGCCGGCATTCGTCCGCAATTGGCAAGGGACCACGCACGATCAGCGAGCGCTTC
Source organism: Chloroflexota bacterium (assembly GCA_009693165.1). GTDB lineage: Bacteria > Chloroflexota > UBA11872 > UBA12225 > UBA12225 > UBA12225. The sequence goes on from SHXX01000010.1 coordinate 11,842, forward strand.
ATCATCAGTGAGGAGGGCACCACCTTCGCCAGCATTGAGGTTCTTGGAAGACTGAAACGACAAGGTGCCGATGTCGCCAATCGCTCCGATCGGCCGGCCCCGCCACGAGGCGCCAACGGCCTGGGCGGCATCTTCGATGAGCGCCAATCCATTGGATTGTGCAACCCTGATAAGCGCGTCCAGGTCGCATGGTTGCCCAGCGATGTGGACTGGCACGATTGCCTTGGTTCGCGCGGTGATCCTTCGGGCCGCATCGTCGGCATCCATGAGATACGTATCAGATCGAATGTCGGCAAAGACCGGGATTGCCCCGACACTGAGTACTGATGTGGCCGTCGCAACAAATGTGTATGCCGGGATGATGACCTCGTCGAAAGGACCGACACCAACGGCCCGCAGCGCGACTTCAAGGGCGACGGTGCCGTTCGAGACGGCAATCGCGCGCCGGGCTTGGTGAAACGAGGCAAACCGGGTCGTGAATGCGTCGACAAAGCCACTTCCCGGACGAGAACCCCATCGCCCGGACCGGAGCGCTGAGAGGACTGCCTCCTCATCCGTTCCGTCCCATACCGGCCAGGAAGGGAACGGTTCCGTCCGGACCGGGGCTCCCCCGTCGACAGCCAGTCTGATCTCGGTCGTCCGTGTCGTCACGTCGGTTTCCAATCTGTCCAGATAGTTGCACCCGGGTGATATCCACCGCAACCGTGGGCCGAACGGCATCTTGCGGCCAGGGGAGGCCCTGACGGATATCCTGCGCCCGAGGAATCAAAATTATGGAGAGCATGCGACCGGAGAACTCGCCGTCTCACCTGCGATCACAAGTCCGCGAAGAGGTGATGGGGATGTGGGCGCTTGACGCCCACGAGCACCTCCATTTTCCTGACCAGCACGCGGAACATGCGAACGACTGCTTCTACCTGACGAACCACTATCTGAATGCCGATCTTGTATCCGCCGGGATGCCCGAGGAAACCATGCACCGGCTTGTCGATCGGTCGGTGCCGTTGGATCTCAGGTGGATGGCCTTTGAACCATTCTGGGAGGTGTCCCGAACCACGGGCTACGGGCAGGCGGTAGAGAGGGCGGTTCGAGACCTGTACGGTTTGCCTGGATTGACGTCCGCGACCTACCAGGAACTCTCAGTCCGCGTCGCCGAGACTGCGGGCGAGGTCTCGTGGTACGAGCAAGTCCTTAAGCGGAATGGCAGGTTCATCGCCTCGCTCATGGATGTTGGCAGTACACGTGGAGACCGGCGCTACTTCCTGCCGGTCATGAGAGTGGACCGGTTCATTGTGGCGAGCAAGGCTTCCGAGTTCGCCGACGCCGTCACCAACGGACCATCCGATGGTCGCGAAGCGCCGGCCAACATGGGAGCGTACCTGGACGCTCTCGACGACCTCTTGGCCGCATACCGTTCTGAAGGGATGATTGCGCTCAAGTGCGGGCTTGCGTACCGCCGCTCGCTTCGGTTCGAGACCGTCGAACGGCCAACTGCTTCGGCACTATATGAGCACGGGCTCCGGGGGAGCCTTGCGCCATCGGACGCAGCCGCCCTGCAGGATTTCCTGTTCCACGAAGTCTGTGACCGCGCGTCGGCACTTCACCTGCCTTACCAGGTGCACACCGGTCTGCAAGCGGGAAACTGGGGAGCCGACATCGCAATTACCAATCCTGCGTTCCTTACCAACACCCTCAAGGCGCACCCGGGCACGACGTTCGACCTCTTCCACGGTGGGTACCCATACGGCGGTGAACTGGCTTCACTTGCCAAGAACTTCCCAAACGCCTACATCAACGCGTGTTGGTTAGCCATCATTTCACCGACCGTATTGCGACGTTGCCTGCACGAATGGCTTGACACGGTCCCGCATAACAAGATCCAGGCATTCGGCGGCGACTACCGTATGCCCGAACTGGCGTATGCGCACGGCCAGATGGCGCGGGAAGCTGTCGCTGATGTTGTCGCGGATCGCGTGGAAGCGGGATGGCTTGCGGAAGCTGACGCGTCGGCGCTTGCAAACCGCCTTCTTCGCGACAACGGCCTCAAGTTGTTCGCAATAGACGACGAATTCGTGACTTCGGCGACTGCACCGATTGAGTAGCCGTCGACACGTCACGGCGGAACTTACAAGACATCCCAGCCAACTCGGTTCGAAAACACTTGTGCTTGGCCGTCAAGGTATCCGGCGCAAGGTGCGGACGACACCGGCGATCAGGATTGCCGGAAGGCCGATCACCAGTCCGGCCCCGCCAAGGACAGGGTCGATGATCTCCAGATAACGCAGGATCCCAACGCTCATGACAAGCGCAACGATGGCAATTGCAAGAAACTCGTCATCCACGAAGAGACCGACCAGTTCGGACCATATTCCTTTGATCAACACTGTGCTCCGGCCGGCGCCGACTTCGCGTAGCGAGGCCGGTACAAGTTCACGAGTGTCGTACCGATTGCGAAAAACATCAGACCGAACCCGACGATACTTAGGTCGGCTCCTGGCCACTCTATCCCGAAACTTTCACCGGTCCAGAAGACACCGAATGCTGAAAGCATGATCCCCACTGAGTACTTGAGCGTGTTTTCCGGGACTGTGGAAAGAGGCTTGTGGACGATCGCGCCGGTAGCAAGGACAAGCACGCATGCCGCGAGTGCGCCAAGGCTCGCTTCCCAGATCAGGTTTCCACCGTCCGCTGTCCGGGTAGACCCAAGCGCGATCACGATGAATATGACCTCAAGACCTTCGAGCAATACGGCCTTGAAGGCGGTCATGCCGGCGATCCATTCGAGCCGGGACAGTTTCTGACGTTCAAGAGCGTTCAGCGAGTTGGCTTCCTTCGTGAAGATGGCCTCCTCGTCATGCATCGCGATCACCCCGATGGATCGCAGGATTGCCTTCCTGAGCCACCTCAGTCCGAATAGGAGCGTGAGAATGCCAATCGTGAATTGCAATACGTGGATCGGGACAAGTTCAAGGAGCGGTCCGAAGACGCCTCCGGCAACCCCAAGGAGTGCCAACGCAGCGGCTGTGCCGATGATTGCCGGGCGCCATCCACGCACGATTGAAACCGCAAGGATGATCGTGAACGCCTCGACGATTTCCACAATCGATGCAAGGAATGACGATCCCACTACCGAGACGAGGGTAGGCAGCTGGATCATCCGGTGCTCCTGCTTGTGAAAATCGGTGCCCATGCGACGCGACCCAGATTGCCGTCGCAAGGTGACCTAATCTATCCGCAAGTTGTCACCCGGGGTTCCGGGAGACGTTCACTCAGGTTGCAATCCGGTAGCGCCGTTTACGGCAGTTCTCGTCGGCCATGCCCCAAGTTCACCTAGGCGGAACGGACGAAGGACCAGAGAATGCCGGCGACTGCGCCGACTGGAGCCAAGATGTACGTAGGGAGCGAGTACCGACGCAGGGTCACAAAGGTCAGCACTGCAACCGTGACGGCGAACCAGTCAGGCCTGTCGCCAGTCGGCCAGATGGTGTGCGAAGTGGTGTAGAGGGACAGGTTCGCAATCGCCCCCACGACGGCGGACGTGATCCCCATGAGCGCTGCACCAATCACGGGATTTCCAGACAACCGCTCGACAAATGGCGCGCCGGACAGCACGAAAAGGAAGCTTGGCAGGAAGGTGCACCAAGTGGTCAACAGTCCACCCAGAAGTCCGGCCACCAGTGGTGAAAGCCCCGGTGCTTGACCGTACGCAGCGGCGAACCCCACGAACTGGGTCACCATTATCAGCGGACCCGGGGTTGACTCGGCCAATCCTAGTCCCTGGACCATGCGAGACGCATCGACCCACTTGTAGTCATTGACTACCTCATCCGCTACATGCGACAGGACGGCATACGCACCGCCAAAGGTGAAGAATGAGACACGTGTGAAGAACAAAGCTATTCTCGTCAGGATGTCGTCAGGACCGCGCCAAAGGGCAATTCCTCCGACCGGGATGATCCACAGGATGAGCGTTGTCCCAATAACCTTCCAGATTCGATCTTGGGCCTCGCGCATCGGTGTCACCACGAATGCGGGTTGATCAATTCTTGGCACGGTCCGGGCGTCAGGGAAGGGAAACCAGTTTGGGGTCAGCCAACCCGCGACCACTCCTGCGACGGCGGCGACGCCAATCACAAACGGGAAGGGCAGTCCCAGGAACGCAGTCGCTGCGAAAGAAGTCGTTGCAATAGCCACCCGGAGTGGGCCGCGCAAGGTGCGGTAACCTACCCGAATGACGGCGTCGGCCACAATCCCGACAACCATGGCCTGAAGGCCGGACAATGTTCCGGCGACGGCTACGATGTCACCGTGCGCAACGGCCATCCAACTCAGCAAAAGCATCGCGACCACCGATGGCCCTATGAAAGCCGTCCCGGCAATGATGCCTCCCGGTATCCCGTGTAGGGCCCATCCGAGGTAGATTGCGAGTTGCTGCGCCTCCGGACCCGGCAGGGCCATGCAGAATCCTAACGCCCTGCCAAACGTGAGCTCACCAACCCATTTGCGTCGCTCCACGAGTTCGCGGTGCATCAGGGCAATCTGGCCGGCCGGACCGCCAAAGTTGATGAACCCAAGAAGAATCCAGAAACGCACCGCTTCAGTGAAGTCGATTCCCGGTTGTGACGCTTCCCGGCGAGTGTTCACTCCTGACATGTCGCCGGGCCCATCTGGGTTGTTGGAACTCCAGTCATTGAGCGTGGCGAACTAGGTTCAGGGACGGGTCGGCGGTATGGCCCGAGCCTGTCCCTGACGTGCGACCATCCACGCGGGGTACTCCGCCGGCAGGGCACTTACGGTTTCGAGCGTTGCGAGGTCGTCGGCATCGAGAACCAGCTGCGCCGCGCCGACGTTGTCGTGCAACTGTTCGATGGTCTTCACACCGATGATGACGCTTGTGACAGCCTTCTGGTGGAGCAACCATGCGAGGGCCACCTGTGCCACAGATGCGCCGTGCTTGGAGGCGATTGGGCGCATCGCGTCAACGCACGCATAGGCGCGCTCCTTGTCGACGATTGGAAAGTCGAACGTCGCGCGGCGTGAACCCTCAGGCATCTTTCGTTCAGCATCGAATTTTCCTGCAAGCAGGCCACCCGCAAGCGGGCTCCACACCATGAGGCCGACCGACTGGTCCTGAAGCATCGGCACGATTTCGCGTTCGAGGTCGCGTCCGGCAATCGTGTAGTAGGCCTGCACCGATGCGAACCGCGTCCAGTGACGTGATTCGGAAATGCCGATCGCCTTCATCACCTGCCACGCGGACATGTTGCACACCCCGGTGTACCGCACCTTCCCGGATCTCACCAGATCATTCAGGGTCTCGAGAGTCTCCTCGATAGGGGTGCGCGAATCAACTCCGTGCAATTGATACAGGTCAATGTGGTCGAGTCCGAGCCGCCCGAGGCTTGCATCAACCTGGTTCATCAAGTGGTAACGTGAGTGGCCAAGCCCATTCGGATCATTGGACATCAGGCCCGTCGCCTTGGTGGCGACGATGATTTCGTCACGAGGCAAACCGAGGTCACGAATTGCGTTGCCAAGCAGGGTTTCAGATTGCCCCAGCGAATAGACATTCGCCGTGTCCATGAAGGTGACCCCAGCATCGAACGCCGTCTTGGTGATGGCCGTAGCGGTCTGCTGGTCCACGCCTCCCATGACCTTGCACGGGCCCTCGCCGCCGAATGTCATCGTGCCAAGGCACAGTTCAGACACGTAGAGACCGGTCTTGCCGAGGATGCGGAACTTCACTCAACCAACTCCTGGATCGTTGGCGACGGTCGGCAGGTTTTGAAGGCCATCACGGTGCCGGTGAGTCCGGTGCATGTTGGACTCTGATTGTCACCACGAACTAACCGCATGCCCATGCACTTTGTGCATGGGCATGATGATCATGGTGGGTTGAATAATGTTTACTCCCCGTCCTTGATCGCGCCAATACCGTTGCCAATGGCGAAGAATGTTGGTGCCCAGAGCCCGACAAAGATGCCGAACCGTTCCCCGGATGCCTTCTCGTCCCCTTCCTTGGTGCCGCCTTGTGAGTACCAGATGAAGATACTGCCGATGACCGAAAGGAACCCTAGTGTGTAAGCGACATCGGAAGAAATTCCGAGGGCCTTGATAGTTTTGAACATCCGCTGCTCCTTGCCAAAAACTTCGAGATCACAAGTCTGCATGCGCCATGCACGCTTATTTGTTTCAAGTGACAACACATTACCAGCGGGAGCGAAGGATGTGCTCTCCAGTTTAGGAGACCGTACGGGCCTGCAACGGCAATGCCCATCCCTTGCCTCACCAATTCAACCTTCTGTCGCTGGCTCACAGGTCCTCGAACCGTCGTTATGCGAGGTTCCGAATTGTCTCTATCCCATTCATCAAGGCTCGTTGATAGAGGTGGGCATCAAGTCCGTACGCGAACAGGCGAAATCCGCGGGTGTGGTAGTCCCGTGCCCACGTTTCGTCGGCCGCCATCACCCCGGCCACCTTGCCGTGTTTCCCGGCAACCCGGGCTATCTTTGCCACCGCGGCGAGGTAGTCGGGGTGGTTGAACTCACCGGGTATGCCCATGAAATTGGTCAAGTCGAAGTGGCCAAGCCACAGGACGTCAACTCCCGGGACAGCGGCAATGTCATCGACGTTCGAGACACCCTCGGGCGTCTCGATCATTGCAATCACTAGGGTGCGCGCATCGGCATCCGCGATCTTCTCGCGGGGGGCACCCGGACGGTAACCATCGTGGGCGATGCTAAACGCTGCGCCCCTTCGGCCAGCCGGTGGGTAGTGTGAATACGACACTATTTCGCGTGCCTGGGTAGCCGTTCCAACCATTGGAACCATTACCCCGTGCGCCCCGGCATCGAGGGCACCGGCAACGAAGTGGTAGCCATGCTCTGGCACGCGCACGACCGGTGCGATGCCGACCCCGTCGCACGCGGCGCATTGCGCCTTGATTGCCTCAATCCCTGTGCCACTGTGTTCGGTATCGAAAATCAGGAAATCTGCACCGGCGGCCCGAGCCATGCGTGAGATTCCGGGAACGAAAAACTCTAAAACCATTGAACCGACGGGCATCGTTGTCCCTGACGCGGAGTGGATGCGTTCGCGAAGCGTCATTGCGTCTCGCCGAGGCCGTACAGCGCGGCCGCATTGCCGTAGTAGATCTTGTGTTCAAGTTCGGGAGCAAGGCGGATCGGAAAGGCTTCATCGGGTTGGTCCGCGTCCCAGTGCGGGTAGTCACTTGCAAAGAGGATGTGGTCGGCAAGACTTCCCAGCTGTTCGATGAACTCGTCGAACTGGTGAGGTTGGTGGGGTTCCTCCATCGGTTGCGTCGTCGTCCAGATGTGACGGCGAACGTACTCAGACGGCGCCATCTGGAGGTGGGGGACCTCCTCGCGCAGAAGGGACCATGACGCATCCAGGCGCCACATCAGTGATGGAAGCCACCCTGCACCGTTCTCAACCGAAATCACTTTCAGGTCTGGGAACCGGTCGAACACGCCCTCGGCAACCAGGCTGATGATATTTGCCTGCATCGCCTGGGCCGGCCCCACGTGGTCCTCCAGGTAAAAGGATGGCCAACCGGCGCCGGTGATTGGCTGTCCGTATGACCCGAAGGCGTGCGAAATCACCTTCAAGCCGTACTCCTGGCACGCTTCGTATATTGGCCAGTACTTTCGCCGTCCCATCGGTTCTTGCGGACGGCCAGTGAACTGCACTTGGACAAATCTCGGATCGCTGGCGCGACGGCGGATTTCCGCGACGGCGAGGTCCGGGGCCTCGATCGGGACAACAATTGACGCGCGAAGGCGTGGTTCCGGGTCAAGCCATTCCGCAACTTGCCAGTCGTTGCATGCCTTTGCCAGAGCGGCCCCGAACTCGTGGTTCTGCTGGCTCGCGGCAGGCGAAAGGGGGATCAGGATTCCGTATGCCACCCGGAATGGGTCGAGATACTGGGATCGAGTGAACGCCACTTCAGATCCAGCGCGACGCCCCGACGGGGGACGCGCATCTTCCCGGTGATCCATGAAGCGAGGGTAGAAGCCACCGGCGGGTGACCGGCCACCGAAGGTCTCAAGATGCCGTTTCCATCGGTCTGAAAGGTAGGGCACCAAGGCGAGCACGTCACCGTGGAGTTCATTGTGCAGGTCGCAGTCGATCAGTGCAGGCCGGGTGGATGCTGCCGACCGGGACGCACCGAAAGTGAGCGGAACGGTGGACGGTGATGCGTCGGACGCTGTCTGCGGGGGACTCTGACGGGTCGCAACCATTGGATGGCCTCCTCGGCAAGGGCGACGTGAGCGACGGTACTGACGATGCTATCCGACGCGGGCAATTTCACGGATGCTGGTGGAGCAAGAAACTTCCTAGACGTCGTGTGACCACGATGCGGTTTACGCCAACCTCCACAATGCCCGTGCATTTGCAGACCGAATCCGGGCAGCGTGACTTTCAGTGACGACCGACAGGACGCGGGAAGGCTCACTAGCGTGGCGATGAGGGTAGTCACTGGCATACACGAGCATCTCGTCCGACCCGATTTGTTCAATGGCTTGACGCAGATGGACGTCGGACGGCGGCGCATCGACCGGCTGGATCGTGAGCCTGATGTGGTCCCGGACGTACGCCGACGGCGCGCGCTTTACCCATGGGACAAGACGACGCAAGTTCCGCCATTCCTTGTCGAACCGCCAGAGGAACGGCCCCATCCACGTCACACCAGCTTCCAACAGGACCACCCGAAGATCTGGATGGAGGTCGAAGACACCTTCGGTCACCAGGCTGACAACTTGCGTCTGGAACACCTGCGCCATCCCGACGTGTTCCTCCAGGTAGTACGACGGCCACCCGGATGGCGTGGGAGGCGTTCCTGGAGCGCCACCAAAGTGGATGGCACCCACGAGGCTATTGCGGGAGATTGCCTCCCAAAGGGGTGCATGCAACCGGCTTCCGTACGGCACTGAGGACCTCACCGGCAGTCCTACCTGCACGAAGCCCGGGTGGCATCCGACCCGGTCAATCTCACGCGCCGCTTCGGCGGGCAGCTGCGTTGGCACGACGACCGTCGCCCGCAACCGTTCGTCCTTGTCCAGCCACTCCGCAATCTGCCAATCATTGACCGCGCGCGCCAGGGCAACGGCGGCATCAGGATTGTGCAAGCTGTCGATCGCATAGGTGCAGCAAAGGACCGCAAACGACAATCCATCGGCGTCGAGGACGTCCCGTTTGATGACTGACAGGTCAGATCCCGCCGGACGCCAGTTGGGAAGTTCGGAACCGGGGCGCTCGGTCGTCGGCGCCCAACGGGGATACGAGGTCTCAGGTGCCCCCTTGAAGAGGGTGTTGGTGATGTGTTCTCGCCAATGCTCTGAGAGATATGGGAAAAGAGCCTGCGTATCGGGGACGATGTTGTGCACGTCGCCGTCAATAAGTTCTGTGGCATTTCCGGCATGCGGTCGCGTGGCTATGCGAAGTGTGTCGGCAGTCGAGGTCATATCGCGCCCCCGGAGTGAATGGACCCTTCGACTGGAATGAGTGTGATATCGATATTGCCTTCACTTCGTGCCCCGGGTGTCCCGAGAACGGTGGCGCTGATCGGAGTGCGTCTCAGGTCAACGACGATGTTTCCGTGTTCGACCGTCACTGGGAATGTGTGTGCAGTTGCGTTGGTTCGAGAGAGTCGGCCCAGCGTGGAACCATCTTGGTCGGACGGGTGATCCGGTTCAACGGTGACTTCATAGGTGCGAACGCGAAGCCGTTCCGGTTCGCACACTGAACGGCCCGTCCGGAGGTCAAACTCCCAACCGTGATACATGCACGCGATGACTGTCCTATCAGTCCGGGTCCGGTAGTCACCCGGAACGTCGCCCTCGAGCCCCGACCAGAGACGGCCTTCACATAAGCGTGCACCCTGGTGCGGACACCAATTCAGAAGGGCGAAATATTCGCCCTCCACATGGAAGACGCCGACCGAATGTCCGTCCAGGTCGACGACTTTCCGACCACCAGGGGGTATCTCCCCAACTTGTGCAACAACATGTCGTGCCATGACGCCTACTAGTCTAGCGCGCCTTGGCCCGAGAGCGTCGGAATGGGTTGCTTTCAGGGGACAGGCCACACCATGTTGGACTATGATCTGTCCCAATTCACGGAACGACTGGATCCTCATCAATGACACGCAGCATCAACATCACGGTCATAGGCGCCGGTAGCGCGACATTTTCGCTTGGCTTGGTCAAAGACCTCTGCCTCACTGAGAACTTGAAGGGCAGCCATGTCACCTTCATGGACATCGACGCACAGCGCTTGCGTAATATCACCGGCTTGGCCGAACGTTACAGCCGGGAGCTGGGGGCCGACTTGCGTTTTACGCAGACGACCGACCGCCAGGCGGCTCTCTCCGGGGCCGAGTTCATCATCAATACCGCTGATGTAAAGGGCCATCACCATGCCCGGCGCGTGCGGGAACTGACCGAGTCGTTGGGGTACTACTACTACACGCCCTCTGCCCTTGGGCACTTCTACAACTTCCGCCTGATGCTTGACATCGCGCGTGACATTGAGCGCATTTGCCCCGACGCGTGGCTCATCCAGAGCGGCAACCCGGTCTTTGATGGCACGACTCTCATGACCCGGCAAACCAATGCAAAGATCATCGGTCTGTGTCACGGTCACTACGGCTACCTTGAAATGGCCAATGTGCTCGGTCTGGACCCGTCCCGGATTACTTGGGAGGCTCCGGGCGTCAACCACGCAATCTGGCTAACTACGTTCATGCACGATGGTGAGGACGCATATCCGATCCTCGACAAATGGATTGAAGAACACGGACCCACGTACTGGGACACCCACGTGGCTACCCGCACGCATGACATCCAGATGAGCCGGGGCGTGATCGACATGTACCGGATGCACGGACTGATGCCAATCGGAGACACCCCCCGGCTGGTAGGGTGGTGGTATCACACCGATCTGGCCACCAAGAAGAAGTGGTTTGGCCAGCCGTGGGGCGGTCCGGACACTGAAATCGCCCGCCCTGTCCACGTATCGGTGCTGAGCGAGCGCCTTGCCCAGATGGATGCGGCGATCAGGGACCCGGCGGTCAAGGTGACATTGGTATTCGGACAGACGCGCACTCGTGAGCAACAAGTGCCCATCATCAACGCATTGTCCAATGGCGTTGCGGGTTGCTTTCAGGTAAACATGCCCAACACCGGAGGCGTCGTCGCCGGCATCGATCACGACGTTGTCGTCGAGTCACAGGCGTGGATTGACCGTGGTGGTGTGCATCCGATGCGACCCGCGCGTTCCTTGCCGGCATCTGTGATGCGCGACGAAGTGCTGCCGAAGGTCAGCGAGATGGAACGAGGCCTCGAGGCGTTCTTGATGGGCGACCGGCGCTTACTCCTGCTTGACATCCTTGCCGAACGCAAGACGACGAGCTACGACCAAGCCAAGATGCTGCTCGAGGCAGTCTTGGCGATGCCTGGTCACGAGGAGGTCGCCGCGCATTACCGGTGACCGGGCAGGCATCGCGCCATCGCATGCGCGGGGGACGGTGATATCGTCGGCGTCACCGTGGGTGAGACCGGGATCCGGGGCCGGTCGTCCATCGCCCCGCGAAATCTCTCTGCTCTAAATACGGCGAACTAGCTCAAAAACGCGGAAGTGATCCGTCAGTCATCCCGAGGACGCAACTAGGCCGCTTGACAGTCGGTGTGGCGCCCAACCCGATCAGGGAGCTACCGAGATACGCAGAGATCGAACCGCCGGTCAGGCTGTTTCGGGCAGCGACGTGGCCTCGTTGTTTTGATCGGCTTCGATTGCCGCCCTCGCTACCCATCGGGAAAGGGCCATGACCGAGCTTGTTTCGGCAACCGCCGCCGCGCCCTTGCGTGAGGCGACGTTCTGCAGGTCGTTCAAAGCGTCCGCTAGGCGAATTAGCGACTCACGAACCGATATGTCGTTCTTGACAAGCCAACCGACGGATCCTTCACCAGCATCCTGAAGGTCGGAGTTATCGAGCACGTCCCTGATGGCTGCATGTGCCCGGTCGGCGGCGCGAACGGCATCCCGGTATGCCACCGATGCTTCATGCATTGGACCGATGCTGGTGAACGCCTTGTAGGCAGGCAATTCGCCGGTGCTTTCAGGCGTGCCAGTGTTCATCGCGGTGCAGTCCTTTACGACTGTGAGATCGCTGCGTGTCGAAGGGGCCAGACCCGTCGGTTTTGCCCCTGATGTCGATTGTCATCTTGAGGAACCGATCGCGGGGTAGGTCCGTTCAGTGCAACGGCGGCACCCGGGTTCATGTTGCGGGGTGCTTTTGCCGTATGCGCCCGCGCCCAAGAGGCCCCATATTCCCGTCGGGCACGGTGCGCGGTTCCCGTCAGAGTGGTTTGGCCGGGTGAACCAAGTTACCGCCTTCGGTCGTGATCAGTTGGTCTTGGGGGCGACGGAGTTCCTGGACCCAACAAGGGCCCTGCCGATGGCCCAACCTCCACATCGGGCTTCTGAGGGGCCAGGCCAACCTAACGGATCTTTTGCACGGTGCGCTCAAATTCGTTGCGAAGTGCCGCGAGCGGGATCCCGGGTAGACCCAGAGCCACTCACTGCAGCGACGCCCGTCAGGAGGCAGATCAACAACCAAACCAGATCCTCGCGGGGTTCGGTTCGGGTCCTGATCGCCGGGATTTCGCCTTGAGGTTCGGGCGGGATTAGCCGTGACGGTTTGCGAGTGGTTCGTTGCTATGGGTCTCGTCAGGCATGAAGAACTCGTACCTCGCAGGGTCCGTGTGTCCTTCGATCCACTCGGGGGTAACACCCGGGGCGGACAGTGCGGCCCGGACGATGCGCTTGTTGAACGGGCTAACGAGTTCATGCGAAAGGTACTCGTCGACCGGCATCCAAAGGCACTCTTCAATTTCCTCGGCCTGCATCGTTAGGTCGGTGTTCAGGGGGGTGAGACGGCACACGAAATAGATATCCGACTTCCCGTACCGATAACCATGCCAATGCCTGAAGCACACCAGCGCCTCGAAACGGGCCTCCACACCCGTTTCCTCGAGAACCTCCCGGGTGACTGCATCCACCAGATGCTCGCCGGCCTGGAGTGCCCCACCGGGAAGCTTGTAATAGCGCCGACTGGTCGCGCGGTGACGTTCGCATACGACGAGTAACTCGCGTCGGTCGTTAAGGACCACGCCACCGACGCCGACGTAATGCGTGGCATGGGTCGGGATGAATGCGTCTGACACAAGCCGGCCCGTCATCATCACGTCGTGCTCATTGGCGTGATGGAACGCAAATCCCTTCTGGGCGGCAAGCGGTACAAGCGCGGCGCGGGCCAGCGGCACCTTAAGCCATACGAGGCGCTTGCCAGCGGCGGCCCACGCATCCATTGACGACGACAGTTCCTCAGTGAAGTGTGCATCGTCGGGCAGATGGTCGGCATCGATCAGGATGCCGCTGAAGTGGTCGGCGGTATGCGCCAACGTGTGGCTAAGATCAGTTGATCGAGGAGTCGTTCCCATCTTCGTGATGGCAGCATACCGCCGGATGGCACCCTCAACAAGCGCCTTCACCTGCCGAGCCCTGGATGGGACTTGGGGGATATCGCGTGATGCCGGGGTTCGGTTGCCAGCGCAAGGGAACAAACCGCCGCAAACGCCGTTTGAACCGTCAAACCCGGTCGAATACCCGGGTGCTTGCGCGGCGTGTGCACTTGCGGAACATGAGAGGAGCAGGGATGAGATTGATGCGCGTGATCCTGTTGTTCGGGATGATTCTTGGCGTTGTCGTTGGATCCGGGGCGATTTCCGATGCCCAGTCGACACTCGGTCGCGGAGCGGTCGTAGCGTTGCGCAACACACCGCACATCTGGGTAGCCGACGATTCCGGTGTTCTGCACTGGGCCGGTGACACCCGTGCCCTAGCCACGAGATACGTCGACTGGGGTGCACGGCGTGACGTCGAGCTTGCCGACCTCCGTCAGTTGCGTCGAGGTGACCCCTGGCTATCGTCGGGCCTACTCAAGATGGGTGACCCCATTTACCTCGTGAAATGGGAGACCGCGGATCCTGCGCCGACGCTGTTTCACATCCAGTCCTTGGCGGATGTGGAACTGTTCGGAATCAATGGTGACAACTACGGGTCCATGGTGTTCGAGCAGCCTGCGTGGGAAGGCCGGTTTGCGATGAGCGCCGGCGCGCTTGCCCGCGCCGCGCTTGCTTCGGCCACTATTGCCGCGACACCAACCCCGAACATCTTCCTCGACGCATGGCGCCTGAACCGATCACCACGGATCGGGCTCGATGGCGACTATCGGTTTGTCGCTCCTGGCACTTGGACTGACAGCCACGGCCTCGAGGGCTACGTACTCGTTTCCCGTGATGCAAACACTGACCCGATGTACTCGAGCAGTGTGCTTGGCCGTTGGACCTACCTGACCGGCACCATGCCCACCTACGTGATGGTGATTGCATCGAACCTCGACTACAACAAGGATGTGCGGACCGTTTCCGACCTTGCCCGCAAGTCGGTTACCTACTGGTGCAAGACCGCCGTCACCTGCAGTGGCGCGGACTCGACCACCGCCGCATCGTTCACCGGCTATCCGTGGCAGAAAGCGGTTTCGCGCGCGCGAGTGGTCTATTCAGCGAAGGTGTGCGACAACTGCACTGATCTTGTCGAGCGGGTACACGAGTGGATTGGGTACCACTACTACACGATCCGTGGAAACTGGGGCTACGAAGTCCGCATCTTCGGTGAAAGCATCGACACCTTCCCGGCACGAGCCCAGGAAGTGATCTCCGTGATGGAGAAATCTCGGTTCGAATCGTAGGAACGTTTCCAGCTAGACCAAGGAACGACCCTGACGACCCGGCGACTTCCAATTCACCGGGAATGCCAACCGCCCGACTCCCGCACATGGGGAGTGGGGCGGTTGCCTATCACTCATCGCTCGTACGCAGGCAGGTTCACCGTGAACGCGTTGCGCGCCAGTTGCGATACGCCCGGATGAGCGGCTTGTCCGCATCTGCAACCCAGGCGAGGACCGCCACGAATGCGCCGAATGCGATCGGTCCGCTCATTACAACCTCCATTGGTCAGGATCTTCCGGGCCACCAAGGACCTTCCGAACACCTCCATCATGCGAGGTCGACAAGAAATGGACGTCAAGTCCCCGGTTGATTGGTGATAAATCTGCCTCACACGGGTGGGTGCGGCGCGTGGGTGTCTATCGTCAAAGGCAGCCACCATGGACCGCAAACGCGCGCTAGTCAATCGTTTCAATTAGGCCGGCGAGACGCGCACCCCATTCGACAAGGGGGTTGTGATCCGGCAGAGTGATCCCGAGTTCCCGGAGAATTTCATGGGCTACCCAGCACACCCTTTCGGATCCGAATAGGCTGCGCGGGATGGTATCGATGATCTCCCTGACCCGCGTCTCGCTGGTGCGCCAGATGCCTCCGACTTGCTCATCGAGTGCGGTATCGATCGCCGAGTTAGTGACCCGTTCGAGGCCGTGCGCAACACAGCTCCGGTTCCGCAGCTGCTTGACCTTGTCGAGCCTCGTCGCGTGTACGTGGATCCGAAGGAGCCTGTCCGCCTCTGCGGCGTTACCCGCGTCGCGCTGTCGTTGCGCGCGCTTTTCCAAGTCGGCGAACACGTCCCCGCACAACGTCAACTGATCGGCATGCCTCAGCGTGGTTGCTTCGGGCGACTGCTTCGTGAAGATCCGGTAGTCGTCAAGGCTCTTGAAGATCCGACCGAACGTTCGGCCGGTTTCCGCGAGGAGCGCCTGTTCGACCAACCCACCGATCCGGGCAACGAAGTCGATCATCCTTCCCTGGCGCCACGCGAGGTCCGCTTGCCAGTAGACCTCGGCGAGCAGGCGCTCCTGATCTTCGGTCGACAGGATATCCCCGGCATGGTTGCGTGGGCGCATCTCGCGGAGTTCGTTTCGGAGTTCAGGAACGAGGTTACTCCCACGCCCGAATGTGCCACGTTCGAGGCAACGGATGGCGCCGTCGATATCAAAGTTGAGACGCTGGGCCATCGCTTCCACCACATCCCGGACTACGCGGAGATCATCCCCGAAGTCGCGGATTGCAACGGCCGCTTCACTGAAGAGGCATTGGATGAGGAGTGTCCCCACACGCGACCTCGCAACCCTTCCATCCGCCTGCTTCTCCAAACCCGAGAGGTAGCTGCGGTAGTCTGTCGGATCGTCGTCCACTTGGTCGTGGCTTGGCACGTACGGCTTCGACGGATTGAGTACCTCACCCAGGAACAACACGAGCTCTGCGACACGCGTCTCGGCGATGACGACTGCATTGCGGTACTCATCGCGCTGGACAAGGCGTCTTAGTTGGCTCGTCTCGAGCTCCTGGAGGCGGTCGATCGATGTCCGAAGTTCGCCCAGGAGGGCAATCGTGGCGTCGCACTCGTCAGGGTCGCATGACGACGCCGTCCAGTGGATTGGGTCCACGGCTTCAGACAGGCCCCATTCCCGCAGCGCCTGTCCGTGGGCGGTTAGAAGCGTGGCGATTTCGTTGGCGAGGGGCGCGCGCATTCGGCTGTGCTCGGCGCGTGTGCGTTCTGCCTGCGCATTCCTAACGGCATCCTTGAGATCGAACATGAACGACCTGAGATCGTCCCACACCGCCGAGGTCGCCGGTGTCTCCTTGAGCAATGACAAGAGGTCACCAAGGTGGCTGATCGGATCTGGAGAAGCCGGGAGACCAGTCCCAAGTGACGAGGCTACCGTGACACCGCCCTCGAATGTAGGTGTATGAGACGTCGCCACTGCCAGCTGGTGGCGAGGGGAACTCTCTACGGACGGAGCAAGGCTTGCATCCGCGATCTTGTCAGTTGCGCCAACCGGTTCGCCCGCCATGACGGATACGGAGTGTGTTGCATCAACCACGATCGGAATTGAGCCGGCCACCCCAGGAGGTTCTAGGCCCTCTCCCAACGGTCGTCTTGCATCCTCAATCGAGGGCCGAACCTTGGCCAATGCCGGGGTTGCTGATACCACTTGGTCACTACGGGCCTGTGTGGACGCCGCCTTCGCGGCACGCTTTGCGCGCCGGTCCACGATCGGAACGACGGTGATCCGTGACTGGCGCAGAGCACGTGTGGACGGTGCGGTTCCGCGGGTCGGTACGATAAATGGAGCCAGCTTTGGGGGGTCGACCGGATCCACCGATGCCTCCGGCGGTGCGGTCTGGGCTGCCTTGACGACGGATCGGCCGGCCCGCTTCGGCTTTGGCTCGGCGGTTTGCACGGGCATGACGATGCGGGATGGTTCATGCTTGACGGCCAGCTTGGCTAGTGATGGCCTTCGGACAATCACGGTACGGATTGGCGTGTTCGCTGGCTGGTGGTCAATCGCCGGAGGCAGGGCAGTGGACTTTCGGGTCGGTTCGGGGACGCGTGTCCTCGATGTCTCCAAACCAACCTCGAGCACGAAGTCGATGCACGCATGGGCGGTGAGGGCTTCGGCCTCCACCGTCACGCCCGGCGCGAGCAGGTTCTGCCAAAGCACTCTCGCGACGGCGGGCCGGGTTCCGATCGCAGTCGCGTCCGTACCGATTCGCGCAGAGGCCGATTGCACTGACCCGTGCAGATCAATGTGGTCCGCGATCCGGTGCAGGAGATCCGGGTAGAGCGAAGCGACGCATTCGGTCAGGACTGGCAGTGACCGGACCCCGACTTGCTTCAGAGCCTTGTTGAGCGCCGGCGGTGTCGCATCTTCAAGCGGATTGGCATATTGCCTACCGGCCGACACGCCGCGTAGCGCGTCAATAAGCAGTTGCCTCTGCGTACCAGGCAAGTCTGACATGTGTGTGCCGACTTGCATCACGCAGTAGTCGCGAACCGCGGTACGCGATGTCTCACGGCCGTCGATTCGAGTTTTTTTCTGTCATGTTCAAACACTCCTACATGTGATAGTTGTTAAATACTATCAGGGATGCCAGAATCCCGCACGGTGCGCAGTTGACGAACTCGGAATCGGGCGTATCCTGGTCGTGCCTGAGGGGGCGGAACGCACGCATGGTGACACCATTCGGAGATGGCCGGGACTGGTTCCTGACGCGGAGGTTTGGGATGTTCGTGCACTGGGGCCTGTACGCAATCCCCGGGTGGCATGAGCAGATGCAGTGGCGTGGCACGGTTCCGCGGAACCGTTACGGGTTGCTCAAGGACCAGTTCAATCCGGTCCGCTTCGATCCGGAAGCCTGGCTAGACCTGATGCAGTCGTGCGGCATGGAGTACCTGTGCATCACGACGAAGCACCATGACGGGTTCTGCCTATGGGATACCGCTCACACCACCTTCAACGTCATGCACTCGCCATACGGGCGCGACATCATCGGCGCTATCGCAGACGCGTGTCATCGACGCGGAATGCCTCTTTCCTTCTATTACTCGATTGCCGATTGGCATCATCCGAACTATCCGAACCTCGGACGCCATCACGAACTTCCCTCTGCGCTGCCTGGTGACTGGCCCGACTGGGATGCGTACATGGCATTCCTTGTCGCGCAAGTCCGTGAACTCTCTACCAATTACGGCATCCTTCACGGCTTCTGGTGGGACATGAACGTGCCGGAGTTCCATGATCCGTCGATCAATTCGATGATCCGAAGTCTGCAACCCTTGGCGGTGATCAACAATCGAGGGTTCGATCAAGGTGATTTCTCCACACCTGAAAGACATGTGCCAGATGGGCGACGGTTTACCAGGCTGACTGAAGCATGCCAATCGGTTGGTCGCGAGTCGTGGGGGTATCGGGCGGATGAGGACTACTACACTTCGTCCCATCTGGAGCATTCGATCGCACGGATGGTTTCGATGGGAGGGAACTACCTCCTGAATGTCGGTCCAAAGGGTGACGGCACGATCCCCGAGGTATCGGCGTCCCTGTTGCGTCGCGTTGGAGGGTGGTACGGGTCAGTCCGTGAAGGGATCACCTCCGAACCGGCACCTGATCTGGTGAATGATCCTTCACTGCATGTGACCAGGCAGGGTGACAACGTCTACGTCGTCGTTCCTTCGATCACGGAGAGCAGTTCGGTTAGCCTTCGCCCGATCGCGACGGTGCCGATGTCGGCAGTCCTGCTGAACACTGGGATGCCTGTCGAAACATGCGTCGATCTCACGCCGCGAGGCTGGTACGAGCAGTGGCATGAAGGTATTCGTGCGGCAAATGGTGGTAGTCCACTAGCGTACTTGCGCCTCAGGGGTCTCCCGATTGGCCGGGCGGACGGCGAACCGCTCGTTATCCGCCTGACGTTTGAACCGGGCGCCTTGGATGCCGGCTGATTGCGTCCAGTCGACTTGACATCACTCGCAACTTTGCCGCTAGGCGGTCCGTTTCGCTGGTGCACGCATTATGGCCTGCGAAGGTCGTCGCGGTGACCAAATCGCGTGTTCCGGGATGGAAACGATGGAAGACAGCAGCACGCGGACATTGCCGGATAGCCCAGACACGCTGGGTAACGAGGCTCATGTGCTTCGGGCAAATCTGGCTGACCTTCGCGCACAAGTTGCGCGACTTGAGACCGAACTCCAGGCCCGCCGGCGCGAAGTTGCCAGTCTCCACGCGATGCTTGGGCAAGTTCTCCGCGGGCCATGGGTCTACGTTGAGGACGGTGCCCCACAGCGTTGGGCCTGATCAGCCTCGACTGGTCCGTCATACTCGCGACACCCAAAGTCCCCTTGCATCGCGTGACACCGCTTCTAGTCATCCCTTGGGGAGGTTGCGAGTTAGTCGCGTCGTGTTCACGAGCAGTCGTGGAAGGCATGTGCGTTCCCGCGATACTGTGATTGCGCCATGAACCGTGCGTCAGTCGCGGTCCTCATCGTCACGTGTGCCTCGGCGTGGTACCTGACCGGCCTGATCTGGACGATCCAGTGGGTCCACTACCCATTGTTTGAGATGGTCAATCCTGACGTGTTCGTGAGGTACGAGGCGGCGCATACGATTGCGATCACGACCATCGTCGGCCCAGTCATGCTTGCCGAACTTGTCAGCGCGGTGGCCTGGATTGTCGTCTGTCCCGCGTCTCTCGGAAGGGCGACCCCGGTCACGGGACTATGTCTCGTGATTCTGGTTTGGGTGTCCACCGCC
This sequence comes from Chloroflexota bacterium, assembly GCA_009693165.1. Lineage (GTDB taxonomy): Bacteria > Chloroflexota > UBA11872 > UBA12225 > UBA12225 > UBA12225. The sequence goes on from SHXX01000010.1 coordinate 31,973, forward strand.
GTCTTGCAGGTGCCACTGCACGACATGTTATCGAACGGGTATGACGCACAGGTGATCTCCACATTGGTTGCGACCAACTGGATAAGGACCACATTGTGGACCACGAGGTCGGGGATGTTGGCGTGGACGCTTTGGCAGTTCCTCTCCGGAGAACCGGCTGGATCATCCTCCGGGTGATTTCCGTTGACTACGATTGAATCAGACGATGACTGTGCCCTCGATGCACGTCACGGTATCCCCACCGACCCAAATCTCCCCCATCGCATCACGACGGATATGGACCCGCCCCGCTCGTCCGAGGACGGTACCTTGGCTGGCCACGTACTCATCCGGGGCGAGCCCTTGGCCAATCAGCCACTGGGCGATTGCGGCGTTCAGGCTTCCAGTCACCGGGTCTTCCTCTGTCCCGTAGATTGCCCTCACCTCGAATGCACATCCGCCCCCCGAGTGCGGGCCAACGATACCGAGTTTGATATCCCCAAGGATCTTTGCGTCGGGACGCAGCGCGAGGACCTCTTCAGCCGACCGAAGCATGATTGCGCGCCATTGGGGCCCGTTGTCGCACCAGGAATGGTTGATGATGTTGTCGCGGTTGATGCCAAGGGCCCGACAGATTATGTTCAGTTCTGCCTCATCAAGTGCCCCAGATCGGCGTCTTGGAGGAGCTGCGAACGCAAGTCGTCGGCCGCTCCTCGAGATGCGGACCAGGCCGACACCGCACTCCTGCACTACTTCGGATCCCTGCGGCATGCCACCCGCCTCTAGCCACGCATGGCAGCTACCGAGGGTGGGATGACCGGCAAACGGGAGTTCACCCGACCCGGTGAAGATGCGCACCCTGTAGTCAGCCTTCTGATGTAGTGCGGGCAGCACAAACGTCGCTTCCGAGAGGTTGGTCCAGCTCGTGAACTGTTGCATTTCCTCGGTGGACAGGTCGGTACCGTCCAGGACGACGGCAAGCGGATTGCCGAGGTATGGCACATCGGTAAAGACATCTACTTGACAGAACATCCGGCGTCGCATTGTGTGGCCCTCGTTGAGTTGGGATTCAGATTGAGCGCACGTGCCATCTCCGGTCTGGCCACGGGCTCGTGAGATGGCGGGGGCCCTGCCTAGCAGGCGGGTTTTTTTGGCGAACCACTCCGGACGTGGCACGTCGGGATACGCTTCGCGGATGGTATCGGTCGCAATGCGAGCAAGTTTGGCGTTGTCGAGCGACATGCCCAGTCCTGGCCCGGTTGGCACCGTGAAATGGCCGTGGTCGTACCGGAACACTTCGGAATCGGGAACAATATCGTCGGTCTGGTTGTGTTGTTGTCCGTCAATGGCAAGGAACATGTTCGGCGTTGACGCTGCCAAGTGGAGGTACGCCGCCGTCGAGAACCCGAGTTCGCCACCGGAATGAAGGGTCACCGGAATGCCGGCACCTTCACCGGTCGCCGTGGCCTTGCAAGCCTGCCAAAGGCCACCCGCCTCATGCGGATCCGGGAGGATCACTTCGGCGGCTTCGGCGCGAATGATGTTCAGCACATCAGTCGTGGTGTAGTCACTCTCGTTCAGGGCAATTGGAACGGGCTCCATCGCCTGAGTTGGGCGTGACCAAGCAAGTCATCGTGGACAAGCGGTTGTTCCACGTATTCCAAGTCGAACGGTATCAGGCGGGAGATCATCCGCTTGGCGGTTCCTGGTGTCCACACACCGTTGACGTCCGCCCGGATCCGGATATCCGGTCCAACTGCCTCGCGCACCGCCTTGACGATGGGCACGTCTGATCGTTCATCGACCCCGATCTTCAGCTTGATCGTGGGGAACCCTTGGTCGGCGAAGTGCCTTGCCTCGGCGGCGACCTGTTCCGGATCACTCACGAACAGGTACGCGATCATCACGATCCGTTCCCGGTACCGCCCACCCCAAAGTTGGTGGAGAGGCGCCCCAGCCGCTTTCCCGACCAGATCCCAGCATGCAATTTCAACGGCCGCGAGCGCGAACACCATCCCGCGCTAGTGGTGAGAGACGCCTGCCCCCTCGACCTTGCGATCCAGGTGTTCGACGTCGTGGGGGTCGCTGCCGATCGCAATCGGGACGATGGTCCGAGCCAGAACGGGCTCGATGAACTCCAGAAGGCACTGGGTTTCCCCGTATCCCACGCGGCCCGTGTCCGTGTGAAGGGTGACGACAAGGCGAGTCGGACCAGGGCGCCGGCCACCTCCCCAGACGTGCGGGCTCGCGTACGGCACAAAGACCTTCTGCCATGCAATCGAAGTGATGCGCACTCGGTGAACCATTCGTCATCCGTTGGCTAAGGCTACCCGACCAGTCTCAATGCCACTATTAATCGGATCAGAGTTTTGCCCGATGCAATGCCATATCGATCGAAGCGAAGATGGGTCAGCGTCCGGAACCGGACTGGGAGATGCCATGGCAATTGGGGAACTTGTGCCGAGCGGTGAACGATTTCCATCGACATTGCGTATTGACCTGCCGAACATGATCACGGCCGATGCCAACGAGGCCGTTGCCGGGTTGGCACATCGCGCGAGTGAGATGATCACGGTCTACCCCATCACACCCTCGTCCCCTATAGGTGAGTGGGCGGACGAGTGGGCGACGCAGCAGCGCCCGAACCGTTGGGGTCAGCCGCCTCGGGTTGTCGAGATGCAGGGCGAAGGAGGGGCGTCTGGCGCGTTGCACGGTGCTCTTCAGGCATGCGCGTTGGCGACGACCTTCATTTCGTCCCAGGGGCTTCTGCTGATGTTGCCGAATGTGTTCAAGATTGCCGGCGAACTCACGCCGACGGTCCTCAACGTCGCGGCGCGCACGCTGGCCACACACGCGCTCTCGATTTTTGGTGACCACTCTGGCGTCATGGCGGTGAGGCAGTCTGGCTGGGCAATGCTCGCCTCGAGTTCCGTCCAGGAGGCTCAGGATCTCCGGCTATCGCTCACGCGTCCACTCTGCGAGCCCGGGTGCCATTCCTGCACTTCTTCGACGCATTCCGAACGTCTCATGAAGTGATGAAAATCTCGCCTCTATCGAATGACACGCTCCACGCGATGATTGACGACGACTTGTTTTCAAGCATCGTGCGCGGGGACTTGCCCTCGAACATCCCCATCTCGCCGGGTCGGCCCAGAACCCGGATGTCTTCTTCCAGGCACGCGAGGCTGGCAATCCGTACTACTCTGCGGTCCCTGGCATCGTGCAGTCAATGATGGACCAGTTTGCGGACCTTACCGGTCGCCGATACCGGATTTTCGAATACGAGGGCGCGCCTGATGCCACCCACGTGATCATCGCCATGTTGTCCGGTGCACAGACGGCATCCGAAACGGCGAAGGTACTCAACCCGCAGGGTCGACGTGTCGGCGTACTGACGATCCGGCTGTGCCGACCGTTCTCTGTTGCCAATTTTGTCCATGCATTGCCCGCAACCGTCGAGCGCATCGCGGTTCTGGACCCTTCAAAAGAGCCCGGCGCCATCGGTGAACCGCCTTATCAGGATGTGGTGACAGCGATCATGGAGGCGGTTCATGCCGGTGCTTCGTCATTCACTGTCCTGCCAAGAGTCATTGGCGGACGATACGGATTGGCCTCCAAGGAGTTCACTCGCGCAAGGGCCGTGGCGGTCTTTGATGTCCTACAACGGTCTCATCCGCCCGCTCATTTCACGATCTGCATTCACGACGACGGGACGGGACTCGGCATCTCGTGGGATTCCTCATTTACCACTGCTACTCCGGATACCGTAAGTGCCCTTTCTATGGAGTGGGTTCGGATGGCACGGTCCGTGCCAACAAGAACTCGGTGAAGATCATTGGCGAATCTTCGTCACTCCGTGCGCGGGGCTGCTTCGTGTAGGACTCGAAGAAGTCAGGATCGGTAACGATCTCACATTTGCGCTTTGGCACCGGGCCAGTCCGAGGTCCGAACCTGATAGCACTTGCCAATTTCATCGGGTGCCATCAGTTCCAGCTGCTTGACCATCTGGATGTTCTGGCGTCGGCGCACCCTTGTGGCACCTTCCTGCTAAACAGTCCGTACGGGCCCGAGGAGGTTTGGTACCGGCTTCCACATGCGGTCCGCGAGGCAATTTCTTCCAAGGGTTTGCGGATCTTCGTGATTGATGGTGATCGCGTCGCACGAGAGACAGGCATGGCCCGACGGATAACCACCGTCATGCAATCATGCTTGTTCGCGCTGTCCGGTGTCCTGCCACGTGACGAGGCCATTGCGGCGATCCGACATTCGATCATTCGATCGAGAAGACCTATCGCAAGCGTGGCGAACGGGTGGTGGCGAAGAACTTTGAGGCTGTTGATGCAGCGCTCGCGAACCTGCACGAGGTTGCGGTGCCGGACACGCAGCCCATTTCACGCACCAATGGGCCCCTACACTCCTTTGGTCATCGGCCGTTGGATATCTCGACATGATTTGGGAGCGTGGCTCCAAGCCCCGACTGGCTGACAGCGATGCTGATCGCCGGCCGAGGCGAGGTTCTCCCGGCCAGTGCCATGCCCGCCGATGGGAGATTCCTGACCGGGACCGCGAAGTTCGAGAAGCCCAATCTCGCACGTGAACCCCCCGTCTGGGATGCTGACCTCAGCATCCAGTGTGGGAAGGGCACGATGATCTGCCCGCACGCGACGATCCGCGAAAAGGTCTTTATCTTGGCTGATCTGGCCCTGGCACCGGCCGCCTTTGTCACGGCCCCAGCGAAGTGGAGGCAATTCCCAGTCCAGGTCGTCAGCCTACAGCTATCTCCCGAGGACTGCGCCGGATGTACATTGTGCTTTGAAGTGTGTCCAGCGGTTAGCCGGGATGATAGCGCGCACCGCGAACTGCTGCTGCTGCCCACCGTTGCTTCGAGTCGCTGGGATGATGAACGGTCGAGTTGGGAGTTCTTCACGGCCCTTCCGGAGACGGATCGGACCAACCTGAACCTCGGCACCGTCAAGGATGCGGCCCTGACCCAACCACTTTTCGAGTTCTCGGGTGCCCGCGCCGGGTGTGGTGAGACACCATACCTTCGGCTCCTTGCACAACTCTTCGGTGACCACCTCATCGTTGAGAATGCGACCGGTTGCTCATCCATTTATCGTGGATCATTGCCGGCGAAACCTTGGTCACAGACGATTGACGGCATTGGTCCGGCATGGGCGAACTCCCTGTTCGAGGACAACGCCGAGTTCGGAATGAGTATCCGGGTCGCTGTCGATCATCGGCGGGATCATGTGTTTGCCCTGCTTGATACCGTCGCGTCGCTTGTCCCCGATCTGACGGAAGAACTGAATGCACTCCGGGATGCCGACTAGTCGACCGAACGTGGCATCGCCGGACAACGCACCCGCGTGTTGGTGATGCAGGACCGTCTCACCGGTTGGGGTGGGTCAGCCGTCCGCGAACGGTCTTCGGTAATTGAGTTACTCGTTCGCCATTTCGTCTGGCTTGTTGGCGGTGACGGGAGGGCGTATGACATAGGTTATGGTGGTCGCGATCATGTGACGGCATCCGGGACGAACGTCAACATCCTTGTCCCGGACACCGAGGTCTACTCCAATGCGGGTGGCCAGCAGTCGAAATTCACACCCCGGGGTGCGGTGGCCAGGTTTGCCAGTTCAGGCAAGCGACGCGTAAGGAAGGCTTTGGGTCTCTTGGCGAATACTCGTGGCAATGTGTATATCGACCGTATTGCAATGGGCGCGAACGACGCCAACATGGTGAAGTTCGTACAGGAGGCCGGAGCCTACGGTGGGCCGTCACTCGTGATCGCTTAGGGAAGGGCTGCACAAGGCACGATTCGCGTCCAGTGCGAGGCAAGTGACCGGGAATCGTGGCCCGTGCGGCTTCCTCCAGCCCCGTTTTCGCCCCGGAACCGGCCTGCCGAAGGCGTCCCTGGCCCGCGGGCATGGCGTCCGGTACGCATTCGGGCACGCGGAGGCCTACCCCGCCAGCAGCGTGCGCCGTGCCATCCAGAGGTTGGAGAGGGTGAACAGGGTCACCAGCTGCGCCCCGTTCTTCGCCAGGCCCCGGTACCGCGCCTTCACGTGGCCGAACTGCCGCTTGATGACCCGGAACGGGTGCTCGACCTTCGCGCGGACCGAGGCCTTGGCCCGCTCCACCACCGCCTCGGCCGACCCTGGCGCCAGCAACCGACGCCGGCCCGGTGGCATGGCCACCTGCCACGCCACGCCGGGGGTGTCCCACCAGCGGGCGACGCCCCGGTACCCGGAGTCCGCGTCGACACCGATGTGCGCCTTCATGCCGAAGAACCACTGGTTCCCCTTGCGGGTCTGGTGCATCTCCGGGTCCCGCGTGCCGGTCCGGTTCTTCGTCGAGCTCGGGGCCGCGACGATCGTCGCATCGACCAGCGTGCCCCGGCGGACCATCAGGCCACGCGCCTCGAGCACCTCGTTGACCGTCTCGAGCAGTGCGGTGGCCAGGTCGTGGCGCCCGGGGAGGTGGCGGAAGCGCAGGATGGTGGTGGCGTCCGGGATGCCGGTGGTGCCGGGGTCGATGCCCGCAAACGCCCGGTACACCGGGATGTCGTGCAAGGCGTCCCACGGGACGACGGCGAGCATCTCCTGGTGGAAGGCCGGCCGGCGCGTGCGCTTGGTGGATCGTTCGAAACCGTTCGCGAGGCGCAACTGGTTCATGCCACCATGATTCCCGCAACGGCCCCGACGCCGCTCCCTTTTGCAGTCAATCCTTAGGCACACTGCGTCGCGCATGGGTATGACCTTGCCCATTGACGGGATCATCAGAAGCAGGCCGTGGCAATTGGCTACTGGCCTAGGTATCGGTACAACCCCACTCGCGCCGTGCGTGGCGAGAACCCGTTCACGCTCGATTCTCGTCCACCAACCCTTGCTCTTGCCGAATTCCTGGCGACCGAGGACCGTTTCACGACCATGCTCGAGACAACGACTTCAACGCGATCACCGATAGTCAGTGCGGACGGCGCCGCCTCAGCACTGCAAACTCCGCACGGGGAACTGCTGGAACTGGTTTCCCATTACGTCGCGGCGCGGTGGCACCTGTATCCACACCTCGCCAAGGAATGGCGCCTCCCCTCAACTCAGCGCCACTCATCGAACGGGTTGCATCCTCGCGCCAAGGGCGGCGCAACCCGAGCCCCTGAGATGTGTGACTCGTGGGCCAGAAGCGCCATTTCCAGGCATCGGCGAGCCTGATGACCGTCAACCAAGTCCCACTCTGGCGTCTCGCCCCTCAATCTGGCCACCATGGATGCAGCCATGCGATGGTGCGCACGAACCCACTTGTCATCGGCCGGTGGTGGGTCAGAGGGAATGACCTCCCACCGGTCATCGCCTCTCACCGGGGGATTGACGAGCGGATGAACCCAGACGTCTGGCTCATTGCTCATCGGCCCGGGGATAGATAGGGTGCCTTCGGTGCCGTGGATATCGATCCGGTAGGGGATTTCGCGGCCGTCGCCCTTGTACGACTCGAAGTGGGCGGCGAACGTGTCCCACTGGTAGTACGTGGTCATCCCGTTCCCCGCTACCAATCCCATTCCTTCGCCCCCTTGGCGCAGGTCTTCCGGGGTACTTGTGCGACCATCCTGAGTGATGTGCGCCTGGCACCACGAGGGCATGCCGAAAAGCTGCCACAGGAAGTCGAAAAAGTGCGGTGCGAGGTCAATGAAGAGTTCATTCCCACCGTGCCGTCCACCCATCCCGTAGATTCGTGCAAGCCTGGGTTCGCCGATCCGTCCGGCACGGATGGCGGGAATTGCGACGCGTTGGATCGGCGGGTGCCCACGCCACGGATGGGCGACAACCAACTGAAGGTTGTGCGCCTCACAGGCATGAATCATGTCATCCACTTCGGCGGGAAACGCTGCCACAGGCTTTTCCAGGTACACGTGGCTCCGGTGGCTTGCCACATCCATGACGATTTGGAGGTGGTCACCAATTTCACGCGACGCTATCACCGTAATATCGGGACGTTCCCGTGCAAGCATCTCTCGGTAGTCGGCATATCCAACAGGTGCACCAGTAAGGGCGCGAACACGCTCACGGCCAGTTTGGTCCGGGTCGGCGACGGCAATGACCCGTGTTCCCTGGACCCCTTCGAATGCCCGGTCCAGACTGTGGCCGTAATTGCCGCGCCCGGTGTGGCCGATGATTGCCACGGTGAAATGATCGCTGCTAGGGCGGCGGTTTGACGCAACCTGTGAGGTCATCCAATAGTTCCTGATTGCGAGTCGTGATCATGCAGGGTCATTCGGCGCCCTCGCTGCGGGCCGGTCGGCGAGCGCCTTGGACGGCGATGCCTGCCAGCACCATGCTTGCAACGGTATCGCCCCACGCGGAGTACATCAGCCAGATGTCGCGTGACGTGCCAAGTGCGAAGGCCGCATTCAGTCCGGCGAGCGCTGCCCCGACACCACACATGCCGACCGCAAGCCGCCGTTCGTCCAGATCCGTATAAGCAAGGTACATCGTGAGACGTCGCCCGAGCCATCGCCCATCAAATGCTGCATCCACGGCGTAGGCGATGGCGACAGTCCCGCCGATGGCTGTTCCCTTTAACTGGATAGCAAGGTCGGATTCCACCCACCACGAAAAGCCGGCCGAAACGGCAAGCATTCCCATGCCGAACAGCGCCATGCCCCCGAACAGGTCAATCCGCTTGCCAGTGATGCGCCGAATCCCCCACTGGAGTGGCATCAATGCGATACCGGTGCCCGCCGACACGAGGGCGGCCGTTCTCAATCCCTCGAACCGGGCAACTACAAAGAACAAGAGGCCCATGCCGATGTCCGTTGCAATCGCGGGAAGGCTTGACCGTAGGCGCGCCACATCGACCGCAGGATCCTTGTCCGGGGTGCCGGCCGTCCTGTCAGGGACTTCCTGAACATGTCCGCGGTGTGTCACGAGCCCTTCAGTGCCCGGTTGTGGGGCAGGAGTTGCAGGGTTCGTTGGGTGTGGCGTGCGGTCAGTCCCGGTCATGGATCCTGTGATTCTCGCGTGGGCCAGTCGCCACCAAGCTGAACGGCCTCGCCGGAGCGAAGTGAGGTGAACACCGCGTCAATCGTCCGCATTTGCGAGATACTGTCCTCGGGCGGAATGCGATGCGGTTCGCCGGTTCGCACGCACTCCATGAGATGTTTCAATTGTTCGCCGAATTGGTAGACCGGCGCAAACCCGGTTGAAGTTGTTCCTTCAGCGGTCCTTTGCACGAGGGTCACCGCCCGGTCCTCGTTGTTCCACGGGTTCTCCAAGCGCAACTGACCGTGCGTACCCCCGATTTCCACTTCGTGCGCGTGCCAGGCGTTGTGCGCCACGGAGATGACCGCGGTACGTTCGCCTGGGAAGGTCAGGACGATTGACGACGCGACGTCGATCTCACCCTCGATCTGCCCAGAGGCATACACGGAGGTTGGTTCGCACCCGAACACGTACCGGGCGTGGTGGATGTTGTAGCAGGCAAGGTCGTAGACGCTTCCTCCACCCCTGGCGCGATCCCATCGCCAATTCGCTTCAGCACGCCGGTTGGCGGCCCCGACACTTTGGCAGAACGCGCTGCGCACGGTGACGATTTCCCCGATGATGCCGGCATCGATGCGCCGTCTGATCTCGAGATGGACCGGGTGATGCCTGAACTTGAACGCTTCGGCAATCAGGGTTCTGGACGCTCGGGAGGCTGCGACAAGCGCCACGGCTTCACTCGCGTCCATCGTGAAGGGCTTTTCGCACAGGATTGCACGGACCCGTTTGGACTGGGCGAGATGGATCCCCATCGCCGCATGGGAAATGCCCCACGTCGAGATGATGGCTATGTCGGGTGCGATTGCCTCGGTGAGGGCCTCAACCGACGCGTATCGGTTGGTCACTGGCACTTGCCATTCGTCTCCGAAGCGTGTCAGGGCCTCAGGAGAGACGTCGCAGATCGCGACCAACTCGATGCCCTCGACCTCCCGGCACGCACGGGCATGGTGGCGCGCGATGGCACCAGTACCGATGATTGCGATGCCAAGGACAGGTTGTATCGACATCGCGGCCTCCTGACGGTTCATGACAGTGGACGAGGATAGCGATTACGCCCTAAAGCATTCAAGTCCACATTTGATCTTGATTCGCCTAAGGATTGACTGCAAAAGGGAGCGGCGCCAGGGCCGTTGCGGGAATCATGGTGGCATGAACCAGTTGAGTCTCGCGAACGGTTTCGAACGATCCACCACGCGCACGCGCCGGCAGGCCTTCCTCCAGGAGATGCTCGCCGTCGTCCCGTGGGACGCCCTCGTCGCCCGGATTGCCCCCTTCGCC
>SHXX01000078.1 GCA_009693165.1 Chloroflexota bacterium
GGAGCGGTCACCTCGCAGACGCATGAAGGCCATCGGTGGCGTCAAACCTCCTTCGTCGATTGACGCTTCGGCATAGCCGTGACGGTCGAACCACCCGACTGCCTGCCGGGTCGGCTCATCGAAGAGGTCGCCTTCTTCCATGGCGCTGCAGGCAATCGCGCGCAGGCGGGCCATACCATCATCAAGTGTGATGGGGGTGCCGTCGGCACCGACGACGGCAGGTACCCCGGTCAGGACGGCCAGACCCGGGCCAAGCGCCGCCATGGCGATATCTGCCGGCGCCATGCCAGCATCCCTCAGGCGACCTACTGCATCCCGGACCGGGCCAGTCGCATCGCGAATGAACTCACGGACGGTGATCCTGGAAACGCCTTCCGGACGACGCCGCGCCACGATGACCGCCGGGGAGGGCCGGTCGTCGGTGCCGGCACGCCGGACGAGGCCGGGTGGGTCGGTGCGTAACGGCCACGTCGCGCTTACCATCAATCCAGCTCCGGCAAGCATGCCGAGCATGCCCGTGGAACCAGAAGATGGCATCGTTCCGGGCAACTGGGCTGGGGCCGGGCGCAAGGTCGTGATGAAGGTCATCGGGAATGCCGGGTCGGCACGGTGCGCGATGGCCCGAAAGGCTTCCGTCATGCCGTTCTCGTAGGTGTCCACCGCCCCGCCGGCTTTCCCGACGGTTCGGGACGGGTCGCCGCCGACCACCAGTTCATCGGTGCGTGGCGTCGCCACGGTGCGGAAGAGGTCCGGATGGATGTCGCGCAGCATCACCCGCAACCATCCGTAGAAGAAATCGCTGAGGTCGGCGTAGCGGACGTTGTCGTAATACGGAGGGTCGGTAGCGATGATTGCGGGTGACGGTCCATCTGGAGACCGGGCATCGGCGAGATAGGCATGGCCGCTCCCCGGTGGGAGGTTCTGCAGGCCCGATGCGACCTGCGTGATTGCCCGGCGCAACCCGGCGGCGCGGGAGACGAAGGGATTGACCTCGGCAAAGTCCCATGACATCGCCAGTGCTTGGGTGGTGAAGGGATCCTGCACCCGGACGCGGACCGGGTGCCACCGGGACAGGCTGTTCCCGATGGCGATGGCGCGGGTGACCGCCAGTCCCAGGAGCGTAGCTACCGCATCGGCATGGGCCACGGCGCCAGTTCCTCCAAGGGAGAACGGGCGCGGATCCTCTTCTCTGCCGACCCGTGTCGCGTCGGACATCACCTGCATGCGGACTTCGCCCACAAGCTCGCAGAGGAGGGCGGCCGTTTCAGCCTGACGGTCCGAAAGGAGGTCGCCGACGGTTTCCAGTCCGTAGGTCCGGGTCTTCCCCGACCCGCTCCCGAACGAGGCCCCCACCTCGACGCCGGGCAGGCCTTCGGGACGGACGGCAGCAGCAGCAGCCCGGTCCTGTCCATCATCCGGGGTTAGGTAGACGTGGCCGTCCTTGGGATGTTCGGCGACGACGGCCACGAGGCGTGCCCCGAGGCGTCCAGCCCGTCCCGCTTCGTCGATGTACCCGAACGGGATTGGTGCGCCTGACAGGATGCACTGGAACCCGCCCCGGTCGAGACGGGTCCCCCGTTCGGCCACCCGCCGGTCTGGAGGCGGGCCATCATTGACCGTGGCGGTCCAGGTGTCCCCAGACGTGTTGATGGACATGTTGGCTTCCTGGCCTGGGCGTGACGCGATGACGAACGTCGAGGCCAGGGGAACCGGTACGTGGGCGAATGCCGGGTTCGGGCTTGGGACGGTGCGTACCCAGACCCAGGCGATCACGGGCAGGGACGATCCAGCGACGTCATCCAAAGTCGTCCGGCCGGTGCCGTGGGGCACGGCAACCAGTGGGTACAGGTGGGCCAACCGCAGCCGGGCGCGTTCCTCGAGGACGGACCCGTAGTGGCGCAGATCCTGTATCAAGGCCTCAACGCCGGTGACACTGTCTCCTTCTCCCGGTACACCGACCGGTCTGGCCTCAGTGAACCGGGAGGCGAACATGAGTGAGACGGTTGAGATGAGGCCGGCAAGGGGGTTGAGGTCGCTCGCGTGCGTGTCCAGGCCGAGGCGTTGCGCCTCGATCGCGATCGCACCCGACCCGGCGAAGGGGTCGTGGAACACCGGGAGCTGTCCGGTCGCCGATGCCCGGCTGATCTCCGCTTGCGCTTCCCGGATGACGGAAGCGTCGCCGGTACGGTCCCATCTGGCGAGTGACTCGGTCAGGATCACGAGGCGTCGCCGTTCGGTTTCCTGCGCTTCCACGGTGGGGAATCGTCCGGGATCTGCTGACGGGTCGTCGACCAACTGGGCAAAGAGCACTGCACGGGCGAGGGAAAGCGGGCGACGCGCCCAGTACTGGTGCAGCTGGCCCGGGTGCCCGGCCTTCTGGGTCATCTCGGAGGCACTCGCCTCACCGATCGCACCGACTGGGAGGTACACCTCGATCAACTTGCGACGCATGGCCGTGCCTTCATGTATTGCATAGTACAGGATTGCGCCGATGTCGGGAGTGTCGAACCACCGGTCATGACGCGGCGCTTGCCAGGGAGGGGTTGATATCCATGAGGGCGATGTACGCGTCGGCGTACCTGACGGACACCTCCGGGTGCGTTGCCAGGTCGAGGACACGACGGAGTTCACGGAACGTGGGGACGCTGTCGAACGGCAGGGTGGCCGGCCACGCCAACCCCGTTCGCCGACTGTCCCGGTTGTTCTGGAGGAACGGCGGGTTCCCGGTCAGGCACTCGAAGATTGACGCGGCCCCGGCGTACACATCATCGGCCTTCGTGGACGGACCGCCCTGCAGGCGTCTGGGACTGGCGTAGTCTGGTCGGAGGAACCCACAGACACGGTCCGGGCGCGTCACGGTGTCGTAGTCGATGATGACGATCGATCCGTCCCGAAGCATCAGGTTGTCGGGACTGATGTCGCCGTGGACGAGGTTCCCGCGATGGAGGTACGAGACCCCTTCGAGTGTCTGGACGAACCAGTCGAAGCACGTCCGCACGAAGCGGTCGGGATCCGAGTTCCCATGGTCATTCCGGAAAAAGGGGGCCTCCTGGCGCAGCGACTTGCCCCTGACATACTCGATGATTGCCGCGGGCGAACCGGGTGACCACGTGGGGGTCGCCTCGAAGACCGTCGCAAGGTGGATCGAACGGGTGGAGAACGGGCGCACCATGCGGTGCGCCTTGCTGACCTTGATGGCATCGTCCGGGTTGAGCACGATCTTGCCGACCAGGCAGTCACTGTCGTCGGCGGGCGGTTCCGGGTCGTCATCATCGAACTGTTCGCGGACAAGCCAGGCCGTGTTGATTCCCCCCTGCCCGAGTGTCCTGACCATCACGTACTCGCCGTTGCCGAGACCGATCGATTGGAAATCGTCATCGTCCATTCCGGGGTCGACGTCATCGTCGTCATCGAAAACGGCATTCAGGCGGCCGGCGAGTTCCTGTGCCCCCGGCCGTTCGGCTTCCTCATCGGCCATGCCGGCACGCAGGATGTCCCGCGCGATGCCGGCAAGCGGGGACTCGGCCACCCCGTCCTCCCGCGGAATGTCAAGGATGGCGATCAGGGATGCACTGAGACTGAAGACATCCGAGGCGAAGGTCGCAGCCCCAAGGCCGACCTCGGCAACCTCGGGTGCGGTGAACTCGTCCGGGTGCCACTGCGTGGCGGCGTGCCTGCCGATCGTTGCCCGTGTGTCGACCCGGGCGAACCGGAACCGCGAGAAGTAGGGTTCATTGTCAAGGGCGACGCAGACCGTCCGGGGACTGATGTCGCGCAGGATCAGTTCCCGGATGCCGGTCTCGTACGGATGGTGCAACGCATGCAGGACGTTCAGCGCCTTGATCGCGAAAAGCACTCGGTGGACGATGTTCCAGTCCGGATCGGCAGATTGTTCGGAGATGGTGGGGTAGTTGTCATCACGGACCGCGAAGAACGCGAGGTCGCCGTCGGCATCCGGATAGACCTGGAACCGCTCGGCAGCTTCCGGGATGCTGGGATTGGGCGAAAGGTCGTGGATGACATCGAAGCCCCTCCGGGCAACTCGGATGAGTTCGTCACGGTTCCCGGCGGTGAGGTCGTGGAGGTGGAGAATGACGTTGCCGGCGTTCTCGTGTGTGGCCCGGTAGGTGGCGTGGAACGGCAACCCGGACTGATCTTCTGGACGAAGCGCGCGGATGATGCCAAGACCGATGAGATCGGTGGCGTCAGTGAGCGCCGTTTCGATGGCTTCGCACGCGCTCGCCATCTCGTCCTCGGTTGGACGCGCGTTCCCGGCCGAGGTGACCACTGTCCCGAGGCGGGTAACCGTGACGACACGGACGCCACTGGGCCGTGCCTGCATCTGCCAGTTCACGTCGGCATTCACTGCGAGGACCGCACGTACCGTCACCTGGAGACCGGCCCGGGTCAGGATTGCACGGACGCGGTCGGCCTTGGACTTGGTGCGCACGGCCGCGACTTCCAAGGCGCCAGTGGCCTCTTCGACAAACCCTTTGTCACCACGCCGGACATCGATGACAGTGATGCCGTTCGGTCCGGCCACCAGGATGGGGATCGAGCTAGCAATCTGGTCCGGCACCTCATCGAGGCAGGCGCCCAGGAAGAGGGTCCACGGATCACGGCTGTTGTTCAGGGTGGCCGTCACCATGCGGACTGCAAGCCGGCCAGCCTCCGTGTACACCTGTCCATGTTCATGTATGGCAACGGGCATCGTACGTTCGATCCTGTTTGCATTCAAGGAAGCTGATGTGGAAGGCCACCGGTACCGTGCATCTGCAGCACGGGAGACAGCATAGGGCATGCGGTCGGGCTGAAAGGTGATGGAGCCAGCGCGCCGGGGGCACGGACGTGCAATGCCGGTGGCACGCCATTTACCCCGGTGGCGTCGCGCGCGCCAGGAGGTCGTCCATGGCATACGTCACCGTGGTGGCCCCGAAGTCCGGTTCACGCGTGAATGGCTTGCGCACGTACCGCACCGTATCGCCGCCAGGGGCAATCTCCACGATCGCGAGGATGAACGTCTCGGGGCAGTTGAGGGCGAAGAGGATCTCGTTGCGGGTCACGACGACCGAGTCGGCGCCGGTGACCCGCCCCTTGACCTCGATGAACCGGAGGTCGCCGGTCGCCGGGTCACGGCTTTCGATGTCGTACCCAAGCCGCTCGAACTCGCGGTCGGCCGGTTGGTAGCCCAGGGCGCGTTCGGCGTCCATGACGGCCAGCCGGGCACGGGCGGCGTTGACCTGCGTATCAACCGGCATCGATGGTGACTGGGAGTGCTCGCCCCGCATGAGGCGGAGCAGTCCCGCGGGTACGACGACGACGCCGCCGCGGATGACGGGGGGCCGGGCGGTGATGCGATGCTGACGCTCAAGATCCTCCATGCGTGCCGCCATGCGGGTTTGCAGGTCTCCGGCCCGTCGGGACGCCTCCTGGCTGTTGAGACGGGCATTCGGCTTGCCGGCACGTTCGCCCTCGAGCAACTGGGCGGCACGGTGGTCCCAGTACGTGATCTCCCGGGTCAGGCGCTCGTGGACGGCCGCCCGGGTCCGGCCGACCTGGTGGTGCCGGCGCGTCCTGACCTCGTCGAGGTGACCGGGAACGACGGTGGAGATGGCGTGGAACATTGCCCGTTCCTCGATGGTCCGGTCGATCCATGTGCAGGCATCATCGGCAAGGATCGCCTCGATGGATGGGTCGTCCGCGGTGAGCGCACGGTAGTCGAGGTACGGCGCGTACGGCAGGGCGAATGCGGTGCCATCACGCGTCAGTTCGACGTAGAGGAGACGCCTGGAGACTTCACGGGATCCGCCAGACGGGGTGGTCGTGCCGTCCTCGACGGCGTGTTCCAGCGCAACCAGCACCCGCACTTCGGTGCCGTCATCACGGTTGTCGATGAGGACGGTTCCCTGGCGAAGCAGGTCACGGTGCTGCTCGATGACGAGATCGATGGTGGCATCAAGCAGGCCGTTGCCGGGACAGACGAACGCCGCAGGGACCAGGCCGTCGCCGGTCAGGCAGGCCTTGTCGAACGCGATCCGTTCATATTGCGACTGGACGGTCTGCCCGGCACCGATGGCACGGTCTCGGGCGCGGATCGCTTGCGGGACGTGGGTGATCTGGTAGCGACCGGGCTCGCGCTTTCTTGCGCGACCACCCAGGCGGGCGAAGGCCTCCAGGAAGAAGTCGCCGATGTAGTGGGGTTGGAGGCGCCTCAGCTCGGCGCGGGCCATGTCCTCCCTGAGCCGATGGATGACCCTGGCATCGAGTGCGTCCTCGGATATTGCCCGCCGCTGGACCAGTGACCGCAACCGCTCGACGTCGACCCCATTCTCGACGACGATGGTGAGACGGGCCCGGACATCCGGCCGGTCCCCGTAGCGGATCGCCTCCAGCAGGAGGTCACGCAAGGGACGGACGGTGGTGCCATCCTCGAACTCGAGCTTTCCGAGGACATCGAACACCTGTCCGCCAAGGGCCTGGCGTGCCTCCTCGAGCTTCTCGAGCAAGCGACGGTAGACGTCGCCCTCGCGGGTCTCGCCGGCGACGAGGTTCCAGAGGTGGCAGACCTCGCGCTGGCCGATCCGGTGGATGCGCCCGAACCGCTGCTCAAGGCGGTTGGGGTTCCAGGGCAGGTCGTAGTTGACCATGAGGTGGGCACGCTGCAGGTTGATGCCCTCCCCGGCGGCGTCGGTGGCGATGAGGATCTGGACCGACGGGTCGAACTTGAAGGCATCCTGCGCCTTGAGCCGTTCCTCGCGTCCCATCCCCCCGTGGATGCACCGGATGGCTTCGGGCCGTCCGAGCAGGGTGCGGATCTGGCGCTCGAGGTAGGTGAGCGTGTCGCGGTGCTCGGTGAAGATGACAAGCTTCTGGTGGGGCGATGCGGCCGGCGGCGGGAGGTCGGCATAGGCCGTCCGCCCTTCGGCAACCTGCCGGGCGACGCCCTCGGCAGTGAAGACCTGCTCAAGGACGCTGCGGAGTTCGTGCCACTTGCGGTCATCCCCATCGCGCCGGACCTCGGCCGCGAGCGTCTCAAGGCGGCGCAGGGTTGAGATCTCCTGCCGGAGTTCCTCGATCGTGCGTGCCGCCGACGCCTCATCGGCAATCTGGCCGGAACGCGCCTCGTACTCGTCGCCGGGGGCGTCCTCAAGATCGTCGATGTCCTCGTCGTCCATCTCCGGACCGGCTCCGGCAATGCGTGAGCCACTGCCCCGCTGGACGACCTGCTCCTCACGGAGTTTTGCTTCGAGCCGTTCCTTGCGCCGCCGGAGTGACTGGTAGATGGCCTCCGGGGACGACGCGAGCCGTCTTTGCAAGATGGTGAGGGCGAACCCGACCGTCCCGGAACGGCGGTCCTGACGAAGGGCTTCGGCGCGGTCGAACTCCTCGCGCACGTATTTGGTGACCTGGGCATAGAGCTCGGCGCCACGGTCGGACAGGTCGTAGGTGACCGTGTAGGCACGTCGTTCGGGGAAGAGGGGCTTGCCCTCGAAGGTCAGAAGCTGCTCCTTGACCACCCGGCGCATGAGGTCATCGGCGTCGGCAATGCGGAGCCCGTCCCGGAACGCACCCTCGAACCGGTCACTATCGAGCAGGCGAAGGAAGAGCTGGAAGTCCTGGTCCTTGCCGTTGTGGGGCGTGGCGGTCATCAGGAGCAGGTGGCGGGTCAGCCCGCCAAGGAGCTCGGCCAGGTGGTAGCGCTTGGTGTACTTGACCTCGCCCCCGAACACGGATGCGGACAGCTTGTGGGCCTCGTCGAAGATCACCAGGTCCCAGGCCGCACCGGGCATCCTGAGCTTGGCCTGCACATCGGGATTGCGGGAGAGCTTGTCGAGGCGGGCGATGACGAGATCGTGTTCGATGAACCAGTTCCCGGTTCCGGCCGACTCGAGGTTGTCGTTGGTGACGATCTCGAAGGACAGGTGGAACTTGTCGCGCATCTCGTCCTGCCACTGTTCGGCAAGGCTGCCGGGGCAGACGACGAGGCAGCGCTTGACATCCGCACGCGCGATGAGTTCCTTGATGAGCAGCCCCGCCATGATGGTCTTGCCGGACCCGGGATCGTCCGCAAGGAGGAAGCGGAGTGGCTGCACCGGCAGCATCCGCTCGTAGACGGCGGTCAGCTGGTGGGGAAGGGGATCGACCAGTGACGTGTGGACGGCAAGCAGGGGGTCGAAGAGGTGGGCAAGGCGGATGCGGTGCGCCTCGGAGACCAGCCGGAAGGTCGCGCCATCGCCATCGAACGCCCACGGCCGTCCCTGGGTGACCGGCTGGAGGCGTACCTCGTCATCACGGTAAAGCAGTGCGGACGCCACGGAGCCGTCGGCATCCCGGTAGGTCAGGTCGACGACCGCGTCGCCGTACCACTTGCACGCGGTGACCGTCGCAAGGCTTCCGTGGACAAGCCCCCGAACGACCGCACCAGGCACCAGTTCTTCGAGACGCATTTGGGCTCCTACGCATGTCCAGCAGTCTCAATCCCCCGGGCGACCACCGTCACGTGAACATCCGCCTGTCGGGCTTGCCCTTGCTCCAGTGTACGCTGTGGCCGCACTTCTAACCGTGCAGGACCTGTGCGGTACCGCCAGCGCTGGAAGGATGGAACCTGTCCGATGACAACCCCGGAATCGCCGGAGCGTGCCCCCCACGAATTGCTCGGACGCCTGACCCCGGTCACTGATCTGCGCACCATCTGGAGGCGGGAGGCGGGAGACTTCACGCACTGGATGGCACAAAATGACAACCTCGCCCTGCTGGAAAGCGCGTTGGACCTTTCATTGACGGTCGAGGGCACGGAACAGGAGGTTGGACCCTTTCGAGCCGACCTCGTCTGCCGCGATGACCAGGGGCGGGTCGTGGTGGTCGAGAACCAACTGTCGCCAACCGATCACTTGCATCTCGGGCAACTGCTGACGTACACCGGTGGCCTTGGTGGCCAGGTGATGGTCTGGATCGCTCAGCGGTTCAATACTGAGCACCGGAAGGCCATCGATTGGCTGAACGCGAATACGAACAAAGACGTGGAATTCTTCGCCCTCGAAGTCGAACTCTGGCGGATCGGTTCCTCACCCATTGCACCGAAGTTCAACGTCGTGTGTCGGCCGGACGTCCGGCGGACCCCACCTGCGTCTACCGACTTGGAGCGGTTCTGGACCGAGTTCAAGCGGTACGTCGAGGGCCAATCACCCCCGATCCGGTTTGGCCAGGTGCAATCACAGTACTGGAAGGACCTTTTTCCCTTCAGGAGACCGGGCATCCAGGTGCAGATTGCGATGCGCAATCGCGATGGGAAAAGTGTGATCAGGCTGATCCTGTCCGGACCCGTCCACAAGAGTAACTTCCGCGAACTGGAAGACCGGCACGCCGCGACCATCAACGATGCGCTCGGAAAACTCGGGTCGGTGGAGTGGCGGGAGTTGCCAGAGAACCTGTCAAGCCAGATTGTGCTGACCGGTTCGGTCTCGCCCCTTGCCGAGAGGGACTGGCCTCTGGTTCAAGAGTGGCTCCATGGGGCGTACCAGTCGATGGTGGATGTCCTCACCCCGATTGTCCCGGGCCTTGATCCTGCCTACACCCGCATGACCGCCGATGACGAGTTACCGGGTTTGCCGGATGCATCGGAAACTGAGCCGGAGACTGCCTGAGTGTCCGGGTGATACGTCGCCGGACCGGTCGGTTGTCTGGGGATGCACCCTGATCTGGCAGGGCGTCCCGCTGCCCTGGTGTTGATCCGGAACCGGGCCGGCCAGCAATCATTCACCCATGCCGTCCGGGAGGCCCCGGGCGCGCACTGCGGTCCGGCCACGCGATCCTGCATGGCGGTCAGTATGAAGCTTGGCGTCTCCGGTGTGCAAAACCGGTTGCCGGCAACTCTCGGGACGCACAGCTTTCTCACACGTGCTAGGGTGCGTGACCAAGGAGACGCATTGGCATGGAGCCTGCACTCCCAAGCGGAGGGATGCAGGGACACGCACCCGGTCCTGTTGCGTTGAGAACGGGCACCATCCGGTCTGGCGCATGGTTCACTGCACCCCGC